>NZ_CP133777.1:3192856-3512141 GCF_034347385.1 Actimicrobium sp. CCC2.4 | reverse complement strand
CTCGTCACGCTGGGCGCGAAGGGTGTCCATGCCGCGCTGGTCGAAGGCACGCTGGTGTTTGCCGCGCATCCGGTGGTGGCCGTCGACAGTACCGCTGCGGGTGACACCTTCATCGGCGGCTTTGTCGCGGCGCTGGCGGCCGGCGCGCCGGTGGTCGAGGCGATTGCGCTGGGCCAGCGCGCCGCCGCCTGGAGCGTCATGCGGCATGGCGCGCAAACCTCGATTCCGCATCGCCATGCCTTGACTGACACCGGAAAGCCATCATGAAAAAAACGCTCTTGCTCAATATCGCGCTGTCGCAATTGATCGCGTCGCTGGGGCATGGCGACGCGATTGTCATCAGCGATGTCGGTTTTCCGGTACCGCCCGGCGTACCGCTGATCGACCTTGCGCTGACGCGCGGCATCCCGGGCCTGCTCGACACGCTGCAGGCGATACTGACTGAAATGCAGGTCGAGCAGCATGTGCTGGCCAG
Source organism: Actimicrobium sp. CCC2.4 (assembly GCF_034347385.1). Taxonomy (NCBI): domain Bacteria; kingdom Pseudomonadati; phylum Pseudomonadota; class Betaproteobacteria; order Burkholderiales; family Oxalobacteraceae; genus Actimicrobium; species Actimicrobium sp. CCC2.4. The sequence goes on along the minus strand of NZ_CP133777.1, from coordinate 3,511,666 downwards.
CGAACTGGCATTGCACAGTCCGGACATGGCCAGCGCCATCGCCGCGCTGGAATTGCCCGGCCGGCTGACGATGAGCCATGCCGACTTCAAGCAGCACACGCGCAGCGCCCGCGCGATCGTGCGGACCGGCGAGTGCACGCCGTTTGCCAATATCGTGCTCGTTGCCGGGGTGGCGTTCTGACCGGATTTAATGCTGGCCGAAGGCCTCGTCGAGTGACAGCACCTTGCCGGTATCGCCTGCCTCGTAGCCTGCCAGCGCATTGACGCTGGCGCGATAGGCCTCCGAGCGGATCACGCTCAGCACCTGCCGTATCAGCGGCAAATCCATCGCCGCTTTTTCGATCGCAAAAAAATACCGTTCGCGCACCAGCGGGATGAAGGTCAGGCCGAAGCGCTCGGCCGCTGTCTGCACGCCGAAGCCGACGTCGGCCATGCCGCTGGCGATGTAGGCGGCCACCGCCGAATGGGTAAATTCGCTGTTCTGGAAACCATTGATCGCGCTGGTCGGGATGCCACTATCGGCCAGCATCAGTTCGAGTAGCGCCCGCGTGCCGGAACCGGCCTGACGGTTCACGAAGCGCAGGTCGTGACGCTGCAGATCGTCCAGGCCCGTGATGTGCAAAGGGTTGTCCGGATTGACGAACAAGCCCTGGCGGCGTACTGCCAGATGGATCAGGCAATGCTCTTTGTCTTTCAGGATATGCAGGTAGCGTGCTGCGGCGCGGTGTTCAAACGGACCCAGCGGGACATGGAATCCGGCCAGATGGCATTCGCGGCGGGCCAGCGCGGTGACGGCGTCGGTGCTGTTGCGGTAGCGCAGTTCGACGGGCAATTCAATGGCGTGCAATTGATTGAGCAATGCGGCCACGGCAAACCCGTGGCTGGCATCAAGGCGCACTGCGCCGGTCGTGTTGTTGGCCAGTTTGCCGAGTTCACTTTCGAGTTCCGATGCCAGACTTTCCAGCGTGGGCGACAGCCTCGCTGCAATGCGCCGGTCGGCCCACAGCAGTTTTTGCGCCAGCGGCGACAGCACCGTGCCGCGTCCGCGCTGGGTATGCATCAGCGCCTGCCCGAACACGACTTCGGCATCCTTGAGCAAACCCCACGCATGGCGATACGACACCTGGACACTTTTGGCGGCTTGCGCAATTGAACCACCTTGCTCGATGGCGCGTAGCAGCGCGAGCAGGGCGGTCGTGTCGAGCGAGTTTTTTGCACCCTGCACGATTTCCCAGTGCGGATGGATGGTGACTTTGAACATGCGGTAAATTCCGTCCTATTGATCTATCAATTATTCAGTGTTATTTTCGGCCGAGCTCTTGCGCAGGCTACAACAAAATATAAGCACTGCCAAGCATATGAAAACAATAGAGGAGACAACCGACATGTTCGATTTTTTGGCCAAGGAAAAAACCATCGCCGGCGCCGGCTTCAATCGCTGGCTGGTGCCGCCGGCGGCACTGGCGATTCATTTGTGTATCGGTATGGCCTACGGCTTTTCGGTGTTCTGGTTGCCGCTGTCGAAGGCAATCGGCATCAAGGATCCGGTCGCGTGCGCCAAGGAAATGGGATTTTTTGCCGAGCTCTTCGCTACCACGTGCGACTGGAAAATCTCGTTGCTGGGCTGGATGTACACGCTGTTTTTTGTTTTTCTTGGCTCGTCGGCAGCGATTTTTGGCGGCTGGCTCGAGCATGCCGGTCCGCGCAAGGCGGGGGTGGTATCGGCCCTGTGCTGGTGCGGCGGGCTGGTTATTTCGGCGCTGGGGATTTACACCCACCAGATCTGGCTGATGTGGCTGGGCTCCGGCGTGATCGGCGGCATCGGCCTTGGCCTCGGGTACATATCGCCGGTGTCGACGCTGATCAAGTGGTTTCCGGACCGGCGCGGCATGGCCACCGGCATGGCGATCATGGGTTTCGGCGGCGGCGCGATGATCGGTGCGCCACTGGCCGACAAGCTGATGAAATTTTATGCCACGCCGGTCTCGGTCGGTGTCTGGGAAACCTTCCTGACGCTGGCGGCGATCTACCTGGTGTTCATGCTGTGCGGCGCTTTCGGGTATCGCGTGCCGCCGTCGGGCTGGAAGCCGGCCGGCTGGAGTGCCGCCGTTGCCAAGACCAGCAATGTGATGATCACCAGCCGCCACGTGCACTTGTCGGTGGCCAGCAAAACCCGCACTTTCTGGCTGTTGTGGGCGGTGCTGACGCTCAATGTATCAGCCGGCATCGGCATTCTGGGGATGGCGTCGCCGCTGCTGCAGGAAGTGTTCGGCGGACGCCTGATTGGCGTCGACCTGCCCTTCAATGACTTGTCCGGCGCACAGAAAGGCCAAATCGCCGCGATCGCGGCGGGCTTCACCGGACTGCTGTCACTGTTCAATATCGGTGGCCGGTTCGTGTGGGCGTCGCTGTCGGATTACATCGGTCGCAAGTCGACCTACTTCGTCTTTTTTGCGCTCGGCTTTGTGCTGTATGCGTCGATTCCGTCGGCGGCTCACGCCGGTTTGCTGGGCGTGTTCGTGCTGGCGTTTTGCCTGATCCTGTCGATGTACGGCGGCGGCTTTGCGACGATTCCTGCTTATCTGGCCGACATGTTCGGCACGCAAATGGTCGGTGCGATTCATGGCCGCTTGCTGACAGCGTGGGCCACGGCCGGCGTGCTCGGGCCGGTGCTGGTGAACTATATCCGCGAATACCAGATCGCCAATGGCGTGCCGAAAGCCCAGGCTTACGACATCACGATGTACATCCTGTCGGGCATGCTGGTGCTGGGATTTATCTGCAACATGCTGGTACGGCCGGTGGCCGACAAGGATTTCATGACCGATGCCGAACTGGCCGAAGAGCGCCGGTTGGCGCATGACCGTGCGGTCGCGACCAGTGTCGGCGGCAGCACGGCCAGCGACGTCGCCAGCAGTCCGGTGATGGTCGCGCTGGCCTGGGCTGCGGTCGGGATTCCGCTGGCGATCGGGGTCGGCATCACGCTGCAGAAAGCCGCCATTCTTTTCAAGTAGTCACATCGTCTTCATATCGAGGTTGTAGTGAAACACTCCGTTATTCCGATCGCCGTTGCCGCCACCCGCCAACGCAAACGCGAAGCTCCGAAAGGGCGTCGCGTCCAGCCACACGCACTGGCCGAGGTGCAAGCCCTGCTGGGAAATGCCTCGCGCCAGGCGGATTTGTTGATCGAGTATTTGCATGCGATTAATGATCGCTACGGCCAGCTCGGCACGCCGCATCTGGCGGCGCTGGCGCAAGAGATGCGCCTGTCGCAAGCCGCCGTCTACGAAGTCGCGACCTTCTATCATCACTTTGATGTGGTGCGCGAAGACAGCGATGGTGAGGTCGCGGCCGCGCCATCGATGACGGTGCGGGTGTGCGATGGCTTGTCCTGCGAGATGGCCGGCGCGCGTGATTTGCTCGATCGTTTGCCGGCCTTGCTGGGTACGACGATCCGGGTAATTCCGGCGCCCTGTGTCGGGCGTTGCGAGCAGGCACCGGTGGTGGTGGTGGGTCAGTTGCCGCTGGTGCATGCCGATGTCGATCAAGTGGTGGCGGCGGTGCAGGCCGGCACCGTCGTGCACGTGCCGGCACCGTACATCGACCTCGCGGCTTATCGCACTTATGGCGGATACGGTTTGCTGGCGGAGTGCGTCAGCGGTACGCGCGCGCTGGAATCGGTCCTCAAGACAATGGAGGATTCGGGCTTGCGCGGTCTCGGCGGCGCCGGTTTTCCGGCTGGCCGCAAATGGCGCATCGTCGGTGCTGAAGCCGGACCACGCCTGATGGCGATCAATATCGATGAAGGCGAACCGGGCACCTTCAAGGACCGCACGTATCTGGAACGCGATCCGCATCGCTTCCTGGAAGGCATGCTGATCGCGGCCTGGGCGGTCGGTATCGACGACATCTACATTTATTTGCGCGACGAATACCATGCCTGCCGCGCGCTGCTGGAAACCGAGCTGGCGCAACTGCGCGCTGATCCACCGATGGACAACATGCCGGCGATCCATTTGCGGCGCGGTGCCGGTGCCTACATTTGCGGCGAAGAATCCGCGATGATCGAATCGATCGAAGGCAAGCGCGGCCTGCCGCGTTTGCGCCCGCCGTATGTGGCGCAGGTGGGCTTGTTCGGACGGCCCACGCTCGCGCACAATTTCGAGACGCTGTACTGGGTGCGGCGCATCCTCGAAGAGGGGGGCGAGTGGTTCGCCAGTCATGGTCGCCATGGCCGCAAGGGATTGCGTTCGTTTTCGGTATCGGGCCGGATCCGCTTGCCGGGCGTGCATCTGGCCCCGGCCGGGATCACGATCCAGGAACTGATCGACGAGTATTGCGGTGGCATGCAGGAGGGTCATCAGCTGTATGCGTATCTGCCGGGCGGTGCCTCGGGCGGGATTTTGCCGGCGTCGATGAATGCGATTCCGCTGGATTTCGATACCTTGCAGGAGCATGGCTGCTTCATTGGATCGGCTGCCATCGTGGTGCTGTCACAGCACGATACGGCGGTCAATGCGGCGCGTAACCTGATGCGTTTTTTCAAGGAAGAATCGTGCGGCCAGTGCACGCCATGCCGGGTCGGTACGGCCAAGGCATTGGCGCTGATCGAGCAGCCGCAGTGGGATATCGCCTTGCTGGCGGACTTGTCGACGGTGATGCGCGATGCCTCGATTTGCGGGCTGGGGCAAGCCGCGCCGAATCCTATCGATTGTGTGGTGCGGTATTTTCCGCACGAACTGAGCCGTGGAGCAGCAACATGAATGCGATTACCCGCCAGGATTTATCGGCCATCGATGTCGCCATGGTCGAGTTCACGATCAACGGTCGCGCAGTCAGTGCGCGCAGTAATGAAACCCTGATCGAAGTGGCCGACCGCGAGGGCATCGAGGTGCCGCGCCTATGCTACAAGCCGGGCCTCGATGCGGTCGGCAACTGCCGCGCCTGCATGGTCGAGATCGACGGCGAGCGGGTGCTGGCACCGTCGTGCTGCCGCGCGCCGAAAGCCGGCATGGTGGTCACCACCGATAGCGCACGCGCGCTCAAAGCGCAGCAGATGGTGCTCGAAATGCTGCAATCCGATATGCCCGAGACGGCTTACACGCGCCACAACGAAGTCGATCAGTGGGCACTCAAGCTGGCCGTCGGCAAGCCCCGCTTTGCGCCGCGCGAAGCGGTCCGGCCTGACCATTCGCATCCGGCCATGACGGTCAATCTGGATGCCTGCATCCAGTGCACGCGCTGCGTGCGGGCTTGTCGTGACGAGCAGGTCAATGACGTGATCGGACTGGCGTTCCGTGGCAGTCATGCCGAGATCGTGTTCGACATGGGCGACCCGATGGGAAACTCGACCTGCGTGGCTTGCGGCGAATGCGTGCAGGCTTGCCCGACCGGCGCGCTGATGCCGGCGCGCGATGCCGCGCTGGCGGTGCCGGACAAGCAGGTCGATTCGGTGTGTCCGTATTGCGGCGTCGGCTGTCAGCTGACTTATCACGTCAAGGACAACAAGATCCTGCATGTCGAGGGTCGTGATGGTCCGGCCAATCACAAGCGGTTGTGCGTCAAGGGACGCTACGGTTTTGATTACGCCCAGCATCCGCAGCGCCTGACGGTGCCGCTGATTCGTCGTGCCGATGCGCCCAAGCGCGGCGATTTTTCGATGGATCCGGACCGGGTTTTCGACGTGTTCCGCGAGGCCAGCTGGGATGAGGCGCTGGATCTGGTCGCCAGCAAGTTTGTCGCGATCCGCGACACGCATGGCAAGAAAGCGCTGGCCGGTTTCGGCTCGGCCAAGTGCAGCAACGAAGAAGCGTATCTGTTCCAGAAGCTGATACGGACCGGCTTCGGTTCGAACAATGTCGACCATTGCACGCGCTTGTGCCATGCGTCGTCGGTGGTGGCTTTGCTCGAAGGCATAGGATCAGGCGCCGTGTCGAATCCGGTGATGGACGTCACCAAGGCCGATGTCGTCATTGTCATCGGTGCCAATCCGACCGTGAATCATCCGGTTGCCGCAACCTGGATCAAGAACGCGGTGCGCAACGGCACGCGGCTGATCGTGATGGATCCGCGTCGCTCGGACCTGTCGCGCCTGGCGCATCGCTTCGTCCAGTTCAAGCCCGATACCGATGTCGCGTTGCTCAATGCAATGATGTACGTGATCATTCACGACGGGCTGGTTGACCAGGACTTCATTGCCGGCCGGACGATAGGCTACGAGGAATTGAAGGCCAATGTCGAGGGTTACAGCCCCGAGCTGATGGCACCGATTTGTGGTGTCGAAGCAGAGACCATCCGCTACATTGCGCGCCTGTATGCGAGCTCGAAAGGCTCGATGATTTTGTGGGGCATGGGGATCTCGCAGCATGTGCACGGCACCGACAATGCGCGCTGCCTGATCGCGCTGGCACTGATGACCGGCCAGATCGGCCGGCCCGGTACCGGCCTGCATCCGCTGCGCGGACAGAACAATGTGCAGGGGGCATCGGATGCGGGATTGATCCCGATGATGTATCCGGATTACCAGCGCGTGGACAATCCTGCCGCCATCGCCAAGTTCGAAAAGCTGTGGGGCATGCCGCTCGATGCGCAGCCGGGCTTGACCGTGGTCGAGGTGATGAATGCGATCAAGGCAGGCAGCGTGCGCGGCATGTACATCATGGGTGAAAATCCGGCGATGTCGGATCCGGATGCGAACCATGCGCGCGAAGCGCTGGCGGCACTGGAGCATCTGGTGGTGCAGGATATTTTCCTGACCGAGACCGCGTATCTGGCCGATGTGATTTTGCCGGCGACCGCCTTCGCAGAAAAAACCGGCAGCTTCACCAATACCGACCGCTTGGTGCAGATGGGTCGTCAGGCGCTCGATGCACCGGGTCAGGCGCGTCAGGATTTGTGGATCATCGAGCAGATCGCCGCGCGGATGGGGTTGGACTGGCAGTACGACAGCGTGGCCGATGTGTTCGAGGAAATGCGCAGTTGTATGCCGAGCATAGGCGGCATGCGCTGGGAGCGGCTGGAGCGCGAGCAAGCCATCACCTATCCATGCGAAAACGAAGGTGATCCCGGTCAGGCTGTGGTCTTCACCGAGCACTTTCCGACCGATAGCGGCAAGGCGCGGTTTGTTCCAGCGGACATCATTCCAGCCAACGAACGGCCCGATGCCGAGTACCCGTACGTGCTCATTACCGGCCGTCAGCTGGAGCACTGGCATACCGGCAGCATGACGCGCCGTACGGCCGTACTCGATGCGCTGGAACCCGATCCGGTGGCGCAGATCCATCCGCTTGATCTGGCTGCACTGGGAGGGCAACCGGGCGACGTGATCACGCTGGAATCGCGGCGCGGACAGGTCACGCTGTACGCGCGTGCCGATGACAGTTCGCCGCGCGGTGCGATCTTCGTGCCGTTCTGCTATTACGAAGCGGCGATCAACAAGCTCACTAATTCGGCGCTCGACCCGTTCGGCAAAATCCCGGAGTTCAAGTATTGTGCAATCCGGATGCGGCTTGGGGGTATCATCACCGCGCAAACCAGTTATGGTGGCGGGCAAATATTGGCCGGCCGCGATGATTGATGCAACTTCGCGTGCCAGCGCTGGTCGATTACCAGCGACTTGCTAACCTGGTTCATGCATGGCGGCGACATCGTCCTGTTTGCCGTGCGCCGCACTGCAACACGACTGCCATGCAGAAAACCGCACCTTTTCACCAAGCGCTGATGCTAAAATCCGCGCTCATCTTTCCTTGGAGTCCTCATGAATAAAACTGAACTGATCGATGCCATCGCAGCTGATTGCGATCTTCCTAAAACTGTTGCCCAACGCGCACTCGAATCCATCCTGTCGAATGTGATCCAGGCCGTGGTCAATGGTGATTCGGTACAGCTGATCGGTTTTGGCGCTTTTGCTTCCGGTAGCCGCGCAGAGCGTACAGGCCGCAACCCGCGTACTGGCGAAGAGATCAAAATTGCTGCAGCGAAAACGGTCAAGTTTTCTGCTGGCAAAGCGTTCAAAGACGCCGTCAACAAGTAATCGTCAACCAGTAATTCGTGGTTTCCGCAGAAGAGCGCCCATCGTCGATGGGCGTTTTTTTTTGCTGATTTTTGTAGTGCGGCAGTGGATTGCTATTTGCTGCGCTGACCGGCGCGGTGTCTGGCGACAATGTCGTCGCAGTCTGTGCAGGGTTCCCAGGGGATACAGTCGTGGTCCAGTGGCAGGTAGTTGTCCCCGGTAATCGTTAATCCGACTTCCATCATCGAAGGTCCTTTCGGCGCGCTGCTGCCGGGAGCGCTGCCGGCCGTCGCTTGCGGATGCCATTTATCGAACAGTGCACTGTTGGCACCGTCGGGGATGTACCATTTTTTTTGTGCGGCATTCCAGCGTGCACCCAGCGCTTTGGCCTGATCTTTTTCGGCAAACGGTACGGTCAACAATATCATGGTGGTTTTCCTGGCAGGATGGGGGCAAAAGGCTAGGCGCGAAGTCTACTTGCACGTGCAGCTTAGAAGCAACTGCAAAGCAAAGTTCACGGGAATGTTGTACTTTGCGTTCACTGCAACGGGTGTTTCCAGCTTGCCGTGCGATGATGCCGAAGAAGATTCGCAGCCGCCCGGGAACGACCGCAGCTCCGGCTTTTGCAGTTGTAATAGTCTGTGTCTCCGATCTGTATTTTCAGGATCGGTCGCTATATTGATAACCAATCCCCGGTGTCATTGTCGCCATATCTGGCCGTCACGCGGGACTCGAGGAGGTCCTTATGTTGATTCGAAAATATCTTTCCGTCCTGTTGATGACATTTGCCGCTGTGAGCACGACGGCACAAGCCGGTGATCGCGGTGTCGATACGGCAGTAGGTGCCGTTTTTGGTGCCGCCATCGGCAGCTCGGTAGGGGGCCGCAATGGGGCGATCGTTGGCGGCGTGCTTGGCGCTGCAGTCGGTGCCAGTGCCAACAACAATTCCTACCAGGGCCGCGCAACGTATTACCAGCCAGCCCCGACTTACTATCAGCCTCAGCCAACGTATTATCAGCCGCAGCCAACGTACTACCAGGCGCAGCCGACGTATTACCAGACACAGCCTAGCTACTACCAACAGCCGCAGCCGGTCTATGTGGCTCCCGCCACGATTTATGTTCAGCCGTCGTATCGCGGAAACGAGTGGCAGGGCAGGCGCGAGTGGCGTGAAGAACGCCATGAGCGTCACTGGCGTCACGGCGACGACTGGCGTGGCCGGGACGGCGACCGTCACTGATTAGCTGAGCCAATCAGCTGGAAGCGCGTCAGAAGACTGGTTCGGCAGCGTTGCTCAACAAGGGTCCGGTGCATTCATGCACCGGACCCTTGTGCATTTCCGGTGTGGCGACATCCAGCTTTCGCGTAGGATAATCTCGCAATTAATTTTCCAGAAAGAAATAATTTGCCCTATTTAATTCCGATGACTGCATGGTTGCGTCTAACCAGCTTCGGTGATTCAGTGGTGACAATTCCTGCCGCTGCCGCCATTGTTCTCTGGCTACTATCCGGGCGCGCCTGGCGCATGGCGCTATGGTGGATCGTCCTGTTCGGAGCCGGGATGACGCTCGTGGTGGCGACCAAAATCGCTTTTATCGGTTGGGGTGTCGGTATTACTGCCATTGACTTCACCGGTATCAGTGGTCATGCGATGCGGGCAACTGCAGTACTGCCGGTCATCGGCTTCCTTGCGTTCAACGGAGGCCGCCAACGGGTTCGACTGGCCGGCTTCGCTGTCGGGCTTGCCATTGCTCTGCTTATTTCCGTCTCGCGTGTCATGGTCGATGCGCACTCGGTTTCCGAAGCAGTCAGCGGGGCTTTGCTCGGTACCGCGACCAGCTTGTTCTTCATGCGCATCACCGCGACGAGTGTCTTACCCGTGCTCAATGGCTGGCTGGTTGCGCTTTCGCTGGCGGGATTGTTCTGGGTCTCTTCCGCCGAGCCTGCGCCGACACAGGAATTAATGACGGATATTGCCTTGAAGCTCTCTGGACATGACCGTCCTTTCACGCGTGCCGACTGGGTTGTCCAATCAGGTACCAGGATGCCGTGATTGATGCACATAGCCAGGTAGATGACGATCCGCTTATACTTTCTGCCAGGCCCGCCAGACTGTTTTCGCAGTCGCCTTTATCAGGAGAGCACGCATGTTTTTGGATCACCCCACCATCACCGCAACGAGCGCGAGTACCGAGCCTGATCGCATCGAACGACTCAATCGAGTGTATGGCTATGTAGTCGGGCTTGCCGACTATCTTCAAAATCCTGGATTCATTACAAAAATCTGGCAGATTCACGACCACAAGGGAACATTGCTCGTAATCTGGTTATCGCAGCCGACTGATGCCGAAAAAGGATATTTTGAAAAAGCCTGGGCTAGTAAGCTCGGCGATAGCTCCAATAGCGTCGAGCACGAGCTGAAAGGGGTCAAGGCGTAGCCGGGAGTCGCAAAAAAGCGCCGGTAAGGACGCTTCCCGACACAAGTGATTACAATATTCGCCGTGATGGCAACACTGACTTTGTGTGGCCAAACTACACTAGGTAAAACAACGGGGGAATCATGAAAAAATCATACAAGACCGCAGTTGCCCTTCTTCTGGCCACCGCGTTTTCGGGCATCGCACAGGCAGCTGACTTCGAGGATACGGCCCGTGTCGTCAGGGTTGTACCGCAGGTCGAGCAGTTCAATCAGCCACAACAGGAGTGCCGTAACGAATATGTTCAGGCGCAACGCCAGGATCGTAATTATGGTGGTTCCATCATTGGCGGATTAGCGGGTGGATTACTGGGTAATCAGGTTGGTGGCGGCAGCGGCCGAACGGTAGCAACAGCGGCTGGCGCGATTGCCGGTGCCATTGTCGGTGACCGGGTCGAAAACAATAATCAGCAACCGTCCGAGCAAGTTGTTCGTCAATGCCGTACCGTCGATAACTGGCAGTCGCGTAACAATGGCTATGCAGTGACCTACGAGTACAACGGTCGCACTTACACTAGCATGATGCCTTATGATCCAGGGGAGCGGCTCCGGCTTCGCGTATCACTAACCCCTCGCAATTAAGTTTAAAAATCAGTTTCACGTAAAACCCGTGCACCGCAAGAGGCACGGGTTTTTGTTCTTTCAGTTTCTACGCATGCTTGTTTTGATCGGCGGAATCGACTTCGCGGTCCAGAGCCGGTAGACTCTGCCCCTTTTCCGCAGGAACGCCCCATGGCAAGCAATCACGATTTACCCCACACCGATGCAGATGCCACGGCCGGACCGTCTCCTGCACAACCGCGCAATGTGTCTGCCGAACTGATCCGCCGTGAAGGCGGACGCCGGCGTACTTTCGGCATTATTTCCCATCCCGATGCCGGCAAGACCACGCTGACCGAAAAGCTGTTGCTGTTTTCAGGAGCGATCCAGCTGGCTGGTACCGTGAAGGCACGCAAGAGCGGTCGCCATGCAACGTCGGACTGGATGGAAATCGAAAAGCAGCGCGGCATTTCAGTCGCCAGTTCGGTCATGCAGTTCGAATATCGCGACCACGTCGTCAATCTGCTTGATACGCCAGGTCACCAGGATTTTTCGGAAGATACCTATCGGGTGCTGACCGCGGTCGACTCGGCACTTATGGTGATCGATGCCGCCAAAGGCGTCGAAACGCAAACGATCAAACTGCTCAACGTCTGCCGCATGCGCAGCACGCCCATCATCACGTTCATGAACAAGATGGACCGCGAGACACGCGATCCACTGGAACTGCTCGACGAACTGGAGTCAGTGCTGGATATCCAGTGTGCTCCGGTGACCTGGCCGATTGGCATGGGCAAGGCGTTTCGTGGCGTGTATCACTTACTACGCGATGAGATTTTGCTGTTCGCGCCGGGTGACGCCCGCGCCGATCAGGAGTTCGAAGTCATCAAGGGCATCGACAACCCCCGTCTCGCAGAGATGTTCCCGCGCGAGATTGAACAACTGAAGATGGAAGTCGAACTGGTGCACGGTGCGTCTCATCCGTTTGACCTTGCCGCATTTCTGGCGGGGACACAGACCCCGGTTTTCTTTGGTTCCGCGATTAATAACTTTGGCGTGCGGGAAATTCTCAATGCCTTGCTTGACTGGGCCCCGGCACCGCGTCCGAGGGATGCGAGTGTGCGCTCGGTCGAGCCGGGCGAAACGCCTTTTTCAGGTTTTGTCTTCAAGATTCAGGCCAATATGGATCCGGCGCACCGCGACCGGATTGCTTTCCTGCGGGTTTGTTCCGGACGTTTCGAACGCGGCATGAAGATCAAGCACCTGAGGCTGAACCGCGAAATCAAGGTCTCGAACGTGGTGACCTTCATGGCAGCGAGCCGCGAACAAGTCGAAGAAGCGTATGCCGGGGACATCATCGGTTTGCCGAATCACGGCAACATGCAGATCGGCGATAGTTTTTCGGAAGGCGAGCTGTTGCAGTTCACTGGCATTCCGTATTTTGCCCCGGACTTTTTCCGCTCGGTCCGTATCCGCAATCCCCTGAAGATCAAGCAATTGCACAAGGGCTTGCAACAGCTTGGTGAAGAAGGTGCCGTGCAGGTATTCAAGCCGGTGCACAGCGGCGACCTGATTCTGGGCGCGGTAGGGGTACTTCAGTTTGAGGTCGTGGCCAGTCGCTTGCTCAATGAGTATGGCGTCGATGCGGTATTCGAAGGCACCAGCATCAGCAGCGCGCGCTGGGTTACCGGCGAAGACAAGCGGGCGATTGCCGATTTTGAGAAGTCAGCTGCCGGGCACAATGTTGCCTTTGATGCCGCCGGCAATATGGCGTATCTAGCCACCTCCGGCGTCAACCTCCGGCATACCCAGGAACGCTGGCCCTTGCTGACGTTTCATGCGACGCGTGAACATGCTGTCAAACTTGAATGACACAGTTTTCATAACACTAAAAATAATTAAGCTTTTTGTATTAACCCAATAATCTGATTTAAATCAACCAGTCTGTCGCGTATTTCCCTATACTTTGGCGTACGCGATGAGACGGTTGAGTAGGATTAAGTCTGTCGCTGGTGAGAATTACCCCGTTCAAACCCGATGCCACCGTGAAACGGATGGCAGGCTTCAGGAGCCGTCATGCTTACTGCCACTTATTCGTTGCTCGCCATCCGGTCAGAGCAAAAAAATGTGTGCAGCATCCTTGCGAGGCTTCGCGGTCATGTGCAGTCAACCCGTCGGCAAGAAGAATGCGTTGATGCGTTGGGACTAGCGTCGATACTCAGTCAGTTGCAACAATTTGACAGATATTTTCATGCTCGCAAAATCGAGCGATATGTGATCCCTGCCGTGTGCTGTACGACTAACGAGGCCGATTTGCTGGTGGATAAACTGGAGATCCTCAGCAGTGCGGCGCGAAGGAGCCTGGCGTCGTTACAGCAACACGTGCAAGTGAGCGAAGTTACCGGAGACCATCCGACATTCTGTGCGGTCGCAGAGCAGTATTGCGATGCCATGCTCGCACGTCTAGTGAAAGAGGAAGAATCGCTGATGTCCCTGATCGGCGAGGTGCTAACCAGAGAGGACTTATTCGCTCTGGGTGCACGGTTCCTTGCCGATGACGGTAACAAATACACGTCGCGCCGCGTAGCGCCGCCGCTGGTACCGCTGGCACCCACAATGCCCGGCGAAAGAACGGCTACTTATTGATTCCTCCGGGCGTGCTATTTTTCCACTTGCACGCTAGCCGGATTGTCGGCATGGTGTCTCGACTCGTCCGAAGTGCGCCATGGCATGCCAAAAATTTTTGATTTCACCCGATTTTCGCTGCGCGACTTGTTCGCTACCGCAGCACCGACCCTGCTCGCCATCGCCGTGGTGGGTTTGCTCGTCTATTGGCTGGCAGATCCGTCACCGCCGTCACGTGTCACGATGTCAACCGGGCAGGAAAACAGTGCTTACGAACTGATCGGAAAAAAATACGCTGCCGAGTTGGCGCAACGCAATATTAAGGTCACGCTCGCACCGTCGCTAGGGTCGCAGGAAAATCTGCAACGGCTGATGGATCCGGACTCGGGAATTGATATCGGATTTGTTCAAAGCGGTTCTACCGAACAGGACGCCGCGGAGCGGCAGGGACTCATTTCTCTGGGGAGTTTATTTTCCGAACCGGTGTGGCTGTTTTATCGCGATAGCCATGACATCACTCAACTGAATCAGCTCAAGGGACTGCAGATCAATGTCGGGCCGGAAGGCACGGGCGTGCCGCTATTGTTCAGGAGACTGTTGTCGGTGAACGGTATTGAACCGGTTGAACTGACATTGGGGACGCTCGAAAATACCCCCGCAACAGTCGCCTTGTTGGCCGGAACGATCGACGGCATGGTGTTCAGTTCGGCGCCGGATGAATTGCTGATCCAGATGCTGCTGCAAACGCCAGGAATCAAATTATTTGATTTCACGCAAGCCGAAGCTTACACACGACGATTCCCTTTTCTGTCGCATGTCGTGCTACCGCGCGGTATCGTAGACCTCGGGCGGGATTTGCCGGCACGCGACTATCAGCTCATTGCACCAACCGCCACGCTGGTTGCGCGGGCGTCGATGCATCCGGCGCTGGTCGACCTGTTCGTCCAGTCTGCGACAAACATCCACGGTGGCGCAGGTTGGTTCCACAAACGTAATGAGTTCCCGACGGCTAACTTTACCGAGGTTCCGGTAGCGGCTGCGGCAGCGAAGTTCTATCAGACCGGCCCGTCATTTCTGCAGCACTATTTTCCGTTCTGGTTGTCGAGTTTCATGGAACGCATGTGGGTCGTCGTCGTTGCTGTCGGAGCACTATTCATTCCGTTGTCACGCATCGTGCCGCCGCTGTATGTGTGGAAGGTGCGTTCACGGGTCTATCGCTGGTACGGCCAGTTGCGGGCAGTCGAACAGGCTATTGAGGGCGTGTTACCGCCCCAACGCCGGGATGTCTATGCCCACCAGCTTGCCCGACTCAACCAGATTGAGGAAAAGGTTAACCAGATCTCTATTCCTTTGTCGTTTGCCGAGGAGCTCTACGGATTGCGCAGTCACATCAATTTTGTGCGCAAGCGCATTCTCGGTTTGCAGCAGGTCGCGGAGGGTTAAGCCCCTATCCACGGCAACCCTGCCTTGCACCATCCGGCTACCGTCTTGCGATGGCCGTCGGTATCGCGGTCGCCTTCGAAACCTTCCAGAATGTCGAAGCAATGCCGATAGCCGGATTCGGTGGCAAGCTTCGCTGCGTGGCGCGAGCGGACGCCAGAGCGGCACAGGAACAGGACGATGGTGTCTGCGCTGGCCAGGGCGGATAGTTCCTGTATGAAATGCGAATTGGGAACGGAGCCCGGATATAAGCTCCATTGCACGGCGAGGTGCTGAGCTTCCGCAATATTGACTTTGCCGACCCAGTCACGCTCGGCATTGGTCCGGACATCCACTAGCCGGATGTCGGGGTTATCAGCCAGTAACGCAAACGTATCGACCGGCGTGAGGGATCCGGCATAGGGCAAAGCATGGTCCTGGCCGTATTCGCGGGCGCGGGCCAATAAGTGTTCAGTCGATGTCATGCTGAAATCCAATCATGAAAAGTGGCAAGGGAGTAAACACATTCTCTGTTTAAGTTGGTGCGCTTTTGGTCGATTAAAATGCGACTGCACCAAGATGAAGAATTCGTACAGGATTCGGCACCATTGTGGCAGTGTCGTTGGCGGTACGATTCAGCGAAAAATTAAAGAACAGGCAGGATGCGCGCCAATATTGCCTGACTCCGGCATAATTTCGAGTGCCATAATTCGCGCCGGTCTTGGCATGGAATCTGCTATTGAATCTGCTATTATTTCACGCTGAGTTTTGGAACGTACGTAGCTTGCTGTTGACTACTTTCACATGCAATCATTCGGCTCACGACCATTTCGCACATTTTGGATTTTATTGATCTATCAGAGGAGATTCGCATGGCAATGACGGCAGCAGAAGTACTAAAAATGGCGAAAGACAACGAAGTCAAATTCGTTGATTTCCGTTTCGCCGATACCCGCGGTAAAGAACAGCACGTGACGGTTCCGGTTTCCCATTTCGACATGGACAAATTTGAGTCGGGTCATGCATTCGATGGCTCCTCCATCGCCGGCTGGAAAGGCATCGAATCCTCCGACATGATCCTGATGCCGGATCCAAACACCGCCAACATCGATCCATTCATGGAAGAAACCACGATGTTCATGCAGTGCGATGTCATCGAGCCATCCGATGGCAAGGGTTACGACCGTGACCCGCGCTCGATTGCCAAGCGCGCTGAAGCCTACCTGAAATCCTCCGGCCTGGGCGACACCGCCTACTTTGGTCCTGAGCCGGAATTCTTTATTTTCGACAGCGTACGCTGGAAGATCGGCATGGACGGTTGCTTCGTCAAGATCGATTCCGAAGAAGCCTCATGGAGCACCGGCGAGAAATTCGAAGGCGGCAACACCGGCCATCGGCCAGCCGTCAAGGGTGGTTACTTCCCGGTTCCGCCAGTCGATAGCATGCAGGACATGCGTTCGGAAATGTCGCTGATTCTTGAAGGCATGGGTATTCCTGTCGAAGTGCATCACCATGAAGTTGCCGGTGCCGGCCAGAATGAACTCGGTACCCGTTTCTCGACCCTGGTCGAGCGCGCCGACTGGACCCAGAACCTGAAATACGTGGTCTGGAATGTGGCGCACACCTACGGCAAGACGGCGACCTTCATGCCTAAGCCTATCGTGGGTGACAACGGTTCAGGCATGCACGTCCATCAATCAATCTGGAAAGATGGCAAGAACCTGTTCGCCGGCGACGGCTATGCCGGTCTGTCCGAGTTCGCGCTGTACTACATCGGCGGCATCATCAAGCATGCCCGTGCACTCAACGCCATCACCAACCCGGGTACGAATTCGTACAAGCGTCTGGTGCCAGGCTACGAAGCACCGGTCAAGCTGGCCTACTCAGCTCGTAACCGTTCGGCATCGATCCGCATCCCGCATGTGCCGAATCCAAAAGGCCGTCGCATCGAGACCCGTTTCCCGGATCCACTGGCCAATCCTTACCTGTGCTTCTCGGCACTGATGATGGCTGGTCTGGATGGCGTGCAAAACAAGATTCATCCGGGCGAAGCAGCCTCGAAAGACTTGTACCATTTGCCGCCGGAAGAAGACGCGCTGATCCCGACTGTCTGTTCGTCACTTGAGCAAGCGCTCGAGTACCTCAACAGCGACCGCGAATTCCTGACCCGTGGTGGTGTATTCAGCGACAGCATGATCGATGCCTACATCGAACTGAAAATGCAGGAAGTCACGCGTTTCCGCATGACGACGCATCCGGTCGAATTCGACATGTACTACTCGCTGTAAGACGTCGCTAAGCTGACGTGTAGTGCAAAGAAGGGCGGGATTTTTCCCGCCCTTTTTTATTTTGTATCCGCTCTCCGTGTTGTACGCCGGCGTGTGCGGTGGATCACCGTTTGTAATGCTCAGCCGCTTGTCCTAAACTGGCAGTCCGTCTGATCCGTTCCCTGAATGAAATTTATGAAACTCCCCGTATGCGGCGTCATCCTGTTTTCTCTGTGCCTGCATCAGGCCCATGCCCAGAACGAAGTATTCCTGTGTGTCGATGAGCGTGGTAACAAGGAGTACAAGAACACCGGCACAACCAAGGGTTGCAAAAAAATCGATTTGCCCGGCATGACCATCATTGCCACGCCAAAGCGTGCGCCAGTGGCAGCGAGCAGTACATCAGCCAAGGGCGCGTCGGGAGATTTTCCGAAGGTAGACAGCGAGATCCAGAAAGCGCGTGACAACGACCGCCGCCAGATACTGCTCGACGAATTGAAATCCGAAGAGGAAAAACTCGCCGGGATCAAGAAAACCTATAACGGTGGCGAGCCGGAACGCCAGGGTAACGAAAGCAACTATGCCAAGTACCTCGATCGCGTGGCTGGCATGAAAGAAGAAATCGGCCGTTCCGAAAAAAATATTGAAGCCCTCAAGCGCGAACTCGGCAATCTCAAGTGACGCCGGAACGTGCATCAACCGCGCCGCGTGATGCGGCCTGCCTGTCTGGATCATCGTGAAAATCTCTGTTAATTCCGTTGCAGGTCTCGACCTGCTGGCGTCGGCTGTCGTCATCCTCGACGCCGAAGGCCGTATTACCTATGCCAACGCCGCCGCTGAAAATATGCTGGAGTGCTCGTTCCGTCTGCTGGACCAGCATCTGCTATTCGGACTGTTCGTCAATGGCGACAAGCTGGAAACTGTGTTCAGGCAAGCCGTCGCGCACGAGTTCGCCGAAAAGCGCCAGGATCTGACACTGCAACGGATCGGGCGCGAGTCCTTGCAAGTCCATGTGGTGGTGACAGCGCTGGATAATCCGGATTCGCCGGTCCTCATCGAGATGCGTGAAAACGTCCAGCAACTCAAGCTCGACCGCGAAGAACGGTTGCTCGACCAGAGCCAAGCGAACAAGGAGCTCATCCGCAACCTGGCACATGAAATCAAGAACCCGCTGGGTGGCATTCGCGGTGCGGCGCAATTGCTAGAACTCGAGCTGCCCGAGCGCCACCTGAAAGAGCTGCGCGAATACACCCAGGTCATCATCAAGGAGGCGGATCGGTTGCAGACCTTGGTCGACCGCTTGCTCGCGCCGCACCGGCGCCCGCACATCGTCGGCGACGTCAATATCCACGAAGTCTGCGAACGTGTCCGCAGCCTGATGGTTGCCGAATTTCCAAGCGGCCTGGAAATCCGGCGTGACTATGATCTGTCCTTACCTGACTTCCGGGGCGACAAGGAGCAGCTGATCCAGGTAGTCCTGAACATTGCCCACAACGCCGCCCAGGCACTCTCCGAACGGATCCGTCTGGGCGATGCGGTGCTCACTTTACAGACGCGCGTGGCGCGACAAGTGACGCTGGCGAAGGTACGTTATCGGCTGGCACTAGACTTGCATATCCTCGACAATGGCCCCGGCATTCCGACCGAGATTCGTGACCGTATTTTCTTCCCGCTAGTCTCAGGAAGAGAAGGTGGCAGCGGATTGGGGTTGACACTGGCCCAGACTTTCATTCAGCAGCATTCGGGTGTGATCGAATGCGAGAGTCAGCCGGGATGCACGGATTTCAGGATATTGATACCGCTACCTTGATCAGCAGGGGGCGGATCGTAGCAAGCACCACGAGTGCTGTTACATGACGTGGACACCAAAGAGACTATGAAACCAATCTGGATTGTTGACGACGACGAATCGATACGCTGGGTACTCGAAAAAGCACTGGCACGCGAAAATCTGGCGACCAGAAGTTTTTCCAACGCACGGGATGCGAACGACGCATTGCAACACGACACGCCGCAGGTACTGGTTTCCGACATACGGATGCCGGGCGGCTCCGGCCTCGAATTACTGCAGACCGTCAAGACCAAGTACCCCGGCCTGCCGGTCATCATCATCACGGCCTTCTCCGATCTGGATTCGGCGGTTGCAGCCTTCCAGGGTGGGGCCTTCGAATATCTGGCCAAGCCCTTCGATCTTGAAAAAGCCGTCGAGCTGATTCGCCGCGCGCTCGACGAGAGCTTGCGCGAAGCCAGTGTCGAGCAGGCACCGGCAGAAACCCCCGAGATCCTCGGCCAGGCGCCAGCAATGCAGGATGTGTTCCGTGCGATCGGGCGCTTGTCACAATCGAACGTGACGGTATTGATCACCGGTGAATCCGGCACCGGCAAGGAGCTGGTCGCAAGGGCATTGCACAAGCACAGCCCGCGCGCCGCGCAACCGTTCATCGCCCTCAATACAGCCGCAATTCCGAAAGACCTGCTCGAATCCGAATTGTTCGGCCATGAGCGCGGTGCGTTCACCGGTGCCCAAGCCAGCCGGCGCGGTCGCTTTGAGCAAGCCGAAAACGGCACCTTGTTCCTCGATGAAATCGGCGACATGCCATTCGACCTGCAGACCCGCTTGTTGCGCGTGCTATCCGATGGTCACTTCTATCGGGTCGGCGGACACCAGCCGATGAAAGCCAACGTACGCGTGATCGCTGCAACGCATCAGAACCTCGAGCAGCGGGTGCGGGAAGGCTTGTTCCGCGAAGATTTATACCACCGCCTCAATGTGATTCGCCTCCGGCTGCCGAGCCTGCGCGAACGGCGTGAAGACATCCCTATCCTGACCCGTTATTTCCTGACGCAGAGCGCCAAGCAGCTCGGCGGTGATGCCAAGCGAATGACCGATGGCGCGATGCAGTTCCTGACTGGTCTTGATCTGCCGGGCAATGTGCGTCAGCTGGAAAACCTGTGCAACTGGATTACGGTGATGGCACCGGGCCAAAGCGTCGAGGTCAAGGACTTGCCGCGCGACTTGATCGACGGCGGGAGTTTTGCTGCAGTTGCCACGCCACCCCCTGGCGTGATGACACCGCTATCGATGCCTGAGGGGAGCGGGGCGCTGACGCCGGCAAGCAGCGCGCCAGTTACCGGGGCGGTCGAGCCTGACACCTGGGTGGATTCGCTGGAAACGGAAGCGGCCAGAATGCTGGCGGCCGGTCAGCCGGACGTGATGGGCATGCTGGGCAGACTGTTCGAATCTGCGTTGATCAAGACAGCGCTCAAGCACACGCATGGTCGCAAGAATGATGCCGCGATTCGTCTTGGTATCGGACGCAATACCATCACGCGCAAGATACAGGAGCTCGGTATCGACGGCGCCAAGGACGAATAGACGGGCTGGCACCGTGTCAGTGCACACGCTGCACTGACACGGTGCCGGGAGCGTTTATTGCGAGACGTTGACGTTGCCCGGACCGCTGACAATCTCACCGATGACGGCGGCGTGTTCAAAACCGCCCGCACGGAATATCTCCAGAACGGCATCGACGCTATCGGCATCACAGGACACCAGCAATCCGCCTGATGTCTGCGGATCGGTCAACAGCATTTGTTGCGTCATCGTGATTGATGCATCAAGCACCACATCCATGCCGTAGCCATCCCAGTTGCGTCCCGATGCGCCGGTCACGCAACCGGCCTCGGCCAGTGCCTGCACGTTCGGCAGCAACGGTATGTCTGCCATCCGCAGTTGCGCGGTCAGGTTCGCACCGCGGGCCAGTTCCAGCGTATGCCCAAGCAAGCCGAAGCCAGTCACATCGGTGAGCGCGTGGACACCAGCGAGTTCTGACAAGGCTTTGCCGGGTTTGTTGAGCTTGGTCGCGTTGGCTATCATTGCCTTGTAACCGTCGGCATCAAGGACTTCCTTCTTCAGTGCAGCCGACAGGATACCGACGCCAATCGGCTTACCAAGGATGAGCCGGTCGCCCACTTTGGCACCGTCATTACGTTTGACCTTGGATGGATGGATCAAGCCCAGCACGACCAGGCCATAGATAGGTTCAACCGAATCAATCGTGTGGCCACCGGCAATCGGTATGCCTGCTTCGGCGCAGATGGTTTCTCCGCCCTTGATGATCTGACCGATGACCTCAACCGGCAATTTGTTGATCGGCATGCCAACCAGCGCCAGCGCCATGATTGGCGTACCACCCATCGCATAGACATCCGAAATGGCGTTGGTCGCGGCGATGCGGCCGAAGTCGAACGGATCATCGACGATGGGCATGAAAAAGTCGGTAGTTGCGATCAGGGCCTGCTCGTCATTGAGCTGGTAGACCGCCGCATCGTCGGCGGTTTCGATGCCGACCAGCAGTTCTTTTGGTACCGGAAAGCCGGTCGAATTTTTCAGGATTTGTGCCAGTACACCGGGGGCAATTTTGCAGCCGCAACCGCCACCGTGGGAAAACGAGGTGAGTTTGACGGGAGCGCTGGCTGGCGCGTTGATGGGAGCGTTCATGGAAATCCTTGGGGTGTCGGGAATGAGGGTCGGCTTGCAGGCTGACCTAAATGTGCACGCAATTATCTACCAACTGCCTCACTGCTGCGCATTCGCGTTCTGGAGCAAACAGCGGACGGCGCAGATCGCATTGCGTTTGCAGGCGCGCGAGAAAAAGTGGCTCGCTGGCGCTGCGCCGGATCAGCGTCGCCAGCGCGCCCGCATCCCCTACTGGAAAGTAGCCGGCATAGTCGTCGCCGAGCATGCCACGATTGCCTGGAATATCGCTGGCCACGACGGCCACGCCGCTGGTGATGGCTTCGATGATCACGTTGGCACCGCCTTCCATGACCGAGCTGATGACCATCAGGTCGCTGTGCTTGAGGCGCTGGCGGGTGGTGGCATACGGTTGGTTGCCGATCCAGCGGTAGCGCGGTTGCCGCTCTGCCGTCGTATCGGCCAGCGCCTTGAGTTCTGCATCGAGTGCGCCGCCGATATGGAGGAAGTCGATATCATCGTGTGCCAGATGGACGCAGGCGCGCAGGAAAGTGGCCGGATCTTTCTCGGCGCGCAGGTGGCCTATCATGATGACCTTAAGTGCGGAGCGCTGGCGCGTGATTGCCTTTAGGGTACGTGCCGACTGATAGATAACGTGCGTTTTTTCGTGCATCGATGCAGGTAGTTCGTCGATGCCGGCTGACTGCAGGAGGACCAGCCGCGTGGCGATCGATAACGAATGCCGTGCCACCGGATCAGTCCGGATGTCGCGGTAAAGATCGGTACCGGTCAGTACAAGTATCGACGGGCAGTGGTCTGCGAACTGTTTCAAGGCTGAGGCCGAGCGGCGCGCATGAAGCGCAATCACGATATCGGGTCGCAGCGTGGAGGCCGTTGTGGCATCGCTCGCAGTACAAATGACGGAATGCCCATCGCGCAAAAAGCGCGACCAGCGCGCCGCAGTTTGCCAGTTGCCATTGTTGGCATTTGCCAGTGCGGGACTGATAATGAGGACGAGTGGTTTAGCCAAGACACCTTTCCAGTGAACCTGATTTTTTTGAAGTTGATGATTAACGATGAATGCTGAAGTTGCTTCTTTTCGTCTGCTGGCACCCGGCGATCTGGCCGAGGCCTTGTCCCAGGCGCGAAATTATACCCTTGCCCTGTTCGACTGTTTTCAGTCGGTCGGGCTGGATGATCCGGCCAATGTCCCCAGGCTATCCATCCTCAATCCGCCGTTATGGGAGCTCGGGCATCTGGCCTGGTTTGCCGAATGGTACGTGCTGCGGGATGCGCAAACCAGCGCCCCTGATTCTGCGCTGCGGACCTCGTTGCTGACCAAGGGAGACGATTGGTTCGACTCGAATACCATCCCCCACCTCGCACGCTGGACGCTCGGATTGCCAGGCACTGGTGCGCTCAAGATGTACTGTCGCGAAGTGCTGGACCGCAGTCTCGACAAGCTGTCGCGTGCTCTATCCGACGATGTCTCGCTGTATCGGTACCGGTTGGTACTGGCGCATGAAGACATGCATGGCGAAGCCTTGCTGTCGACGCTCAATACGCTCGGTATTGCGCTGTCAGATGCGCTGGTGCTCCCCCTCACATCCGGCGCGATGCAACGCGCCATTCGCTTTCCGGGCGGGACGATACAACTGGGCAGCGCGGCCGGTCGGGGCTTCGTATTCGACAATGAAAAATGGGCGCATGCGTACCTGCTGGACGCCTACAGCATCGATGCGACGCTAGTGACTTATGCGCAATTCAGCGAGTTCGTCGCCGATGGCGGATATCAGAAAGCGCAGTTCTGGACCGCTGCAGGCAAGGCCTGGCTGATGCAGCAGGAGCGTTCGGCTCCGCAGGACTGGGTGCGGGACGGGCAGCAGTGGCGCTGCCGGCGTTTTGGTGACGTGCTGATGCTGCCGATGCGCGAGCCGGTCCGGCACGTCAGCCTGTACGAAGCGCAAGCGTACTGCGTCTGGGCCGGCCGTCGACTGCCCACCGAAGCGGAGTGGGAAGGCGCCGCCGGTGCAGGTCATCCGGCTTTTCATTGGGGCGATCTGTGGGAGTGGACTTGTTCGCCATTCGGTCCGTATGCAGGCTTTGCCGCTGACGGATACCGCGAATATTCCGCACCCTGGTTCGACTCGCACCAGTCGGTGCGGGGAGCCTCGTTTGCGACGCCGGCGCGATCGCGTTCGCTGCATTACCGGAATTTTTATTTGCCGGAGCGCAGTGACATGTTCATCGGCTTTCGTACCTGCGCGCTCTGAGCGGCAATAAAAAACCCGCGTCAGCCGGGCTGTCGCGGGTTTTTTTATGTCCTCCCGGGTTACCCCGGGAATTCGTACGGTGATCGATTAACGATCGCCGTAGGGACGACGGGCAGCACCGCCGGCGTCGCCGGTACGCGGGCCCTTGCTGAAGCTGCTGCCATCTTTGCGTGGTGCCGACGGCTTGCTGAAGGTGCGCTGACCTGGCTTGGCCGCACTGCGGTTATCGCCTGGTTTCCAGCCGCCTGGCTTTTGGCCGGAACGTGGTGCGGATGCGGTCTTCTTAGGCTCGAAACCTTCGATCACTTCCACCGGGATCAATTGCTTGGTGAAGCGCTCAATGCGTTTGACATTGATGCCTTCGGCATGATTGACCAGCGATACGGCGATACCGTTACGACCGGCCCGACCTGTACGACCGATGCGGTGGACGTAGTCTTCAGGGAATTTCGGCAGATCGTAGTTGAATACGTGGGTGATCGCTGGCACATCGATACCGCGGGCAGCGACGTCGGTGGCAACCAGAACACGAACCTGACCACGACGCATGCCGTCGAGGGTACGGTTGCGCGCGCCTTGATGCATGTCGCCATGCAGGGCAGCAGCAGCGAAACCGGCGATGTTCAGACGGTCGGCGATGGTGTCAGCGTCACGCTTGGTGGCGGTGAACACAACAGCCTGGTCCATCGTCTCGTCGCGCAGCAGATGATCCAGCAGACGATTCTTGTGCGACAGATCGTCGACAAAGTGGACGCGCTGGCTGATGTTTTCATGCTTGGTGGCCGAACCGGCGATCTGGATGATCATCGGGTTCTTGGTGATGCGCTTGGCCATATTGCCGACGACGCCGTCGAGCGTTGCCGAGAACAGCATGGTCTGGCGGGATTCCGGTGTGGCAGCAACGATCTTTTCGATATCGTCGATGAAACCCATGTCCAGCATGCGGTCAGCTTCGTCGAGGACCAGGATTTCGAGTTGCGAGAAATCGATCTTGCCCGATTCCATGTGGTCGATCAAACGACCAGGGGTGGCAACCAGAATCTCTGGATTCTTGGCCAGCAATTGCATTTGCTTCGGGTAAGGCATGCCGCCCAGAATCGAGACAGCTTTGATGCGACGCATCTGCGAACCGTACTTGTCGGTGGCGGTGGTGACTTGCAAAGCGAGTTCGCGGGTCGGGGTCAGGACCAGCATCTTAGGCTGGGCAGCCTTGAAGCGCGGACGCTCGCCACGGGCCAGTGCGGATTGTTTTTCTTGATTTGGTGTCTTGCTGCTGTCGGCCAGTTGCAGTTCGGCGGCAGTAGCAAATTTGTGCAGGGCTGGCAGCATGAATGCGGCGGTTTTGCCGGAGCCGGTTTGCGATGAAACCAGCAGGTCACGGCCTTCGATGGCGGCAGGAATGGCTTGCTCCTGCACGCTGGTTGGCTTGAGGTAGCCGGATTCGGTAAGTGCTTTGATTACGGACGTGTGGAGGCCAAGGGCTTCAAAAGTCATTTTTTATCTTTCGTGAACTCAGCGCTGCGCGGCACTCGGTCGAGTGCATGCGAAAGCGCAATAAAAATGCAACGCCAACCAACGAAACAGCTAAGTAACAACAGCTAGTAAACTCAGAGAAATTTCGGCACATAAAGCTTTGCGCCGGGACGGTGTTTGAACATCAACACCAAGAGGCGGGGGGCTTATCGTTAATGCGAAGGGTTTGCGGTGCTACGGTGAACACTGCGCTGGGCAATGAACGAGGCGAAGTGTACAGGGGAAAGTGCTACGGTGTCGAACTATTTATTGCACTGCGGCGAATCGGCGGGGCTCGCGCAGAGGGATCAAAAGCAGCCTCCGCACAGGAGGCTGTTCGTTGACGCCGGTTGCGCGTGGTCTTATTCGGCGATACCGCCGACGACATGCGAGAAGCCGCCGTCGACATAGGTAATTTCACCGGTGATGCCGGCGGCCAGGTCGGATAGCAGGAAGGCGGCTGCATTGCCGACATCGTCTTGGGTGACATTGCGCCGCAGCGGCGAATGCGTCTTGACGAAATTGAGGATCTTGCTGAAGTCCTTGATACCGCTGGCAGCCAGTGTCTTGATCGGACCGGCTGAAATACCATTGACGCGAACGCCTTTCGGTCCGAGCGATTCCGCCATGTAGCGCACACTGGCTTCGAGCGATGCTTTGGCCAGACCCATCGTGTTGTAGTTCGGCAGCGAGCGCATTGCGCCGAGATAGGTCAGCGTCAGCAGGGCCGCGTTCGGACGCAGCATCGGCAACGCGGCCTTGGCCATGGCCGGGAAACTGTAGGCCGAAATATCGTGGGCGATCTTGAAACCCTCGCGCGACAGACCGTCGAGGAAGTCGCCGGCGATTGCTTCGCGCGGTGCAAAGCCGATCGCATGCACCAGGCCGTCGAGTTGATCCCAGGACTTGGCCAGGTCAGTGAACAAGGCGGTAATTTGTTCATCGCTGCCGACGTCGCAATCAAAAATCAGTTCGCTGTCGAACTCGCGGGCAAACTCGACCGTGCGTTCCTTGAAGCGTTCTCCGACATACGTGAATGCCAGTTCGGCACCTTCGCGTTTGCAAGCGGTTGCAATGCCATATGCGATCGAACGATTCGATAGCAGGCCGGTGATGAGGATTTTTTTGCCTTGCAAAAAAGCCATGCAGAACTCCTGGTGGGATCAAATTACAAGCGCTTGCGTTCGATGAAGAAGGCAAGCGCCAGTGCTGGGGTTGAACGGATGAGGCGGCGGGTGCAGCCCTTGCGGTCAGATCGTGCGAGATTGTAGGGGCTTGCCGTGCTTGGGGCAAGTCCGCACCCGTACCGGTACTCCCGGCTCAGCGTGCTGAAGCGAGTATCGGGCCGTTGCGTAATTTTTTGTCTGACCTGGCATCTTTGTGATGGGGGCGGTTCGCTGCGACGCGCACCGTACGCTGTCCGGTCTTGGCGCTTGCACGATAAGGAACTTGCACATGCAGCGTCTGGCCGCTGCGCAAGGTGTCGCGCTGCAAATCGTTCCAGTTCTTCACTTGCGCCACGGTGACGTTGTAGCGCTGTGCAATCGACGCAAGGTTGTCACGCTTGCCAACCCGCACGGCGATGCGGCGGAAATCCGGCACATCCGGCTCCATTGACATCACTGCGTTATCGGCGACTTCGGCGGTGATGTCGGTTTCGGCAGCCTTGGCAGTTTTGGGAACCAGGATTGTCGAGCCGGCCTTCAGGCGCATATTGGGTGGGATGTGATTGACTTCGCGCAGTAACTGCGGCTCGGTATTGAACAGCGCGGCAATGGCTTCGATGCGCTCGCGCTTGGTTACCGTGTGTGCCATCCATGACGACAATGGGCGATTCCATTGCGCCAGGTTGATCTTGAAGCGTTCGGCATTTTGCTGGGGCAGCAATATCTTGGTGCTGGCGCTGCCGGTAATAACAGGTCGGTTGAACTGAGGGTTCAGACTCTTGAATTCGTCGAGGGTGATTTCGGCCAGTTGCGCGGCAACTTTCAGGTCGATGTCACGGGTCTTGCCGATCGTCACAAAGTAGGGTTGGTTGTCTGCTTTCGGCAGCGTGATGCCAAACGCTTCCGGCGTGGCGATGATGTTCTTGACGGCCTGGAGCTTGGGAACATAGTTGCGGGTTTCGGCCGGCATCAGTGCGGACAGGCTATTGAAATCGGTTGGTAAGCCGTTGGCTTGATTCTTCTTGATTGCCCGTTGCACCGATCCTTCGCCCCAGTTGTAGGCGGCCAGTGCCAGCTGCCAGTCACCGAACATGCCATGCAGTTTTTGCAGATAGGTCAGGGCGGCATCCGTCGAGGCGAGGACATCGCGCCGCTCATCCTTGAACAGGTTCTGCTTGAGGTTGAAGTCAAGTCCGGTCGACGGAATGAACTGCCACATGCCGGATGCCTTGGCCGATGAATAGGCTTCCGGATTGAAAGCCGATTCGATGAACGGCAGCAGCGCCAGTTCGGTTGGCATGTCGCGTTTTTCGAGTTCCTGCAGGACATGAAATAGATAGCGCGATGCCCGCAGCGTGGTGCGCTGGATGTATTCGGGGCGGGCGCTGTACCAGTTGGTCTGGCTGAGTACCAGCGGATTATTGAGGTCGGGAATACCGAAGCCGTTACGGATGCGGCCCCAGACATCGAGCTCTTCGATTGCCAGCACCTGGGTAACGGGGTCGCTCGGGTCGTAGGTGTAATCGGTGATCGACGGGGAAATACTGAGGTCGTTGGCCTTGCTCGCGTGGGGCGCGGCTAGCAGCAGGAAAGCGGAGAAGGTGAGGGCGCGGAATAGCTTCTGCTGCATGGGTCTGTTCCTTATTTTTGCTGGACTCGATGCAGCTGAATCGTAAAATCGATCACGGAGTGTACGTAAGCGCCATTCGACCCGTCAAGAATAGTTACAGAATAGCCGCCGCCCGGGCACGCAGGCCATGCTTGAGCGATGGTCGATCAAGCCCTTGCAGAGTCGATCGCCGGCATCCTAAAAAATTCACTGTGACGACAAAAAAATCACCACCGGATTGCGCCGGATCAGCGATAGCTATTTTTCCAGGCACGTAGCGCGGCAAATCCGGCGATGCCGGTGTCGTCCCCCAGCTTGCCGGCTTCTTGCAGGCTGTGCCGGATTTCGGCTTCACGCCATCTCAGAAACGGGTTGGTCTCGCGCTCCAGCGTGATCGTCGACGGAACGGTCGGGATGTGGCGGTCGCGCTTGTCCTGCTCGCGCACAATACGCTCTTGCAACGCGACGTTGCCCGGTTCGACTGCTTGCGCAAAGCGCAAATTGGCCATGGTGTATTCGTGGGCGCAAAAGACGCTGGTCCGGCCCGGCAGGCCCGCGAGCTTTTGCAGCGACGCATCCATCTGTTCGGGAGTCCCTTCGAACAGGCGTCCGCAGCCACCGGCAAACAATGTGTCGCCGCAAAATAGCCATTCCTCGACCGCGGCGAAGTAAGCAATATGGCCGCTTGTATGACCCGGAACATCGAGCACACCAAGTTGCCATTGCAATTCCGGTACGACGACGGTATCGCCTTGTTCCAGCAGATGGCTAACGGTGGGAATTTTTTCGTGGCGGGGGCCATAGACCGGCACGCTGGCATGTCGCAGCAGTTCGGGCACACCGCCAACATGGTCAGCATGGTGATGAGTCAGTAGAATAGCGGCTAGCGACAACTGATGGAGCGCCAGTGCCGCGAGGATGGGCCCGGCATCGCCGGGGTCAACCACGGCGGCATGGACGCCGTCATGGACGAGCCACAGGTAATTGTCATCGAACGCGGGAATCGTCAACACTTGTAACGTCGCCATGGATCACCTACCTTCAGAAAAATGCATTATAGCGCTCGGCCCCTGGCTCGATAGCGCAGCAGGGGCTTACGTGCTGGCCTGGGAGCAATCCTGCCTCGATGCATTGACCGCTGACATTTTCGGCTTCAATGCGATGCAGATCGGCCTGCCGCAAATCAATGCGCTCAGCGCTAACCGGATGCCCAACAAGTGGCTGGCCGATACCCATGTTGATCTGGCGTCAGGTACCCGACTCGCGGTAGCGATTGCCCATGATCTGGCCGAATTGCCCTTTGCGTCACAGAGCCTGGATCTGGTGGTTTTGCCGCACGTGCTGGAGTTTTCGCGCGAACCCCATCAAGTATTACGTGAAGTCGAGCGGGTGCTGCGGCCGGAAGGCAGGCTGATTATTTGCGGTTTCAATTCAGCCAGCCTGTGGGGCGCGCGGCAGATGGCAGGACGATTGAGCGGGTCGGCGTTCCTGCCGCGCGATGGCGAATTTATCAGCATGCCGCGCCTGAAAGACTGGCTCGAACTGCTCAACATGGAGGTCGATCAGGGATATTTCGGCTGTTACGCGCCGCCGTGCCGAACCGAAAAATGGCTGGAGCGGTTCGCGTTCATGGAAAAAATCGGCCAGCGCTGGTGGCCCTACCTGGGCGCGGTGTATGTCGTGCATGCAATCAAGCGGGTCAAGGGTATGCATCTGATCGGTCCGGCATGGCGGCGGCCAGTAGCCAGTTCTGCCCGCGCGGTGCCCGCCACTAACAAAGCACACAAGAAAAAATAATCATGGAAAAAGTTGAAATTTATACCGACGGGGCCTGCAAGGGAAATCCCGGTCGAGGTGGCTGGGGAGCCTGGCTGGTGGCCGGGACCAACGAAAAAGAGTTATTCGGTGGCGAGCGCGACACCACCAATAACCGGATGGAATTGAAAGCCGTCATTGAAGCGCTGACGGCGCTACGCCGCCCCTGTGATGTCATCGTGCATACCGATAGCCAGTACGTGCAAAAGGGAATCAGCGAGTGGATTCACGGCTGGAAAAAACGCGGCTGGAAAACTGCCGCGCGCGAACCGGTCAAGAATGTCGACCTGTGGCAAGCGCTGGATCTGGCCCAACAGATGCATCAGATTCAATGGCGCTGGGTGCGCGGCCACTCCGGACACGTCGGCAATGAGCGCGCTGACACGCTGGCCAACCGCGGCGTTGATTCGATCCGCTAAGCGGCCATCACTAAGCCATTCATTTATCAGGACAACACACTCATGCGACAAATCGTTCTCGATACCGAGACCACGGGTCTTAATCCCCGTTCCGGCGACCGCGTCATTGAAATCGGCTGCGTTGAAATGATCAATCGCCGGCTGACCGGCAAGAACTTTCACTGCTACCTCAATCCGGAGCGCGATTCCGAAGAAGGCGCGCTGGCGGTACACGGACTGACTACCGAGTTTCTGCGCGATAAACCCAAGTTCGCGGCAGTCGTTGCCGAGCTGCGTGACTACATCAGCGGTGCCGAGGTCATCATTCACAACGCGCCGTTCGACGTCGGTTTTCTGGATGCCGAATTCAAGCGACTCGACATCCCGCTGTTCAATACACAGGTCAGCGGCGTCATCGATACGCTAGTGCAGGCCAAGGAAATGCACCCCGGAAAACGTAACTCGCTGGACTCGCTGTGCGACCGGTATGGCGTATCGAATGCGCATCGCACATTGCACGGTGCGTTACTCGATGCCGAATTGCTGGCCGAGGTGTATCTGGCAATGACACGCGGTCAGAACAGTCTCAGCATGGAACTGGATGACGGCGATCAAGCCGGCGAATCCGGGGTGCATCTTGAACTGGTTCCGCTGGCGGACATTGTTTTGCTGCCGGCCAGCGCAGAGGAGCTGAGCGAACACGAGCTGGCATTG
The DNA here is from genome assembly GCF_034347385.1 of Actimicrobium sp. CCC2.4. NCBI lineage: Bacteria > Pseudomonadati > Pseudomonadota > Betaproteobacteria > Burkholderiales > Oxalobacteraceae > Actimicrobium > Actimicrobium sp. CCC2.4. The sequence goes on along the minus strand of NZ_CP133777.1, from coordinate 3,480,364 downwards.
ACGGCGCTCGACAAGGAAATCCGTGGTACCTCGCTCTGGCGCGTGGCTGAAAATTGATTGCGTTGTGGTGTGGTGTTTTGCATCGCATTCATGCGATAATCTGCGCCGCATCGGGCGGTTAGCTCAGGGGTAGAGCACTGCCTTCACACGGCAGGGGTCGCAGGTTCGAAACCCGCACCGCCCACCAGAATCACAGTTGCAATCGAGGACTTGGCTTATTGCTCAAGTCCTTTTTTGTTTGTGCAGTCAATGTGACTTGGAAAAGTCGCTTCGACGTCTCGCTTGCAGAAACTGCAGCCGGCTAACTTCAGCTGGCTTTCAATAATTCCCCGTCATCCTCTGCCGGCAGTGCGCCTCACGCGCTCCTGTCCTGCGCAGCATCCGCGCAAGTAGCCGCGTAACTCATCGAGGTTGACCGGATTGCTGAAAAACACCACGCCATCAGACAGGCCTGCCCAACTTGCCGGCGACTCTTGTTCTATGTTCGACACGACGGCCATGTGCATGTCGGATAAATCGGGATAAGTCAGGATGGTGTTGATCAGTTCCTGGCCCGCCGCCTTATCCATGGGCATGTCGGCCAGCAAAATGTCCGGTTTGCTCCGCGTAATTTCCATTAGTGCCTGGTAGCCATTGCTGCAAAACGCCATGCTGGCATTGAGATTCCAGGATGCAATCTGGTCTTCATAAAAATCACGTTTTTGTTGCCCGTCCTGAATGATCAGGATCGATGTTTTTGCCGTTTGCGCAGGCAGTTCGTCGGCGGTGTCACCGTTGGTGGCGCGCGAGAGTTTGTAGGCATGCACCGCGTTGAGGGGTATGCGCCTGTGTCCGCCAGTTGTCTTCCATGCGGTCAGCGCCCCGGTTTCAACCAGTTGCTGGACCGAGGTCACGGAGATGCCCAGAATTTTGGCGGCATGACGTGTCGTACATACTTCGGTAGCAGGCATAAGTGAACCAAATAGCATGATTAAAGGTGCAGTGTAATCACATTAACCAAGGTCGTTTGATTAATTTGAGGGTTGGTTTTCGGGCAAGCCGGTATTGCTGGTTCATAAGCAAGCAATGTCAGGCTTGCAGGGCATTGCGTGATGCGTTTGCATTTCCCGAAAACTTCCGGCCGGTGAGCAATTCACGGCCGTCGTTCGTCGCATCGTAAGGGGCGCAGAGTTTTATCGTCATCGGATGCGGAGCACGGAGAACTCGCGTATATTCTTGCCTAGTCAATCAATTGCTAATAATTAACGTGTCTACAGCTTCCACTCCTGCTCCCTACATTGTCGAAGAAAGCGTCGGCTATCTGCTTGGCCGCACGCGGGCGCAACTCGCCAAATCCCTTGATGAGGCCTTGAGCTCGCTGGGGATTACCCATGCACAGGGTGGCATCTTGTTGATGCTCAGGTCCGGACGTTTCGATACGGCATCGCAACTGGCGCGCGAGTTGTATATCGATGCGGCGGCAATGACGCGCATGGTTGACAGGCTGGTTAAACACTCCCTGGTCGTTCGCTTGCCAGCGGGTACCGACCGTCGAAGACTCCTGCTGCAACTCACCGCCGAGGGGGGGGTGCTGGCCGACCAGTTGCCGGCCATTTACCTGGCGGCACGCGAGCGCAACTTCGCTGGATTGAGCGATGAAGAAATGGGTTTCCTGCGCTCGCTGTTGCGGCGCGTCTTGCTTAACGGCGAAGCAGCAGAGTCGTCCAGATAGACCATGGCACCGACAAGTCCTCGAAAAATAATTTGCCTGATCAAATAATAAAATTGCCATGATGACCATTTTTTTCCGTAATTTTTCTGCTCTGGCGGTGCTCGCCAGAACGCTGCTCAGTGCCGCGCTGCTATCGGCAGGATTGTCTGCCTGTGTCAGTTCCGGTGATATCCGCAGCACCGCGCGGTCGCGTTCTCCTGCCGAACTGGCCAGCGCCATCACCTTGCCGGGGCAGGGCGGGCAGTGGCCGGCGATGGATTGGCCAACCAGCCTGGGCGGGCCTGCCTTGCAGTCGCTGGTCGATGAAGCGTTGGCCACTAATCCCACTTTGCAAGTCAGCGCGACCCGGATCGCCGCGGCGCAAGCGCTCGCCGACGCCACGCGTGCGGCTGCCGGTCCGGCCGTGGGTGGCAGCTTTACCAGCACCTACCAGCGCTACACTGAAAATGGCATCGTTCCTCCACCGCTGGCAGGCGCACTCCGGTCCGATAACCAGTTAGCAATGAGCTTGTCGTACGACCTGGATTTCTGGGGTCGTCATGCTGCCGAATTGCGCGCGGTGCTGGCGCAGGGCAAGGCCATCGAAGCCGAGCAATACAGCGCGCGCCTGATGCTGGCCAGCGCGGTGGCGCGCAGCTGGTTGGGGATGCATCGGCAGGTTGAACAACTCGACCTGATCGCGCGACAACAGGCCGTACGCCTGCAACTCGATGACCTGACGGCGCGCCGCATCGCCGCCGGTCTCGACAACCAGAGCGACAAGCAGATCGGCCAGGTCCAGCTGCAAAATCTACGAACCGAGCAAGCGCAATGGCAGGAAGCGCTGGCGCTGAGTCGCAATCAGTTGGCGGCGCTGCTGGGGCAAGGACCGGACCGCGGACTGACGATTGCCCTGCCACAGATCATGCCGGTGACGGCACGGCCACTGCCGGACGCCTTGCCGCTCGCCTTGCTCGGTCGTCGTGCTGACATCGTCGCGGCACGCTGGCATGTCGAAGCGCTGCAGGGCGAGATCGATACGGCACGCACCGACTTCTACCCGAACATCAATCTGGCGGCGTTTGCCGGCCTGTCCAGCCTCGGCTTGCCCAACCTGATCAGCAGTGGCAGCGCCATCGCCGGCATCGGCCCTGCCATCCGCTTGCCGATCTTTGAGGGCGGTGCGCTGCGCGCCCGTCTCAAAGGCAAGATCGCCGGTTACGACGCTGCGGTCGCGACCTATAACCAGACATTGACCGATGCCTTGCACGACGTCGCCGATCAGGTCCAGTCATTGCGCGGCGCAGCCTTGCAACAAGAACACCAGCGCCTGGCGGTGCAAGCGGCCGGCAATGTACTGCGCTTGTCCGAGCAACGACAGCGCGTCGGTACGGCGAATCAGTTGCAGGTGCTGGCCTCCGAAGCAGCCTTGCTGCAGCAGCGCCGCACCGAGCTTGATGTCAGCCTGCGCTTGAGTGATTTGCGCATCAGCCTGATCAAGGCGCTCGGTGGCGGCTTTGATGCCGCAGCCAGCGGACTGGTTGCGCCAGTCGTCCCGTCTTCCGAAATTCCACTCATCGTCAAAGCGGCATCATGAACTCACCTGTCACCCACCCACCTGCTGCTGTTCCGGTCGTCACGGCACCACCGCGCGGCAAGCGTCGCTTTCTGTTACTGGTCATGACCGGCGTACTGATCCTGCTGATGATTGCCTACGGTATCTGGTGGTTCATTTTTGCCAGTCATTTCGAGCGTACCGATGACGCCTACGTGGCGGGGAACGTGGTGCAGGTCACCTCACAGATCGGCGGGACGGTCATTGCGATCAATGCCGACGATACCCAGCGGGTTCAGGCCGGCATGGCGCTGGTGCTGCTCGACCCGGCCGATGCGAATGTCGCGCTGGATCAGGCCACGGCGCAGCTGGCGCAGGCCGTGCGCGAAGTGCGCACGCTGTTCGTCAATAATGGCGCGCTCAATGCCAACATCACCTCGCGTAACAGCGAGCTCGAACGGGCGCGTAATGACCTGGCGCGGCGGCAGGAACTGATCGGCTCCGGTGCGGTGTCGAAAGAAGAACTCGCCCACGCCCGCACCGCGCTGCAAAGTGCCGAGTCGGCCGCCGTCGCAGCCCGCGAACAGCTGGCCTCGAATCGCGTGCTGACCGACCAGACGTCGGTGGCGCAGCATCCGACCGTACTGCGCGCCGCCGCCCAGGTGCAGGCCGCTTACCTGGCTACCGCCCGCACAACGCTGCCGGCACCGATCGCCGGCTATGTTGCGAAGCGTTCGGTGCAAGTCGGCCAGCGGGTTGCCGCCGGCACGCCGCTGCTGTCCATCGTACCGCTCGACAGTTTGTGGGTAGATGCCAACTTCAAGGAAGTCCAGATCGACCGGATGCGCATCGGCCAGCCGGTGACCTTGCATTCGGATGTGTATGGCGCGAAGGCGAATTACCACGGCAAGGTGCTTGGCCTGTCGGCCGGTACCGGCTCGGCGTTCGCGCTGCTGCCGACGCAAAATGCCAGCGGCAACTGGATCAAGGTGGTCCAGCGCGTGCCGGTACGCATTTCGCTGGACCCTGCCGAACTGGCAGAACGACCGCTACGGCTCGGCGTCTCGATGCAGGTCGAGGTGGATATTGCCGACCATGCCGGCACCTCGCTGACCGCGTCAGGCAGCACGCGCTCCGCACCGGTCTACCAGACCGCTGCCTTCGACAAGGCCGGCAGCGATGGCCATTTGCTGATCAGCCGCATCATTGCTGAAAACAGCGCGGCCGTTACACCTGCCAAGCGCTGAACGCCGCCATGATCTTCTGTAACCGACGTTTCTGATGGCAACCGCGAACACACCCGCACGACCGGCGTTACCGCCACTGCAAGGCAGTCAGCTTGTCGTGGGCACGATCGCCCTGTCGCTGGCGGTATTCATGAATGTGCTCGATTCGTCGATTGCCAATGTCTCGATTCCTGCGATTTCCGGCGATCTCGGTGTCTCGCCGCAACAGGGCACCTGGGTCATCACGTCCTTCGCGGTCGCCAATGCGATTTCGGTTCCGCTGACCGGTTGGCTGACCATGCGCGTCGGCCAGGTCAAACTGTTCGTGACCTCGATTCTGCTGTTCGTCATCGCATCCATCCTGTGCGGCTTGGCACCGAGCATCGAACTGCTGATCGCGGCCCGCGTGCTGCAAGGCGCGGTAGCCGGCCCGATGATTCCGCTGTCGCAAGCCTTGCTGTTATCGAGTTATCCGCCTGCCAAGAGCGGCATGGCGCTCGCGTTCTGGGGCATGACCACGCTGGTGGCTCCGATCATGGGGCCGCTGCTGGGCGGATGGATTTCTGATAATTACACCTGGCCCTGGATTTTTTACATCAACATTCCGATCGGACTATTCGCTGCCTGGGCGACCTGGTCGATCTATCACAAACGCGAAACTGCGATCCGGCACTTACCGATCGACAAGGTCGGGCTGGTGCTGCTGGTGCTCTGGGTCGGCGCGTTGCAACTGATGCTCGACAAGGGCAAGGAACTCGACTGGTTCAATTCCGGCGAAATCATCTTGCTCGGCTCGATCGCCGTCGTCGCGTTCATTTACTTCGTTATCTGGGAGCTGGGCGAGGACCATCCGGTGGTCGACCTGTCGCTGTTCAAGGGGCGCAATTTTACCGGTGGCGTGATTGCCATTTCGGTGGGCTACGGTTTGTTCTTCGGCAGTCTGGTGATCCTGCCGCTCTGGTTGCAAACCCAGTTGTCCTACACCGCCACCGAAGCCGGCAAAGTGATGGCACCGGTCGGCGTGCTCGCCATCCTGATGTCGCCGCTCATCGGCAAGATGATGCCCAAGGTCGATGCGCGCTGGGTGGCCACCGCCGGCTTCCTGATCTTCGCGCTGGTGTTCGCCATGCGCTCACGCTTCAATGTCGACGTCGATCCGATCACGCTGATCATCCCGACCTTCATCCAGGGCGCAGCCATGGCCATGTTCTTTATCCCGCTGACGTCCATCATCCTGTCCGGCCTGTCGCCGGACAAAATCCCGGCCGCCGCGGGGCTGTCGAACTTCGTGCGCATCATGTTTGGCGGTATCGGCACTTCGATCACCTCGACCGTCTGGGACAGCCGGACCGCGCTACACCACGCGCAATTGGCCGAACATACCAGTGCCCAGAGTCCGGCTTTTGCCCAGGCGGTGCAGGGACTGACGGCGCAAGGCTTGTCGGAGCAGGGCGCGTATGCCGTCATCGAACGGACCATGAGCGTGCAGGCAAGCACGATGGCCGCGACGGATATTTTCTGGATATCGTCCATTTTGTTCCTGGCCCTGATCAGTCTGGTGTGGATGACCAAGCGATCCAACTCGGCAGCACCCGCCGACGGCGGTGGAGCACATTGACGTCATTGATGCCGCCGGAGGCATCCGGCGGCCAGGTGGCATGCTATCCTCCGGCTTCTTTCTCCTCAGATTACAACCACTTTTCCGAATGACTTCTCCGACCACTGCCCCCAATCCCGTCCAGGCTGCGCGCGCGCTGCTGAAAGAACTCCAGCAAACTTTCCCTGCATTCCGTGATTGTTTGCCGCTAGCTATCGGCATCGACAAGCAGCTTATTGCGCGTCAGCCCGAATTGCCGCGCAAGATACTGCGCATCGCGCTGGGTCAGCACACCAACTCATTGCGGTATCTCAAGACAGTCGAAAAGGCCACCCACCGCCACGACCTCGACGGCTTGCCCGGTGATGCGCTGACCGATGAACACCGTCTGCGGGCGACCACCTTGCTCAAGGAACGCTTCAAGAAAGAAGCCGACCAGCGCAAGGCAGTGCGCGCCAAAGAAGAAGAAGCGCGCCTGGCCGACGAGGCAGCGCGTCTGCATACCGAAAAGCTGAGCCAGTTGGCCGCCAAATTTGCCAAGTAATGATTGTTGAGCGTGGCCGGTGCAACGCCGGACACCTGATTTTCCAACGCCAGGCATGACCTGGCGTTGTTGTTTCTTCTTCCTTGCTTCGTCTCCGCTTTGTCCCCCGGTTTTGCCAATTTGTTGATCTGGCTATGGTCTGATTGCAACGATAATTTGTCTCCGTAACGACGGTCTTTTTGGCTTGCGCGCATGGCAGATCGAAATGGCCATTTGCTGCTTGATGACGACTGGCATCGCGCGTTCACTTTTTTGATGCCGGTCTGCGCTGGGTTGCTGCCGGCGGATAGAGGGGGATTGAAATGACTGCTGCTGATGGCATCCATTTCGATCCATTTCCCGTTGAATGTCGCCATGAGCAACTACACAACTGCAAAGCAAACTCCCTGCTAGTTGGTTAAAAAAGTTAGGTAAATTGACATCTTTCCTTGTCAATCCAACCAGTCAGGAGCTCTCCGATGAAACACCACACCACCCCCACTATCCACCGCGCAACCGGCCAGGGAATGACGGAATACATTGTTATCGTTGCTCTTGTGGCAGTTGCAGCGATTGCGGTTTATCAGTTTTTTGGGCAAACCATCCGTAGCCAAACCTCGGGTATTGCGCTGGAGCTCTCGGGGCAGGACTCGAAAGATGCCTTGGACGCAGCTAAAGCCTCAGCAACAGCAACCGGGGGTGAACGTGTCAAGAAGGGTTTGGAAAAATACGGCAATGACGGTGTTGCACGCTAAGTGATCGTTGGCGCGACCTTCTCTCTCTATTTTCACGAAACCCTTTTTTTTCAACCCTATCCGCCTAACCATGAACGTCCCTTCCCTCGGCAACTTCAAACCCGAAAAAACCTGGCTGGTCCTTGGCGTCGCCCTGACCATCGGCGTAGGCGCAGCCTTGCTGGCACGCAGTTTTCTGAGTGACCAGATCGCCAGCATCGAAGCGCGCAGCAAGGGGCCGACGACACCGGTTGTTGTTGCCAAGGGCGATCTGACCAAGGGGACGGTGCTCAGCGCCGATAACGTCGCCGTACGCGAGATCCCCCGTGAGTTTGCGCATTCGGCGTCGGTGTTCCCGGATCAGTTTGCCCGCATCGACGGTCAGCCCATTGCTTACGGGCTGAAGTCCGGCGAATCGGTGATGTGGGGGCTGATGGAAGGCAAGAAGGTGCCGACGTTTTCAGCCCGTCTGGAGGCCGGCCATCGTGCCATGACGGTGCCGGTCGATGAAATCAATTCGATCTCCGGCCTGCTCGAACCCGGCGACAGCATCGACCTGATCGTCACCGTCGACCATAGCGGCAAGAAGATCACATTCCCGCTGCTGCAAGCGGTGCAGGTGATGGCCACCGGCCAACGTGCCGTTGACGACCCGCGCACCGGCGAGCGCCGGCAATTCAGTACGGTAACGCTCAATACGACACCCGAGCAGGCACAGAACGTCATCGTCGCGCGTGAAGCAGGCAAGATCACCGCCTTGCTGCGCAATCCCGCGGATCAGGCACCGATGGCGGGTACCCGCGGCGACCTTGCGGCATTGCTCGGTTTGCAGACCGGACGATTGCGTCCGGACCGGGTGATCCCGGTGCTCTACGGCGGGAGCGGCAAGCTGGTGCCGGAGTCGTTGCAATTGGGCGGACAGTCCAGGGCAGAGGCCAATCCGGTGTCCGACCCGATGCAGGCTGGCCTCGATACGCTACAAAAAATGAAGCAGCCGCCGGTCATGCCAGTAGTACCAGCAGTACCAGCAGCGCCGGCAGCGAGACCGCCAGCACCGCCGCCATATCCCTGACGAATCCGATTACCCAGCCAGTGATTTTTCCCGACGTTCTTATTTAACCTCATAACAAAAACCAATTGCCATGACCAGTTCCCACCATATGGGCCGGGACGCGCTGCGCGCGTCGCCTCGTCGCGCTGCCCGCGCTCCATCGTCTGTTCGCGCCCGCAAGGATGTGATGACGTTTTCACGCTGGCGCATCAGCGCGGGGGTGGTCAGCCTGTGTGCGGGCCTGACATTGCTGCAGGTGCATGCGCAGGGAGTGGCACCGGTTGCGCCGGCACCGGCAGCGGCACCGGTAGCACCCGCCAACCGCGTGGCAGCGCGTCCGCCAGCGGCGGTGCCGGCAGTGACATCACCCCCTCCGGCCCCGGTTCCTGCGCCTGCCAGTCCGCCAGCGGGTCAAGCTGCAGACACCGCCGCAGCGTCCGCACCACCGCTCAATGGCTACGCCGTACAACTGAAGCCCACAGTGCGTCGTCCGCCAGCGGCGTCACGTCCGTATGCACCGATCTCGCCGCAAAACGACCAGGGCATGATTCCCGAAATCGAAATGTTCGTCGGTGAGTCGCGGGTATTCCCGACGCCCGGCGTGGCGCGTATCGCGGTCGGCAACGGCCAAATCATGTCGGCGGCAGCGCTCGACGAAAAAGAAGTCATCGTGTTTGCCAACGGGGTCGGGACCTCGTCGTTGTTTGTCTGGAATGCCGATGGCCGCTACCAGCGCGTCAAGGTCAGCATCGTCCCTGGCGACACCACGCGTATTGCCCGTGACGTGATGGCGTTCCTGAAGTCGATGCCCGGCACACGCACCTCGATCATCGGCGACAAGGTCATCATCGAAGGCGACAACCTGTCCGATGTCGAGCTGGCCAAAATCGACATGCTCGAAAAGCGCTACCCGCAAATCATCAACTTCACCAACCAGCTCGGTTGGGAACCAATGGTGATGCTGGATGTGAAAGTGGTCGAATTTCCGACCAACGAATTGCGCGATATCGGCCTCAAGTGGGGCAGTGTCGGCGGTGCTGCGATCGGTGCGATCTGGTCGCCGGGACGACGCGGCACCGATGGGCCTTACCAGGTCAATATCCAGGGTACCAATGCCGCACCGATCACCTCGCCGGAAGGTAGCGGCAGTCCGGTGCGGGTACCGGGCGGACTCAACGTGCTCAGTGTGCTCAATCTCGGCCTGAATGCGCAACTCAATTTGCTGGCACAGCAAGGCAAGGCCAGCCTGCTGGCACAACCGCAGTTGTCGGCGCGCAGCGGCACCAAGGCCAGTTTCCTGGCTGGCGGCGAATTTCCGTATTCGGTGGCGACCATCAATGGCGTGACGGTCCAGTTCAAGCCCTACGGTATCAAGCTCGACATCCTGCCGAAGGTCGACCGTAATGGCGTCATTCGCGCCACCATCGATGCCGAAGTCAGCAAGATCGATGCCTCGCTGAGTACCGCCGCCGGTCCGGCACTGCAGACGCGCAAGACCAAGACCGAATTCAATGTGCTGGCCGGCGACACCATCGTACTGGCCGGCATGCTGCAAGCCGATAACAGCACCAGCATCGACAAAGTGCCGTTACTCGGCGACGTGCCAGTGCTCGGTGCATTGTTCCGCTCCAAGCGGTTCGAGAACAAGGAAACCGAGCTGGTCGTCTTCGTCACGCCAACCATCGTCGACAGCCGCAGTCCGGCGCTGATCGAGCGCATCGAGCGCACCACCGGTCAGCTGAAAAACAACCTCGGCAAACAGCCTTACCTGGAGACACCCGCGACGATACGCTTGCCCGCACAAGACAACACGAAGGCGTCCGGGTTGGCGACGGGACCTGTGCCGGCGCAGCTTGCTCCGCCCGCACCTGCACCTACACCCGCAACGATGCCCGCAGCAGTTCCCGCCGTGTTGCCAAAGCAAGCCTCTGCAACGGAGCCATCCGCTCCGTCATCCGCCGATGCCGCACCTGCCGGGACCACTGATTTTGTCCCGTTCGGCATGTCATCCCACTGAGCCCGGATCGATCATGTTGCATATCAAAATCATCGATCCCGACGGATCCATCAGTACGCTTGATGTGCCCGCCGATTGCGGCATCGGCAAGTCGCGCCGGAATGAAATCCGGTTGGCAAACTGGCGCATCGCCCAGGAGCATGCCCGCCTGATGACGACACCGTCGGGCATCATGATCCAGTGCCTTGGTGCCTACGGTGGCGTCAGTCTCAATGGCGAACGGGTCGATGTGCATGCCGGTCCGCTGCAGCGGCATGACCTGATCGGTATCGGTCCGTATCGCTTGCAGGTTGCCCCGCACATGCGCGATAGCGCACCAGCCGGCACCACGACCAGAGCCGATAGCGACATCGTGATGCCCGAACCGGCCGGCGCGACCGACCATGCTCTCGTGCCGGCCGGTCCGCTGGTCATGCACGCATCGGCCAATCCGGCGCAGCGCGAACTTGAATTCGACTGGCGCCGGCGCCTGCATGCCGAACTGTTGCAGACCATGGACTTGCGTCGCCACGATGTCTCGACGATGTCCGACCAGCAGTTGCGACAAGATACCGATGCGCTGATCCGGCAAATCATGCTGGCCCGCGAGGCCGACATTCCGTCCGAACTCGATCGCGACCTGTTGCGCCAGCAAGTGCTCAACGAAGCGATCGGCCTCGGCCCGCTCGAAGACTTGCTGGCCGACGACGAGGTCAGTGAAATCATGGTCAACCGCTACGACGAGATCTATGTCGAACGGGCCGGCCGCTTGCATCGCCATCCGCTGGTGTTTACCGGCGAGCGCGCCGTGCTGGGCGTGATCGAACGCATCGTCGCACCGCTCGGACGGCGTATCGACGAATCCTCGCCGATGGTCGATGCGCGACTCAAGGATGGCTCGCGGGTCAATGCGATCATCGCGCCGCTGGCACTGAAGGGTGCCACACTGACGATCCGTAAATTTGCCCGCCGCAAGCTGAATGCCGATGACCTCGTCAGGGCCGGCTCGGTCAGTGCCGCGATGGCCGAATTCCTGCGCATCTGCGTGGTCGCACGCAAGAACATCGTCGTCTCCGGCGGCACCGGCTCCGGCAAGACCACGCTGCTCAATATCCTGTCGAACTTCATCCCTGACCACGAACGGGTGATCACCGTCGAGGATGCCGCTGAACTCAAGCTGCACCACGCGCACCTGATCAGCCTCGAGGCGCGGCCGGCCAACGTCGAAGGCAAGGGTGCCGTGACGATCCGCGAGCTGGTGCGCAACACGCTGCGGATGCGACCCGACCGCATCGTCGTTGGCGAATGCCGCGGTGCCGAAGCGCTCGACATGCTGCAGGCAATGAATACCGGCCATGAAGGTTCGCTGACCACGCTGCACGCGAACACGCCACGCGACGGGCTGGCCCGGCTCGAAACCATGGTGCTGATGGCCGGCATGGATTTGCCGCTGCAAGCGATCCGCGAACAGATCAGTTCGGCGGTTGACATCATCGTGCAGCAGACCCGCTTTGCCTGCGGTACCCGCATGGTCACCAGCATCACTGAAATCACCGGCATGGAAAGCGGCAAGATCCTGCTGCAGGAACTGTTCCGTTTCGCCAGCCAGGGTTTCGATGGCAAGGCCGGCAAAGTGCGGGGCTGCTTTACCGGTTGCGACCTGGTGCCGACGTTTTACGATGACTTGCGCGCCGCCGGCATCACGCCGGACATGTCGATCTTCAAGCCCGACGCGACGCTGGCACCGGCACCGAGGGATCTGGCATGAATACCGCATCCAGTCAGGGCTTGCTGGTGGCCGGTATCAGTGTCGTGGTGTGCCTGGCAGTCGGCTTGCTGAGCTGGGTGATCATCGAGCAGGGCGGCGCGGCAATGCAGCGCTATCGCGCCAGTTTTACGGACAGGACGCGCTTTCAGGCGCGCGAATTTTTTCTGTTCATTGATCCGGCCAAGCTGTTCGTTGCTAATCTCGCCGTGATGCTGCTGGGCGGCGTGCTGGCATGGGCGCTGACCGGTAGCGCCTTGCTGGCATTGCCGGTATTTTTCGGGCTGGGATTGCTGCCGCGCGCGCTGTATCGCTGGTTGCGCGAGCGCCGCCTGCAACAGTTCGATGCGCAGTTGCCGGATGCCCTGCTGATGCTGTCCGGCGGCTTGCGTGCCGGCGTCGGTCTCAATGCCGCGACCCAGCAACTGGTGGCCGAATCCCAGCCGCCGCTGGCGCAGGAGTTTTCGCTGATGCTGCGCGAACAGCGCCTTGGCGTCACGCTCGAACAAAGCCTGACCAATCTCAGCCGACGCATCCCTACCGTCACCACCACGCTGGTGGTATCGGCCATGCGGATCGCTGCCGAAACCGGCGGCGGCTTGGCCGAAGCGCTCGAGCGCACTTCGCACACGGTACGCAGCCGGCTGCAAATGGAAGGCAAGATCGGTGCACTGACTGCGCAAGGCAAGCTGCAAGCCTGGGTGGTCGGCATGTTGCCGCTGGCATTGATGGCAGTGCTCAATAAAATGGAGCCGGAGTCGATGAGCTACCTGTGGCACAGCCAGGTCGGCTGGGCCACCCTGGCGGTGATCGCCTTCCTTGAAATCATGGGTGTCGTTTTGATCCGCAAGATCGTGGCGATTGACGTCTGATGGAAGCTGCCACGATGACTCCGCTATCGCATTCGACGCTGATCTTCCTGCTGGCGCTTGCCATCGGCTTATCGGTCGCGCTGATTGGCTGGCTGCTGGGACGGTCCGTCGCGGAAGTGCCGACCGAAAACCGCGACTACAAGGATGCCCCGCCGCTGGCTTTCCGCTTGGCGTGGTGGCCGATTCAGTGGATCAGTTATTACCTCGCCCTGCTCGGTATCGCGCCGTCCGACGATAAGTCGTGGTTGCGGATGCGTCGCGCCGGACTCGATTACATGCTCACGCCAAGCCAGTTCCTCGCCGGATGTCTGTTGTGCATGAGCGTGACAGCGGTCCTGTTTTGCTGGCTGCTGTATGCGCTGATGCAGGCACGGGTCGGATCAGCACCGTTGAGCACGGTCGCCTACGGCGAAGCTGCCTTGTCCGGCATGGTGTTTGGCTGGGTCATGCTGCGCTTCTGGTTGCATGACCGCATCGCGTTGCGCCAGCGCGAGATCCTTAAGAGCCTGCCGTTTTTTCTCGATATCGTCACCTTGTGCGTCGAAGCCGGTCTAAATTTGCAGGGGGCGCTGAGCCAGTCCGTCGATAAAGGACCACCGGGCGCGTTTCGCGACGAATGCCAGCGCGTGTTGCGCGACGTGCGCGCCGGCAAGGCCCGCGCCGAAGCTTTGCGGGCAATGGCCGAACGCTTGCGCGAACCCGGCATCACCAGCTTCGTCACGTCTGTCATTCAGGCCGAAAGCATGGGCATGAATCTCGGCCCGGTGTTGCGCGCCCAGGCCGATCAACGTCGTACCGAGCGCTTCCAGCGCGCCGAGAAAAAAGCCCTGGAAGCGCCGGTCAAGCTGCTGCTGCCGCTGATCGTTTTCATCTTTCCATGTACGTTCATCGTGCTATTTTTCCCTATCGCGATGCAGTTCTTACATGCGGGATCGTAATGTCCGGCCGTGCAAATTTTCCAGGAGTTGACTTGAATGGCTTTGCTCTTGCTCATTGCCCGCATGACCCGGATCGTCAGTTGCCGCATCGGCTTTGCGACGCCGGATCGTCAGCGAGGCGCCAGCCTGCTCGGCATGGTCATTGCGGTTCCGTTGTTCATTTTGTCCGGTATGGCGATCGTGCAATTCGGCATGCTGTATATCGTCCGTGACAACTTCAATCATGCGGTCCTCATGGCTGCGCGGGCCGGGGCAGTGGCACACGCGAATCTCGAAACCATCCAGCAAGCCTATGTCCAGGCACTGGTGCCACGTTATGTTGATAGCCTAAGTGGTGATGAGCTCTTCGATGCGAAGATCAGGGCAAAGGATGTTGTTACCGGTAGTAATGACGGGGGCGAAAATCCGCGACGCAGTTACGCCCGCATCGTTCTGGAAAATCCTACCCGACAGAGTTTTTCGGATTGGAATAGTCCGTTATTGCAATACACCGTCGGTGCCGGCAGTCGTGTGATCCCACACAGCGCTCCGGCGCTGCGTGCCGCGGGGCGTCGAGACGGGTTCGGCCAAAGTTTTCAGGAAGCCAATCTGATCAGCTTGCGCATCACTCAGGGATATCAGCCGACCATCCCCTGGATGGGGCGGCTTTACAACCGATACCTCGCCAGGCAGGACGATGACAGCGACACGACTTATACCGATTTACTCGGTAGGGGCCTGATCCCGCTGGTGGCCACGGTCACGCTGCAAATGCAATCGGATGCAATCGAGCGTTTGACCGTTCCGCACCCGGGCGCCAACGATTGCATTGCGATCAACCATCCGGACGGTTGTTTGCCGTCACGATGCCGACCGGGCGATATCCAGTGTGATCCGGTTTGCAAGCCGCCGGCTCTCTGCGCAATGCCGGAGTTGTCGAGCCAATGAGTCGTAAATTCATGTGGTCGGATTGGATTAAAAAAGTGAATTTCTTATAAACGGGAAGTCATCAAAAAGTGTTTTTTATGAGTTGTAATCATAACTACCTTCTCTTGACGTAAATCTTTATCGAATAGTCATAGTGACGAAAAGTGCCTGCCATCTTAATAATATTAGAGAAGTAATTTATTTTATTAATTTATTAATTAACCTAGACTTACTCCATGAACTTCATTAACTGTTTGTGTCCGTATGCGATATTTTTTTATTTTCCGAATACAGACGTGTTTTAATTTTTTACGCTAAAACAATGCAAATAGAAGAATAAGACGGAATTATCGCAGGATTTCAGCATTTAACGCCCATCTAGATACATGAGTGCCGATTTTAAATTTTATTTCCTAAAAGCATTATATGCGTTGAGTGAACGATGAAAAATAAAATAAAATGAAACATCAGTCACCTTTTATTCTTAATTGTACGTATATAAACTTTTTTCGGTAAATCACTTTTCTTTTTTTTGGCAGTTAAAATAATTATTCAAAATTAATAGTAGCCCTCCGCGTGAAATGGTGTAACGTCCAATCCAATTTTATTGGGTTTTCCCGTTATAAGGCAATGAAGCCGCTTTATCACCATGCCAAATATGCGCCACGCCGATTCATCGTCCTTCAGCTCGCCTGCCGCGTCAGGTCGACGCTCGGCTATCCCCCTCCGCCAGGCGCTGCCGGCTTGCTACGGCATGTCATTTCTGGCGTTTTGTTTTGCCTGCCTGCCTTTGTTCCAGCGGTTCGGGACGTGGCAAATCGTGGCGGCAACGGGGGTGCTTTTTACTGCTGGCGGTAGCTGCTGGTTCGCCGCCTGTCTGGCCGGTGCCAGCCGGGATAGCACCATAGAGCGCGATGCTACGGAGCAATCCGCCACCCGGTTGCGCGAGTTGGCCGGTGCCGTCGTGCCGGTCTGGCAACGCCATGTGGTATCGGTCAAATCCCAGACCGAAGACGCCGTGGTGCAACTGGTTGACAGTTTTTCATCGATCGTCACGCAGTTCGACAAGGCCGGTTTTGGCGAGCAGCAGCGCGCCGGCAAGCGTGACCCGTCCTCGATCAATTTGCTGGCGCTGTGCGAACAGGAGCTGACCCCGGTGGTCGTGACGCTCGAGCACGTCATCGCCAGCAAGGACACGCTGCTCAACAGCGTCAGAGCGCTGGCTGGCGAGACCCATCAGTTGCGCGACATGGCCGAGCAGGTCAGCGTGATCGCCGCCCAAACCAATTTGCTGGCGATCAACGCTGCCATCGAAGCGGCGCGTGCCGGTTCGGCCGGACGCGGCTTTGCGGTGGTCGCTACCGAAGTGCGCAAGCTGTCGCTGATGTCGGCCGAGACCGGCAAGAGCATCGGCGACCGCGTGCGCAAGATTGCTGTCATCACCAACCAGACCCTGCAGGGTGCGGCGGCCGCAGCCGACAGCGATGCGCAGCGCATCACGGCTGCGGGCGACAAGATCCGCGACGTCCTCGACCATGTCCGCAAGCTCGGCGAATCGGCCGAAAGCATGCGCCGCCAGGGCGCGATCATCCGCGCCGATGTCGAGAACCTGCTGGTCAGCCTGCAGTACCAGGACCGCATTTCACAGATTCTGTCGGTACTCGACGATGACATGCTGCGTCTGCGACAAGCGGTCGAGGATGAACAGGCGGCCTTGCCAACGCCGCAAGCCTGGATGGCCGTGCTCGACAGTACTTACACGATGGAAGAAGAGCGACACGGCTACGTGCCGGCCAAGCGCAAGGCGATCGGTCAAGCGGTCGCCAGCGCGGATGATGACGTGACCTTTTTTTAGACAGCAACGACTTGGGGTGCAAGCAATGGCAAAGACCATATTGATTGTTGATGATTCGGTGAGTCTGCGCAAAGTCGTGGCGATTGCACTGACCGGTGCCGGCTATGAGGTCATCGAGGCCGGCGATGGACTCGATGCCCTCGACAAGCTGGCCGGGCTGGCGGGAAAGAAGGTCCACCTGATCATCAGCGACGTCAACATGCCGCGCATGGGAGGACTGGAATTTGTCCGCCAGGTCAAGAACAACGCGGCCTACAGATTTACCCCGGTGATCATGCTCACCACCGAGGGCCAGGACGCCATAAAAGAGCAGGGGCGCGCCGCCGGTGCCAAAGCCTGGATTCTCAAGCCGTTCAATCCGCCGCAAATGCTCAACGCGGTTGCCAAACTGATTCCTCCTTGACTCCGAGGAGCGATGATGAAACCGGTGATGATCACGATTAGCGGCGAATTGACGATTTATCAGGTGGCAGAAACCCGCGCGCTGTTGCAGCGCGCACTGACCGGCCATGATGGCAGCGATCAACTAATGCTCGACCTGGCGGGCGTGACCGAATGCGACGGCGCCGGCGTGCAATTGCTGCTGGCCTTTTCGCAAGCGGTATCGGCCGGCGGCACTGATCTGGTGTTGTGCTACGTCGCACCGTTTCTTGCGGAGCTGTTGCGCGAGTTCGGACTCGGCAGCCGGTTTGCGGAATGTGCACCGGCAGTCGCAGCATGAGTACGGCGGGGATCTACGACGAAGCGCTGACGCTGTTTTTTGATGAAGCGCGCGAGATGGTGCAGCAAATCGAAGATGCGCTGCTGGCGCTGGAGCTGGAGCAGGAAGCGGCCAATCCGGAAACCATCAATGCGTTGTTCCGGGCGGCGCACACGATCAAGGGGTCTGCCGGCATATTCAGTCTCGACCGCGTTGTACGCTTCACCCATCAGGTCGAAAGCGTGCTCGACCGCGTGCGCAAAAATGCACTGAACATCGATGCCACGCTCAGCGAATTGCTCTTCAAAAGTTGCGACATGATGGCGGCATTATTGGCCGAAGCCGAACACCCGCTTCACCAGCCCGAAGCGCTGGCGCGACTCGATTTGGATGCCGCCACACTGGCTGGCCAGATCGCCGTTTATCTGGTGGATCAGCCAGTTGCAGGCGGACCGGCCGACCTTGCTGCGGACCGTACCGAAAACCTCTGGCATATCTCGCTGCGCTTCGGCAAAGACGCCTTTCGCAACGGCTTCGATCCGCTGGCCGTGATCCGTTATCTGAAGACCCTGGGCGACATCGTGGCGCTGGTGACCATCGACGACGCCATCCCCGACTGGGCGATGTTCGATCCGGAGTCCTGCCACCTCGGTTTCGAACTATCGCTGCGCTCGTCTGCATCACGGGCCGACATCGATGGCGCCTTTGAATTTGTCCACGACGATTGCATGGTGCGGGTCATCGCGCCGGGGTGCCGCATGCCCGATTTTGTCGCGCTGATCCAGGCCTTGCCGCAGGAGCGCAGGCTGGGCGACATCCTGATCGATTGCGGTGCCGTGACGCGCCAGGCGCTCGACGAAGCGCTGCTGCGGCAGGAGTCCGGTGCGCCCGCGCCGCTGGGCGAAATCCTGATTGCGCAACATCAGGTCGCACCCGAAGTGGTCGATGCGGCGCTGTCGCGGCAGTCAAAGTCGCGTGATGCGCGCAGCGACGATGCGCGCTTTGTCAGGGTGCCGGCCGACAAGCTCGATGAACTGATCAATCTGGTGGGCGAACTGGTCATCTGCGGATCGAGTGCCAGCCTGCAGGCGCTGAATCTGAACGATATCGACCTGATCGGGACCACCCAGCAAATGAGCGGGCTGGTCGAAGAGATCCGCAACGGCGCACTGTCCTTGCGCATGGTGCAGATCGGCGAAACCTTCGCCCGTTACCGGCGCGTCGTGCGTGATGTCTCCGGTGAGCTGGGCAAGCAGGTGCAACTGGAGATCGAAGGTGCCGAGACCGAACTCGACAAGTCCGTGGTCGAAAAAATCGGCGACCCGCTGATGCATCTGGTGCGCAATGCACTCGACCACGGCATCGAATCGCCGCAGCTAAGGCTGGCTGCCGGCAAACCGGCCGGCGGCACCATCCGGCTCTCGGCCCGACACGAGTCGGGCAATATCCTGATCCGCGTCAGCGATGATGGCCGTGGTCTCGACGGCGAAAAACTGCTGGCCAAGGCGCTGCAGTCCGGTCTGGTCGCGCCCGGCCAGGTGCTGACCGAGGCCGACAAGCTGAACCTGATTTTTGCACCCGGATTGTCGACCGCCGAAGCCGTCACCAATCTGTCCGGCCGCGGCGTCGGCATGGATGTGGTGCGCAAGAACATCGAGGCGCTGCGCGGCGCGATCCGCCTTCACAGCGTCATCGGGGAGGGCACGCTGATCGAAATCCGCTTGCCCTTGACGCTGGCCATCATCGATGGATTTCTGGTGCGTATCGGCGGCAGTTCGTTCGTCATTCCGCTTAACGCGGTGGTCGAGTGCATCGATGCCGACGAGTCGCGTCTGCAGCTGCACCATGGCGCGGCCGGTCGCATCGAACTGCGCGGTGGCGTGCTGCCCTTTCTCGATTTACGGGCAGTGTTTTCGATCGCCGGGACGCGTTCCGGCAAGCGCAGCATCGTCGTCGTCCAGAGCGAAAGCGGCCGTTCCGGTTTGCTGGTCGACCAGTTGCTGGGCGAATACCAGACCGTCATCAAGCCGCTCGGCAAGCTGTTCCAGAACCTGCGTGGTATCAGCGGTTCGACCGTGCTGGGTTCCGGCGAAGTGGCATTGATCCTCGATGTGGGCGCGATGGTGAAGCTGGCATCGGTCAAAAAGAAGGAAGAAGTCGTCGTGAAGTAGCGCAGTGAGCAAGGTGGTCGGGTGCGGGTCAGGAATCACAATTCAACAGGGGAACAGGATGTTCAATCGATTCGGTATGGCAGAAAAAACAGGCGTGGCATTGGTGGTGCTGGTGGTGCTCGGGCTGGCGCCGGGCTTCATGGCGGCAGGTGCAGCCGCCTTCGGCATGCCGCAAATCGTGTTGGTACTGGCGGCTGCCTTGCTGTTCGCCTGGCTTAATAGTGCTCAGCGCGACGAACTCAAGGAATCGGTCGCGGTGGCGCAGGCGCTGGCACAAGGCGATTTTTCCGTCATTGCCAGCGCCGGTGAGGACGCGGTCGGAGTACTGGGCAAGGCACTCAATGACGTCGGCCAATCGCTCAAGCGCTTGCAGTCCGGCCAGCAAGTCATGGCCAACAAGCATGCCGAAGGATGGATCGATGAACAGATCGACAGCAGCACACTGGCTGGCAATTACAAGGCCATCGCCGACCTGATCAACCACTTGGTGCGTTCGCATATCGACGTCAAAATGCAGATCGTCGGCCTTATCACCGCTTATGCGACGGGGGATTTCTCGCGCGATATGGACCGGTTACGGGGCAAGAAAGCGACGATCACCGCTGCCATCGATCTGGTGCGTGATCAGATGCGCGAGAGCGTCCGAGATGCGGTGATCAATGCCCGCATCAAGCAGGCACTCGACAAATGCACGACCTCGGTGATGATCGCCAATAACGAGGGCAATATCATCTACATGAATGAATCGGTGACCAGCATGATGAACAGCGCCGAAAACGACATCCGCAAGGACTTGCCGCAGTTCCGTGTGCGCGAAATCGTCGGCGGCAGTTTCGACCGTTTCCACAAGAATCCTTCGTATCAGCGCAACATGCTCGGCGCCTTGCGCAACACTTACCATACCGAGATCAAGATTGGCGGACGCACGATGGCGCTGGTGGCCAGTCCGATTATCAATGCCGCCAATGAACGTCTGGGTACTGTGGTGGAATGGAAGGACCGCACCGCCGAGGTGGTGGTCGAGGGCGAGATCGCGAACGTGGTGCAAGGCGCGGCCGAGGGCAACTTCAAGCATCGGATCGATGCCACCGGCAAGGATGGTTTTTTGCGGTGCTGGCCGGCGGCATGAACAAGCTGATGGATACCAGCGAAGTCGGACTCAATGAGGTGGTACGCATGCTCAAGGCCTTGTCGACCGGCGATCTGTCGCAGCGCATTACCCGCGACTATTCGGGCACTTTCGGCGAACTCAAGGAATACTCGAACACCACCAGCGAGCAGCTGGCCAGCATCATCGGCGATGTCCGCAATGCCGCCGATGCGCTGACCTCGGCCTCCGAGCAAGTCAGTTCGACCGCGCAAAGCCTGTCGCAATCGGCGTCCGAACAAGCCGCCGGCGTCGAGCGCACCAGCAGTTCGGTCGAGCAGATGTCGGCCTCGGTCGCGCAAAATACCGAGAACGCCAAAGTCACCGATGGCATTGCCTCGACCTCGGCCAAGGAAGCGGTCGAGGGCGGCGACGCCGTCACGCGCACCGCTGAAGCCATGAAACAGATCGCGGCCAAGATCGGCATCATCGACGACATCGCTTACCAGACCAATCTGCTGGCACTCAATGCGGCCATCGAAGCCGCGCGTGCTGGCGAGCACGGCAAGGGTTTTGCGGTGGTAGCCGCCGAGGTGCGCAAGCTGGCCGAGCGCAGCCAGGTCGCTTCGAAGGAAATCGGCGAACTGGCCGTCACCAGCGTGACGATGTCCGAGCGTGCCGGCAAACTGCTCGATGCGATGATTCCATCGATCCGCAAGACCTCCGATCTGGTGCAGGAAATCACCGCCGCTTCCGAAGAGCAGACCACGGGCCTGTCGCAGATCAGCACCGCCATGAGCCAGCTCAATCAAGCCACGCAACAGAACGCCTCGGCCTCCGAAGAGCTGGCGGCGACCGCCGAAGAGATGTCGGGCCAGGCCGAACAATTGCAGCAATTGATGGAATTTTTCCAGGTCGCCAGTGCCGCTAGCCTTGCCAAGGAGCGGCCATCGAAAGAACCGATTCGCAAATTGAGTGGTGCCAGCGCCGCACGCAAGTCAGCCGCGCTGGTCGATGAATCCCATTTCAAACGTTTCTGACCGGAGCCGTGCGCATGCAAACCTCCCTGTTGCAAGGCGCGCCCCCGGTGGCCGGTGACGCCAATGTCCAGGCGAAGCAGTACCTGACATTTTCGCTCGGTCGGGACTTGTTTGCGGTCGGCATTCTGGTGATCAAGGAAATCATCCAGTACGGCCAGTTGACCACGGTGCCGTTGATGCCGGCCTTCATCCGGGGCGTCATCAACCTGCGTGGCGCAGTGGTGCCGGTGATCGACCTGGCCTTGCGTTTCGGCGGCGCGGCGGCGCAGGTCGGCAAACGCAGTTGTATCGTGGTGCTGGAAATCAGCCATGACGGCGAATCGCACGACATCGGCATGCTGGTCGATGCGGTCTCGGCGGTCGTCGATATTGCGCTAGCCGAGATCGAAGCGGCACCCGATTTCGGTACCGAAGTGCGCGCCGAATTCATCGAAGGCCTGGGCAGGATCGATGGACATTTCGTGATCATTCTGGATGTCGGTCGCACTTTTTCACTGACGGAATTGGCCAGCATCGATGTGGTAGCGTAGGCGCTGACATCCTGCCTGCCGGCACATGGGGAGGCTATTTTTTGTTGACTGGTTTTTTATGGAATTAAACGCCCTGAGCGAGCGGGAGTTTGCCACCATCCGCGACCTGCTGTTTCGCGAAACCGGCATTGCGCTGACACCGGCCAAGAAAGCACTGATTTGCGGTCGCCTGTTCAAGCGCATTCAGGTCCTCGGCCTGGCTTCGTACGGCGCCTATTTCGAGCTTCTGCTGTCGGGCAGGCAGCCGGTCGAACTGCAGACGGCGATCGATTTGCTGACCACCAACGAGACCTATTTTTTTCGCGAAGCCAAGCATTTTTCGATGCTGTCGACGGTGGCCGAAGCGGCACCGCGCAACCGGACTTTCCGGGTCTGGAGCGCAGCCTGTTCGACCGGCGAAGAGGTCTATACGATGGCGATGACATTGGCCGAACTGGGTCGCGTCGGTCGGGCACCGAACTGGGAAATACGTGGTTCCGACATCAGTACGCGCGTGCTCGACACCGCACGGCGCGCCAATTACAGTGTTGACCGGACCCACGAAATCCCGCCGGATTTCCTGCGCCGGTATTGCCTGCGCGGTTTTGGACCGTACGAAGGCTCCTTGCTGATTGACCGGGCCTTGCGTGACAAGACGGAATTTGCGCAGATCAATCTGATCGAACCCTTGCCTGATCTGGTACCGTTCGACGTGATCTTCCTGCGCAATGTCCTGATTTATTTTGACCCACCGGTCAAGCGCAAGGTGGTCGGCCAATTGCTGTCGACGCTGGTGCCGGGCGGCATGCTGTTTGTCGGGATGGCCGAGAGCCTCAACGGTCTCATTGATGGCTTGATTTCTTTTGGTCCCGGCGCGTATTGCATGGAGCGGCGGCAATGAAGCAAATCCCTTTTTCGAGTCTGGCGGAGCGCGAAATTTTTCTCAATCCGGGGGACCTGGGTGTGGGCTGCCGGCACGAAGTCTTCGGCACGCTGCTGGGGTCCTGTGTCGCGATCACGCTCTGGCATCCGACGCGCAAGCTGGGTTGCATCTGCCATTTCATTTTGCCGGCCGATGCGGCCGGTGCCAGAGAACGGCGGGCCGGCGGCCGGTATGGCGAAAGTGCTTTCGCGTTGATGCAGGCTGAGCTGCTGCGCAACGGCGTGCGTCCGAGCGAATGCATCGCCAAGATTTTTGGTGGCGGCCGCATGTTCGGGGCCGGCTTTCTGATCAACGATATCGGTGAGCGTAATATCACGATGGCCCGGAAAGTGGTGCAGCAAGCCGGGTTGGCTATTGCGGCCGAACATGTCGGTAGCGATGGCTACCGGCGTTTGTATTTCGATGTCGCCACCGGCGACGTCTGGTTGAAGTTCGACTGGATAGATTCTGATCAAAAAGATGTGGTCCTATGACAAATGTAATCAAGGTAATGATCGTCGATGACTCGGCCGTAGTACGCCAGGTCCTGACGGCGCTGTTGTCGAAAGATCCGCAGATCCAGGTATTGCCATCGGCAGCAGATCCGATTCTGGCGCAGGAAAAAATGGCCGTGGAATGGCCCGATGTGATCATCCTCGATGTCGAGATGCCGCGTATGGATGGCATCACGTTCCTGAAAAAAATCATGAGCGAGCGGCCTACACCGGTCGTGATTTGTTCGACGTTGACCGAGAAAGGTGCCGAGACGACGATGCAGGCCCTGGCGGCAGGCGCCGTCAGTTATGTGACCAAGCCCCGGCTCGGGCTGAAGGACTTTTTGTCGGAGTCGGCGGCCGAGTTGATCCGTAACGTCAAGCAGGCGGCGCTCTCCAAGCCGAAGCGTATCGTGCGCGGTGCGGCTCCATCCGGTGCAGCGGGAATGGGCGCGGCCAGCCCGGCGAGCGCGCGCAACGACAAGCCATTGCCTCCCGGCGCGCTGGCACAGACCACCGACAAGGTCATCGCCATCGGCACCTCGACGGGCGGCACGCAGGCGCTGGAAGCCATCCTGACCGCCTTGCCGCGGGTTTCGGCCGGCATCATCGTAGTCCAGCACATGCCCGAGAAATTCACTGCGCTGTTTGCGAACCGGCTCAATACATTGTGTGCCATCGAAGTGCGCGAAGCCCGTCACGGCGACCGCGTCATGCCGGGCCGCGCGCTGATCGCTCCCGGTGGCCTGCACATGCGACTGACCCGTAGTGGCGCTTACTACCAGGTAGAGGTGCTTGACGGGCCGCCGGTGAACCGCCACAAGCCCTCGGTCGATGTCCTGTTCAAGTCGGTCGCGCAGGTGGCGGGTCGCAACGCGCTGGGCATCATCATGACCGGCATGGGCGACGACGGCGCGCGCGGCTTGCGTGATATGCATGACGCCGGTGCGCCGACAATCGGCCAGGACGAAGCCAGTTGTGTGGTCTACGGCATGCCGCGCGAGGCGGTCAAGCTGGGCGCGGTCGATATCGAAATGCCGCTGGACCGGATCGCCGCAGAGATGGTGCGGTTCTACCAGCGCGGCTGAGCCGTGTGCCGAAGCTAAATGCGATCGACCCGCGCGGAGGTTTTGTAGCGTGGGCACGATGACGCTGTGCCCACAGCTACGGTGCGGCGGGTTTTGCCGTGGTCGCTTAGTGCGACATCAGCACCGGTAGCGTGATCGAATCGAGGATGGTGCGGCTGACGCCGCCCATCAAGACTTCGCGGAAACGCGAATGACCGTAGCAGCCCATCACCAGCAGATCGGCATTGAGGTCTGCCGCCAGCGATAGCAAGGCTTCGCCGACCGGGATCTCGGACTGCTCCTGACGTACGTTGGCTTTCACGTGGTGGCGTGTCAGGTACAGGGCGATGTCGGCACCGGGTTCTTCGCCGTGGCTGTCGGGCCGTTGCTGCGCATTGAATACGGCGACTTCGACGGACTTCGCAGCTTGCAGGAAAGGTAGTGCGTTGCGCACCGCTTTTGCCGCTTCCTGACCGCCATCCCAGGCAATCAGAATATGCCCCGGTTTCAGTGGATAGGTGCCGATGTACGGAATGATGAGGACCGGACAGCCGCCGTTGAGGGTGACGTATTCGGGCAGGTCGGCGTAGATCGACGGGATGGTGCCCTCGGGATCGTACTGGCCGAGGATGACGAGATCGCAATAACGGGCACGCATGGCCAGGCAGCTCTCGGCTTCGTCGTCCGCCAGGTGTTTTTCGTAGGAACTGACGCCTAGCCGGCGCACTTTGTCTTCAAAATGCTGAAGCCGTCCGCGTGCCTGTTCGCGCAGCGTCTCAAGGTAGGGACCGATACCGGCATCGCCGGCACCGGTAGCCATTGATTCGTAGAAGTAGCGCGAGACGCCGGTGGTGGCCAGTCCGATCAGATGCGCTTCGTGGGTATTGGCCAACTGTGCCGCGAGGTCGATGCGGGAGTCGATGTTCGGGGATTCGTCGAGATGGATGAGGATGGTCTTGTAAGACATGAAGAGCTCCTGGTAACGGATGGCGCCGCTTCGCAGAGAATGGTTTTCTCTGGGCGGGCAACCGGCAAACTGCATAGCAGAATGACAAATGCTTGCCGCTCAGTGTAGGCCCGCAGGGCTGGCAAGTCGACCCATGCCTTGACGACCCCCGGTTTGATTGGTTGTCACTTGATCCACCTCAACCGACGGTCGGCACCACGCCGCTCTTGGATAGAGCGATAAATATCGGACATGCCCTTGAAACCGGCAAGCACCCGGCTCAGCCATAACGACATCAGTAACGAGAGGCCGGATTGGCCCGGATGGGGAAGCACGCCCGCTTTTGAGTGTTGGTGATTGATTTACGCAAAATAGCAGGCAGTGCACGATGCCGGAACGATTGATTGCTTCGCATCTGTCCGCAGTCATCGTGGTCCACGCGGGCGTCTGCTAGGATCTGAAGTCTTACTGACTCCATGAATGGGGATGCCACCATGTCCGAACCAAGCCGTAATGCGCAGTTTGCCGATGAATTCAACCAGCGTTTCGACGCCTTGATTGACTGGGCCAAAGTGCATTGGCCGGAAAAAACCAGCCGCTGGTTCCGGAAGATTTCAGTGCGTCGCGGCGGGAAATCGCCTTGTTGCTGGGCGCGCGGTTAAACGCCGGGATGCCTTACAACGCAGGCCCGACACCATCTGATGGCGGAGAGCAGTATGTCAATGTCGCTCCGGCGCCGTGGCCTTGATGGGATTATAGGAAGGCATGCCCGGCTGTTGGAGGGTGTATTGGCAGCGATGGGTGGTTTGCTTGCGTGGGCACGAAGGGCTGCGCCCACCCTGCTTGAATCCCGCCTTTTGACGGTTTTCCGGACGAAAAAAAACCCGGAAACTTCTCCGGGTTGCGGTGCAGTGCACCAGTCCACAGGGATCGTGTAACGCTTATTTCGGCATCAGGACCGTATCGATCACATTGATTACGCCGTTCGATTGGGTGACGTCATAGGTGCTGATGCTGGCGGTGTGGCCGGTCTCGTCCATGACGCTGATGTTGTGCATGCCGTTCATTGCAAAACTCAGTTTGCCGCCGCTGGCCGTGGCCAGTTCTGCCTTGCCGTTGTGCTTCTTGATTTCGGCGGCAAGTGCCATGAAGTCGTATTTACCGGGGACCACGTGATAGGTCAGGATTTTGGTCAGCGTGGCTTTGTTCTCCGGCTTGACCAGCGTCTCGACGGTGCCGGCCGGCAGTTTGCCGAAGGCCGCATTGGTCGGTGCAAAGACGGTGAACGGACCTTTGCCCTTGAGTGTCTCGACGAGACCAGCGGCCTTGACAGCGGCGACCAGCGTGGTGTGGTCAGCTGAATTGACGGCATTGTCGATGATGTCCTTACTTGGCATCATGCTTTGGCCACCGACCATGACGTCGGCAAAAGAAACGCTGGCTGTCGCGAGCAACGCAGTGAAAACGAGAGCAGTACGAAGTGAACGCATGATGATTCCTTATTGAGTTAGAGGAGGCTTACCTGTCCTTCTACGGTTGCTTTCCTGCATCGGATTCAAGTCTTTGTTCTCCGTCATTACCTGCCTCCGGCATCTTGTGGAACCGTCAACTACCAACACGCCATTCACGTTTAACAACGCAGGTCGTGACAGTGGACGCACGAGTTCCTCCAGGTCCATGTTGAATGTGCGAGGTGTGACATGTCGGATTCAAAACAACCAACCAAAGAGCAAGTCCGCCAATACATGGGGCGTCGCCAGCGCGCACGCAAACCACCTCCTGATCCACATGAAGTCCGCCGCCAGCTAGGTTGGGATCTGGCGGAATTGCAGCGCAAGACACCGCGCTAAGCCCAAAAACGCCGGCTCTATAGCCGGCTTTTTGTTGTCTACGCTGCAGGCCCTGCTTTCCTGTTGCGCTACGCGGCAATGTCCGGCTTACCCAAGTGCCGGGCCTGTGCTCTCTCTTTTTGCATGGCGGATAAATTCTTGCATTTTATCCGCCGATGCTTAATAATCTAAACAAGAATCGTTCTCATTGATGAGGGCCGAGCCGGATCGGTTGAATGCTGCTCCGCTTTTTTATTGTCTTTCACGAGGTATCGAATGATTGTTTGCATCTGCAACAATGTCTCCGACCGGGCCATTCGCCAGGCAGTCAGTGAAGGTGTGACGTCGATGGTCGCGCTGCGTACCAGCCTCCAGGTCGGCACGTGTTGCGGCAAATGTCATGGCTGCGCCAAGCGGGTTTTGCGCGAGTGCCTGAGCCAGGCAGTCCCAGCGCAGCCGATGGTGTTCCATCCGTCGATGATGGCGGCCTGATTGCAGTTATCGCTGATCCGGTGGCACCGTAGCGGATTGCTGCTACTTATTCTGCTGGCACATGGCGGATTTTTGTTTGTGCTGCAAAGTCGCTCGCCGCAGACAGTGGCACTGGCCGCACCACGCGAACTGATCGCCAGCCTGATTGCGCCAGCGCCCGTGCCAAGGCCTGCAGCGGCAGCCGAGCCAGTCAGGACACCGGTTCCGAAAATTGTCCCCTCAGTAAAAACCCCGTCGCCTTCGCCACCGGCGATGCAAGTCAGGACAGCCGCACCGGCTCCCGCGTCGCAAGAAACCAGTGCACCGGTCGTTGTGCCGTCCGTGCCGCACATGTCATCGAGTCCGGCACCGGCCGTCGTCGCGCAAGCAGTCACTCCGGCTCCGCCGAAAACCGTCTCCGGCGTGCAATACCTGGAAGCGCCGCAACCGGTCTATCCGCCGCTTGCCAGACGTGCTGCCGAAGAAGGCAAGGTCACTTTACGTGTGCTGGTTAACCAGCAGGGGCGCGCCGAACAGGTCGAGCTACGCAGTTCGTCCGGCTACGACCGGCTCGACGAATCGGCCCGCCAGTCGGTGCTGAAAGCGCGCTTCCAGCCGCACCTCGAAGACGGCATTGCCGTCGCGGTGTATGCGCTGGTCTCGATCAATTTTTCAATTCAATAAAAGGACACATCATGGAAGTCAGCCCGTACGGACTGGAAAGCCTGTGGCAACAGGGAGATATTGTCATCAAGGGCGTGGCATTGCTGCTGATGGCGATGTCGGTGGCCTCATGGTTTGTGATCATCACGCGCGGGGTGCAACTGCTGCGACTGCGTCGCTCGGCTGCACTGGTTGGCTTGCAGTTCTGGGACGCCAGTTCGATGGAGCAGGGCGTCGCACGGCTCGGTCGCGACAATCCGTTTGCCGAACTGGCGCAAGCGGGTAGTGCTGCGATGGCGCATCACGCGACACATCAAGGTCATCTGCATGACCAGCTATCAAAATCCGACTGGGTCACGATGTCACTGCGGCAGGGGATTGATGACGCTGCCGGCCGTTTGCAGCAGGGTATGGCGGTACTTGCCTCGGTCGGATCGACCGCGCCCTTCGTGGGTCTGTTCGGGACAGTCTGGGGGATTTACCATGCGCTGGTTGCCATTGGCACCAGTGGCCAGGCTGGCATCGAAAAGGTCGCCGGACCGGTGGGCGAATCGCTGATCATGACGGCGCTCGGGCTGGCGGTGGCAATTCCGGCCACCTTCGGCTACAACGCACTGGTGCGCGGCAACAAATCGACGCTGGCGCAACTCAATAAGTTCGGCTTCGATCTGCATGCGTGGTTTGTCACCGGTGCCCGTTCGGGACAGGATACGCCGGCGGCCGGACTGGCACTGGCCAGGAGTGCCTGATGGCCATGGGCTCGCTGTCCGACCAGGACGATGACTTTAATCCCGAGATCAACACCACGCCGCTGGTCGACGTGATGCTGGTGCTGCTGGTGATTTTTATCATGACGATACCGGTGATGAACCACAGCGTGAAAATCGATTTGCCGCGCGCCAGCAGCCAGCCCGATGTCGCCAGGCCGGAGAGCATCAACCTGGCGATCGATGCAGCCGGCCAGGTGTACTGGAATGCCGAAGTCATCGATGATCGCCAATTACAAGCGCGCATCGCTACGGCTGCGCAAGCACAGCCGCAACCCGAGCTGCATCTGCGTGCCGAACGTACTACCCGATATGAAAAAGTCGCGCAAGTGATGGCGGCGGCGCAAGCCGGTGGCCTGAGCAAGATCGGTTTCGTGACCGAGCCGCTGGTCAAATAATTTCCCATTCACAGCAAGCCATTCCTGTTTGTCCGGATAGCCAGCCAACTCCTGCAGCCTGCTGCAGACCACGTTTATTTTCCGGAGAAACACATGTCCCATTCCCCCCGCCTGCTGCCGCTGGGCGCGATGCTTGCCGCCTTCTCGTTTGGCAATGTTCAAGCTCAGGAAGCCCTGCCCACCATCGACGTCAATGCCAGCCGTGAAGAGACCGGCTATCAGGGCCTCAAGTCCCGCGTCGGCAAGACGGCGCAACCGTTGCGCGATATCCCGCAAGCGGTCACCGTGGTGACCAGAAAACTGATCGAGGACCGCAGCGCCGATACGCTCAAGGAGGCATTGCGCAATGTCGCCGGCCTGACCTTCAATGCCGGCGAGGGCGGCCGCATTGGCGACAACGTCACGTTGCGCGGTTACTCGCTGGTCGGCGACCTGTACCTCGATGGCATGCGCGACATCGCCCAGTACAACCGCGAGATTTTTAACATCGAGCAGGTCGACGTCTTGCGCGGATCAGCCTCGATGCTGTTCGGCCGTGGCTCGACCGGCGGTGTCGTCAACCAGGTCAGCAAGAAGCCGTTCCTGTTCGACACCAACGAAGCCAGCGTCACCGTCGGTAGCGATGACTACAAGCGCGGCACGCTCGACCTCAACAAGGTCATCGGCGAGAACGCCGCAGTCAGACTCAATGTGATGAAGACCGACACCAACAGCTTCCGCAATGGCGTCGGCAATGATCGACTCGGCATTGCGCCCTCGGTCAGCTGGGGCATCGGCACCCGCAATGAATTCAATCTGTCGTACTACTACTTGAAAGGCGACAGCGTGCCCGACTTCGGCGTGCCGTACTTCGAGGGCAAACCGCTCAATGTGCCGGTGAATACCTTCTACGGTCTGCCCGGCGAGGATAGTCAGAAAGAAGAAACCAATGTCCTGACAGCCAGCTGGCTCCACCGCTTCGACAAGGACACCGAACTGCGCTCCATCCTGCGCAAGGCTGATTACGAGCGCGACCTGTGGGCCATCGCGCCCAGGCTGACGCGTGGTACCACCAGCATCAATCCGGACACGGTCATCAATCGTCAGGCCCAGCGTCGCGGCGGCGTCGAGCACACACTGACCAGCCAGACCGACTTCACCACGACGGTCAATGCACTTGGTTTTAAACACGCCTTGCTGACCGGTGTCGAGCTGGTGCAGGAAGATGCCAATCGCTGGAATGTCGCCACGACACCCGGTAATCCTTCCACCACGGTCGGCAATCCGGATCCGTATCCGGTGCTGCCGGCCGGCTACGGCGTGCGTAACCGCATCAATCCGGTCAGCTACAGTGCCCGCACCGTCGGCGTATATGCGCAGGACACGATGTCACTCAATGCGCAGTGGAAAGTCATCGGCGGCGCGCGCCATGACAGCTTCAGCGCCGACTACGCCCGCGCCACCGGCGGGCCGCTCGAGCGCAATGACAATGTCTGGAGTTATCGCACCGGACTGATTTTCCAGCCCTCCGAAACGGCCTCGTACTATGCCTCGTATGGCACTTCGTTCAATCCGTCGGGCGAGTTGTATGCGCTCGATGACCGCACCACCAACACGCCACCGGAAAAAAGCCGCAACCTTGAAATCGGTGCCAAGTGGGATCTGCTGGAGGGCAACCTGATGCTGCGTACCGCGCTGTTTCGCTCCGAAAAAACCAACGAGCGCAACACCGACCTGGCCGAAACCAATCTGACCCAGAACCTGTTGTCGGGCAAGCGCCATACCGACGGTATCGAGTTCGAAACCGCCGGCAAGATCACCTCGCGTTGGGATATCTTCGGCGGTCTCGCGCTGATGAATGCCCGTATCGACGCAGCCACCGGCGACCAAGCCAATACGCTCGGCAAGGCCCCGGTCAACACGCCGAAATACACCGCCAATGTCTGGAGTACCTACAAGCTGGACAGTCACTGGAAAATCGGCGGCGGGGTCGAGGCAGTCGGCAAGCGCTACGGCAACGCCACCAACCTCAATGCCGCGCCGGCCTATGCGCGCTGGGATGGCTTGCTCGAATACCAGCTCGACAAGGTCGCGCTCAAGCTCAACATCTTCAACCTGCTGGACAGGGATTATTACGAGGGCGTGTACGCCGGTCACGCCGTACCCGGCACCAGCCGCACTTTCCAGTTGTCGATGTCCACCAAGTTCTGACGAAAGCCGCCCATGCTGTTGCGCATACCTGAATTGCTCTCTCCGGAGGCGCTGGCAAGCTGTCGCAAACTGATTGATCGTGCCGACTGGGCCGACGGCAAGCTGACCGCCGGCTCGCAATCGGCCCGCGTCAAGAACAACCGGCAACTGCCGGAAGACGACGTGGCATCGCGCGCCGCGCGCGCCATCGTCATCGAGGCGCTCGGCAAAAGTGCGCTGTTCATGACCGGTGCGTTGCCCAAGAAAACCTATCCGCCGCTGTTCAACCGGTATGACGGATCGGCCAATGCCTTCGGCAGCCACATCGACAACGCGGTGCGCACCTCGGTGGTCACCGGCAGCTGGGTCCGCACCGACCTGTCGGCCACGCTGTTCCTGTCGGATCCGGCCACCTATGACGGCGGCGAACTGGTCATCGAAGGCAGTTTCGGCACGCAGGAGGTTAAGCTCGCCGCCGGCGACCTGATCCTGTATCCGGCATCAAGCCGGCACCAGGTCATGCCGGTGACGCGTGGCACGCGGCTGGCCTGTTTTTTCTGGATCGAAAGCATGGTGCGCGAAGATGCTCGCCGCCAGTTGCTGTTCGATCTCGACATGGCCATCCTGTCGCTGCGCAGCGCAGTTCCCGCCGGCCAGCCCGATCCGCAGGAGGTCGTGCAGCTGACGGGCTGTTATCACAATTTATTGCGCATGTGGATAGACCCTTGAACCAACTATCTACGCTATCCTGCGAGCACGATCAATCCACCCAAGGACCACCATGAAAGGTGACGCCAACGTTATCCGCATGCTCAATGCGCAACTGACCAATGAGCTGACCGCGATTAACCAGTACTTCCTGCATTCCCGCATGTACCGCCACTGGGGTTTCGAAAAAATCGCCAAGAAAGAATACGAAGAATCGATCGGGGAAATGAAGCATGCCGACCTGCTGATCGACCGGATCCTGATGCTCGATGGTTTGCCGAATTTGCAGGCTTTGCACAAGCTGATGATTGGCGAGGACACGCCCGAAATGCTGAAGTGCGATTTTGATCTCGAAGTGATTTCGCAGAAAACCGTCAAGGAAGGCATCGTCATCAGCGAAGCCGCTGGCGACTTCGTTTCGCGCACCATTTTCCAGACCATCCTGGACGATACCGAAGAGCATCTCGACTGGCTCGAAACGCAGATCGACCTGATTGATAAAATTGGTTTGCCGAACTATCTGCAGTCGCAGATGGCATAAAAAAAGAGCGCCTGGCGCTCTTTTCATTTGTGCAGACGGATCCGCAACTTGTTTGTACTTAAGGCCTATCCGGCACCGCATTACCCAATTCTTACAACGCCACCCGCAAGCCAACGAACAAGCGTCGTCCCGCCGCTGCTTCATAGAACCGACCATTGCTGTCATTGACAATCACCGAGCCGGCGTATTGCTTGTCGAGCAGGTTGTCGATGCGCCCGAACAGGAACAGCTTGGCGGCGCCGGCCTTGAAGGCGTAACCGGTGCGCGCATTGAGCACCGCATAGCCGGGTGCGGCAGCGCTGTTGACATCGTTGACATAGACCTTCGATTCGGCACGCATCTCGACCGCAGCACTGACGGCGTCGTTCCACTGGTAGGCCGCTTCGGTGTATAGGCTATGTTCCGGTGCACCCGGCAGGCGATTGCCGGCAGCGATGCGGGTGTCCGGACTGGTGCTGTACGCCTTGCGGAAACTGGCATCGAGCCAAGTGTAGGCCACGCGCGTCGTCAGCTTGTTGTCCCAGCGGGCCTGCCACGAGGACTCGATACCGCGACGCTGTACGCCATCGACGTTCTGGAAAATCGAACGGCCATTGCTGGTCTGGGTCGGCACGATTTCATCGTTGCTGCGGGCATCGAATACCGCCAGATCAATCGCATGCCGGCCGCTCTTGATCTTGGCGCCGAGTTCAACTTGCGTGCTGGTCGACGGGCGCAAGCTCAGGTTCGGGCCGGCACCGCCGGTGCTGTAGGCCGATTCGGCCAGCGTCGGGGTTTCGAAACCCTTGCCCAGATTGGCGTACAGGTTGATGTTGTCGGCGACACTCCAGACCAGACCGGCGACCGGGCTGGTCTTGTTGAACTCGACCTTGCCGCTGTCATCCGCGCCAAAATGGTCA
Organism: Actimicrobium sp. CCC2.4; assembly: GCF_034347385.1. Taxonomy (NCBI): domain Bacteria; kingdom Pseudomonadati; phylum Pseudomonadota; class Betaproteobacteria; order Burkholderiales; family Oxalobacteraceae; genus Actimicrobium; species Actimicrobium sp. CCC2.4. Next base: position 3,446,275 of record NZ_CP133777.1, on the reverse strand, counting down.
TCGACACCAAGTCGCACCCGGCTCGCGCGCACGCCTGCCGTGGCACGCCATTGCGGCGAAAAAGTCCAGTCCAGCTGGCCAAAGAAATCCAGGTTGCGGGCGGTATCCTTTTCATCGCGTTTCAAGGCACCCGGTGTGCCGTTGTTGTTGACGAAGCCGCGTCGCAGTTCGCGCAGGTTGTCGGCTTCGACACCCAGCGTCCAGCTCAGTGGCAGGTCATTGACCTTCATTGTGTGATTCCAGTTCAGGCCGAGGCCGGCATAGTTGCGGTCGAGGTCGATCACGCCGCCGGACTGGGTCGCGCCATCGCCCTTGAACGACAGCGTCTGGAACACCTGCCGCGTGCCCGAATAGACGCGCGCATTGAGCGTGTCGTTCCCGCCCAGTTTGTGTTCGACGACGACGCCGACCTGTTGTTGTTCGATGGTCTTGCGGGTGTCGAACAACAGCGCGCCGGGGATGACCTGGCGCGGATTCTGTTCGAAGGCCGCGCGCGTGAGGCCAAGCGGATCCTGCGATTCCGGCTGGTTGAAGTAACCGACCAGCCCGGTGATGGTGGTGGCCGCCGACGGTCGCACGACCACCTTGCCGGAAAATTGCGTGCGCTCCGCCGCACTGTGATCGCGATAGCCATCGGTCGAATAGGTCGACACATCGAAGGTGCCGCCGATGACGTCATTGCCACCGGCGATCGCCGCGCCGAGCTGGCGCTGGCCATCCGCGCCGACGCCGGCAGTGACCGAGCCGGTCATCGGTTCAGCGCCGCGTGGCGGATTTTTGGTGAAGATCTGGACCACGCCGCCGGCAGCATTGCCGTACAGCTGCGCCATCGGTCCGCGCAAGACTTCGATGCGCGACGCAGCGGCCAGATTGGCTGTGGCCGCCTGGCCCTGGCCGTCCGGCATTGTCGCCGGAATGCCATCGACCAGGATGCGCACACCGCGCACGCCGAAGGTCGAACGGGTACCAAAACCGCGTACCGAAATCTGCAAGTCCTGGGCAAAATTCTGCCGCTCGCGCACTTGCAGGCCGGGCACCGATCCCAGCAGTTCGGACAGGTTCACCAGCGGCGACATGGTGGTAAACGGATCGACCTGGATCACGTCGATGGCAGCCGGCGCATCGAAACGGGTCTGTGCCGAACGGCTGGCACTGACCACGACAGCTTCGACCGGCGTGACCGATTGTGCCAGCACAAAAGGCATGGCCAGCGTACCGGCAAGGGCGGCGATTGTGCGGCGGTCAAACAGAAAGGAATTACACAGCTTGGAGCGATTCGTCATGGCAGATTCAGGTTCAATTAAAAAGAAAAAAATACGGCATAGCCGGGCCGGTGGTCAGGCTCAGCGGATCACCACGCCCCATGGCAATTTGCCGGTAGCGACATCACGCAATTTGGTATTGGCCACCGTATCGATCACCGAGACGGTGCCCGAGCGGCCATTGGCGACATACAGTTTTTTGCCATCAGGCGTGATCGCCATGTTCCACGGGCGCTGGCCGACCGGCACGGTGGCGATGACGGTATTGGTGGCGGTATCGAGTACCGATACGCTGGCGTCCCCGCCATTGGAGATGTAGACGCGGCTGCCATCCGGATGCACGGTGATGCCATTGGCACGCAGGCCGGCCTTGACCTTGGTGATGATCTTGAAGGTGCGCGCATCGATGACGAAGACTTCATTGCTGTTTTCGGTGGCGACATAGGCGCGGCTGCTATCGGGCAAAAAGCCGATGCCGCGCGGGCGTGCGCCGACCGCAATCTGCGTGACTTCCTTGCGCGTGGCGAAGTCGATCACGTCGACGGCGTCACCTTCTTCGGCACTGACGAAGATCAGTTTGCCGTCCGGGCTGAACACCGCATGCTCGGGATTCTTGCCCTTGACCTGGATCGAAAAGGCCAGCTTGTTGGTGCGCGTATCAGTGACCGCAATCGCATTTTTCTCTTCGACGGCCGCGACCACCCAGCGGCCATCCGCCGAGATCGACACGCCTTCCGGCGATTCACCGAGGTCGACGGTGCCGGCCGGTTTGCGCGCGCGCAGATCGATCAGTTGCAGGCTGTTGTTGGGCTGGTCGCTGACATACAGCCAGTGGCCGTCGGTACCGGCGGCGATGCCGCGCGGCTTCTTGCCGGCCGGGATGTCGGCGACGACCAGATCGGTCGCGGTATCGATCACCGAGACCGTGCCCGATCCTTCATTGGGCACATACGCAAACGGCGCGGCGATGACGGCAGCGGGGAGGGTGGCGGCGACCGCAGCAGCAAGAGAAGCGATGGCGAGCAAGCGACGAATCAACATGGCATTCCAATCAGAAAAAATTAACGGGAGGCGCGTGGCCACATCCGCGAAATCAGGTTATCGCGGTCGATCAGCTGATGCTTGATGACCGCGAGGATATGCAGAACGACGAAGGCCGCCAGCACGAGCGCAGTGAGTTTGTGGGTCTGGTTGAAGAAGGCGTAGATCACTTTGTCATCGCTGCCCCATGGCGCGAGCCGGACCATGTTGAACAGCTTCACGCCATGCTTGCTAAAGTTCGAGGCGATATAGCCCGACAGCGGCATCAGCAGCATGCAGGCATACAGCACGCCATGGCTGATGCGCGCGGCGTGGCGCTGCCAGCGTGGTGTCGCGTCCGGCAGCGCCGGCGGTGTATGGGTCAGGCGCCAGACAATACGTAGCAGGATCAGCAGGCCAATCAGGATGCCGGTGCTCTTGTGCAGGTTGATGAAGATGCCCCGTTCGGGTGTGTTGCGCGGCACGTCGCCGAGGTACCAGCCGAACAGGAACTGGCCGAGCAGCAGTGCGGCAATGAGCCAGTGCAGCGTGACGGCGGTGCGATTGTAACGGGCGGAGCGGGTGACATGGTCGGGCATCGTGGCGGGTTTCCTTCGTCTCTGATTGCGCATCATCGGGATCGAAGTCCCTGCGTCTGGAGTGCGAGGGTATCACCGAATTTTCAGTAGCGGCCCGGACGGTGAGCAATCGGCATGCCATTGCAGCGACCGGGCGCAAGGCAGGTGTTCCAGACTGACTGAGCCAATTTGGAACACCTCGCGTGCTGACCTGTTCGAAAAAAAAACACAAGGCACCGTTGTCATGGCGTGCCACGGGTACGGACCTGTTGGCATGCCGATTGCTCATTGTGATGCGTGCACCAGGCACCCGGACAAACAACCAGAGACATCATCATCACAACGAGGAGCAGGAAAATGGACATGGCAGACTTCAGCAAGCTCGGCGTAAAAAATCCTTTCGCAGCCCGCTACGACAACTTCATCGGCGGCAAATTTGTCCCGCCGGTCAAAGGCGAATATTTCGAGAATGTCAGTCCGATCGTCGGCAAGGCATTTTGCGAAATCGCCCGTTCCACGGCCGAAGACATCGAACTCGCCCTCGACGCCGCGCATGCTGCCAAGACGGCATGGGGCAAAACATCGCTGGCCGATCGCTCCAATATCCTCAACAAAATCGCCGATCGCATGGAAGCCAATCTGGGCTTGCTGGCGCTGGCCGAAACCATCGATAACGGCAAGCCGATCCGCGAAACCACGCTGGCTGATATCCCGCTGGCGATCGATCATTTCCGCTACTTCGCCGGTTGCATCCGCGCCCAGGAAGGCAGCGTCTCGCAGATCGATGCCGAAACCTACGCCTATCATTTTCATGAGCCGCTGGGCGTGGTCGGCCAGATCATTCCGTGGAATTTTCCTATCCTGATGGCGGTCTGGAAAATGGCGCCGGCACTGGCTGCCGGTAACTGCATCGTCCTGAAACCGGCCGAACAGACGCCGGCGTCGATCATGGTCTGGGTTGACCTGATCAAGGATTTGCTGCCACCGGGCGTGCTCAACATCGTCAACGGTTTCGGCCTCGAAGCCGGCAAACCGCTGGCCTCGAACAAGCGCATCGCCAAGATCGCCTTCACCGGCGAAACCGGTACCGGTCGCCTGATCATGCAATACGCCGCACAGAACATCATCCCGGTGACGCTGGAACTAGGCGGCAAATCGCCGAACATTTTCTTTGCCGACGTGATGGACCAGGACGATGCCTTCTTTGACAAGTGCCTCGAAGGCTTTGCGATGTTTGCGCTGAACCAGGGGGAAGTCTGCACCTGCCCGTCGCGCGTGCTGATCCAGGAATCGATCTACGAGCGCTTCATCGAGCGCGCCGTCAAACGCGTCGCCGCCATCAAGCAAGGCAACCCGTTCGAGATGTCGACGCAGATCGGTGCGCAGGCCTCGCATGAGCAGCTCGAAAAAATCCTGTCCTATCTGGACATCGGCAAACAGGAAGGCGCCAAGTGCCTCATCGGCGGCGAACGCAAGATGCTCGAAGGCGATCTGGCCGGCGGGTACTACGTCCAGCCGACTATCTTTCAGGGCAATAACAAGATGCGTATTTTCCAGGAAGAGATCTTCGGGCCGGTGGTGTCGGTGACGACTTTCAAGGACGAAGACGAAGCGCTCGAGATCGCCAACGACACCTTGTATGGTCTTGGTTCGGGCTTGTGGACCCGCGACGGGTCGCGTGCATTCCGGGTCGGGCGTGGCATTCAGGCCGGTCGCGTCTGGACCAACTGCTATCACCTGTATCCGGCCCATGCCGCGTTCGGTGGCTACAAGCAATCCGGTATCGGCCGCGAAAATCACAAGATGATGCTCGAGCATTATCAGCAGACCAAGAATCTGCTGGTGAGTTATAGCCCGAACGCGATGGGGTTTTTCTAACAACCCCGTTGTTGCAGGCACGTGTGGGCACAGCCGTGCTCACGCGACGAAGCTGGTTTTGAAGTTGAAGTTGAAGTTGACGTTGACGTTGACGTTGACGTTGACGTTGACGTTGACGTGGCTTTTGAAGTGCCCCGCATTGAGGCAGCTGCCAAAAGCCGGAGTCAGGCAGGGGATCAGATTGCCGCACTGTTTGAGCGAAGCGAGTTTGCGGCCCTCCCCCTGACTGGCTACCGTTTTTGGGAACCCGAAGGGCAGCAGTCTCGCGGTCGCCTTTTTCTTGGTGACTTCTTTTTGGCGAAGCAAAAAGAAGGGACCGGCTGCCGGGCCGCCCCCGGCTTGGTCGTGGCGGAGCACAGACAGAATCAGCTACCGCAGACAGTGCATTCGGTGCAATGCCCTACGGTTATTGCACCCTACCAGTCGGTAGGATGGATGCGTCATGGGTCCCACGCGCTCATCCCCCCGACCTTTTTTCAAGGAAGAAATGATGACTACCGATTCAGTCCCGCGCGTGATTGCCACCGACAGCGCCCACGCCTTCCTGGCCACGCTGCAGCAAAAATACGGCAAGTTGATGTTCTTCCAGTCCGGCGGTTGCTGCGACGGCAGCTCGCCGCTGTGCTACGCGCAAGGCGAGTTCCAGGTCAGTGACGACGATGTCTATCTCGGCAGCCTCGATGGCACGCCATTTTTCATGGGCCACGACCAGTTCGTCTACTGGAAACACACCCAGCTAATCATCGACGTGGTGGCCGGCATGGGCGGCATGTTCTCGCTCGATAACGGCACCGGCAAGCGCTTCCTGACCCGCTCGCGCCTGTTCACCGATGCCGAAAACCTGGCGCTCGAAACGATAGTGCTGGCGCGCCCGTAATAACTGCCGTTGTGCTGTGGTGTTTTGTGACAGTGAACTTTTTTGACGCAACAACGGTGTACCAGACGGACGGTTTTACCGCTCGAAACGGCCGGATACCGATGGCACGCCGATTGCCTATAGAGCATCAGGACTGCATTGCCCGGCCCAGACCGATCACAGCCTGAAGCGCATTTCATTCAACCGGAGGGGACTATGTACAAAAAATTGTTGGGGACACTGATTGTGAGCGCGCTAGCCGGCGCGTTGCCGGCGCATGCCGTCGACGTGACGGACGCGATGATTGCCAATGATGAAAAATCAGGCAACGACGTGCTGTCTTACGGCATGGGCACGCAGGGTCAGCGCTATTCGACGCTGACCCAGCTCAACACTAAAACCATTAGCGGCCTGGTACCGGCATGGTCGTTTTCATTTGGCGGCGAGAAGCAGCGCGGCCAGGAATCGCAACCGGTGGTCCACGACGGCCGTATGTTCGTCACCGGTTCGTACTCGCGTATTTACGCGCTGGACGTGAAGACCGGCGCGAAGATCTGGAAGTACGAGCACCGTCTGCCGGAAGGCATCATGCCTTGTTGCGACGTGGTCAACCGCGGCGCTGCGCTGTTCGGTAACCTCGTCATTTTCAGTACCCTCGATGCCCAGCTGGTCGCGCTGGATCAAGCCACCGGCAACCTCGTCTGGAAAGAAAAGATCGATGATTACGCCGCCGGCTATTCGAACACCGCCGCGCCGCTGATCGCCAAAGGCATGTTGCTGACTGGCGTCTCCGGTGGCGAATTCGGCGTGGTCGGCCGGGTCGAAGCACGCGACCCGATGACCGGCAGGCTGATCTGGATGCGTCCGACCGTCGAAGGTCACATGGGCTACAAGTACGACAAGGATGGCAAGAAAACCGAACTCGGGATTTCCGGCACGCTCAACAAAACCTGGCCCGGCGAACTCTGGAAAACCGGCGGCGCAGCGACCTGGCTGGGCGGCACTTATGACGCCACCACCGGCCTCGCGTATTTCGGCACCGGCAATCCGTCGCCCTGGAACAGCCATCTGCGTCCTGGCGACAACCTGTATTCCTCCTCGACGGTCGCCCTCGACGTCATGACCGGCGACATCAAGTGGCATTACCAGACCACGCCGCATGATGGCTGGGACTACGACGGCGTCAATGAACTGATCACCTTCGACATGGGCGGTAAGCGCATGGGCGGCAAGGCTGACCGCAACGGCTTTTTCTACGTGCTTGATGCCAAAAGCGGCAAGCTGGAAAACGCCTTCCCGTTCGTCAAGAAAATTACCTGGGCCTCCAGCATCGACCTGAAAACCGGTCGTCCGAACTACATCGAAGCAGGTCGTCCCGGCGATCCGACCAAAGGGGCGGACGGCAAGAAAGGCACGACCGTGTACGCCGCGCCATCTTTCCTCGGCGGTAAAAACCAGATGCCGATGGCCTACAGTCCGAAGACCAACCTGTTCTATGTGCCTGCCAACGAATGGGCCATGGAAATCTGGAATGAGCCGGTCGGCTACAAAAAAGGCGCGGCCTTCCTGGGTGCCGGCTTTGCCATCCGGACCATCAATGACGACTACATCGGTGCCTTGCGCGCGATGGATCCGAAGACCGGCAAGATCGTCTGGGAGAACAAGAACGTCGCGCCATTGTGGGGTGGCGTGATGACCACCGCTGGCGACCTGGTGTTTTACGGTACGCCGGAAGGCTTCCTGAAAGCACTTGATGCCCGCACCGGCAAGGAACTCTGGAAATTCCAGACCGGCTCCGGCGTCGTGGCACCACCGATCACCTGGATGGATGGCGGCGTGCAATACGTGGCGGTAGTCTCGGGTTGGGGTGGTGCCGTGCCGCTGTGGGGTGGCGACGTGGCGGCCAAGGTCAGCTACCTTGAGCAAGGCGGATCGGTCTGGGTCTTCAAGCTGGCGGGATCGACGGCGGTTGCATCGAAGTAAGCATGTAATCGACCTACCGGTGTCGGGTGACCCGGTATGCAGTAGTCGCGAAAGAAAAGGCCAGCGCTCTGATGCGCTGGCCTTTTGTATTGGACGGGCAGTCATATCGACCGACTGGCTTGGCGTCGCAGTCCGTGTCTTCTGCGGCCATTCGTGCTGCCGTCTACGGATGAATCTTGCGATATATCGTATTGCGCGACACACCCAGCGCGCGCGCCGTGGCAGATACATTGCCATCATGCGCGGCCAGCGATTGCTGGATCACCGACAGTTCGACATCTTCGAGCGTGGCCAGATCGTCATGGGTCGTCGGATTGACGGACTTGCCGGCCGCCGGGACGGTGGTCGCGATATCGTCCAGGAAGTCGTCCGGCAAATGCTCGATGCGGATTTCATGGTCGTCACCGGCCATCACCATGGCGGTGCGCATCAGGTTGGTTAGCTGGCGGAAATTACCCGGCCAGCCATGCGAGCGGAACATGGCCATGATGGCTGGCGCAACCGTATAGCGCACGCCATTGCCTTCAGCGGCCAGCAGCTTGTCGATGACCACGTCAAGGTCGGTGCGTTCGCGCAGCGGCGGCAGGCGTACCACCAGCCCGTTCAAGCGGTAGTACAAGTCATCACGAAATAGATTGCGCGCAATCATATCGCGCAAGTTGCGATTGGTCGCGCAGGTCAGCGCCACGTTCACCGGGATCGACTTGGTGCTGCCCAGCGGCGTCACCATGCGCTCCTGCAGTACGCGCAACAGCCGCGCCTGCAAGTTCAGCGGCATGTCGCCGATTTCATCGAGAAACAGCGAGCCGCCGTTGGCTTGCAGGATCTTGCCGATGCTGCCTTTTTTGCGGGCGCCGGTGAAGGCGCCGTCTTCGTAGCCGAACAGTTCGGACTCGATCAGCGTCTCGGGAATCGAGGCGCAATTGACTGCCACGAACGGGCCGGCCTTGCGCGGCGAATCATTGTGAATCGCCTGCGCCAGCAATTCTTTGCCGGTGCCGGTCTCGCCGGTGATCAGGATAGAGATATCGCGGCCGATGACTTTTTTCAGTTTGTCGATGACGACGGCGACCTGCTCGTCGCCGGTGTTGAGGTAGCGCAGGCTGGACAGACGCGCCTTGCTTTGTTCGTGGCTGCTCAGCGGCGCGGCGGCAGGCTCGGCCTCGGTACTGCGTGCATTGCTGGTCGTGTGCTGGAAACTGGTGGTGGGCAGACGCAGGTCGGCGCACTTCGCATACACCCGCACGCCGCTGTGCAGGCACAGTTGGAGCGGGCCTGGTGACGCGGTCCGGTAATGATCCATCAGGGCCGAGATCGGCATACCGAACAGCGAGCTGAAGGTATGCGTCTGCAGGGCCGACATCGGCAAGCCGAGCTGGAACAGGCCGCTGCGGCTGGCCGACAAAAAGCGACCGCCCGGCGTGAAGCTGGCAATCCCTTCCATCAGCGTGCCAAGGAATTCCGGCCGGCTATGAAAGCTCAGTTTGATCGACTCTTCAAAGGCTGCGGCGAACAGCTGGTTCTCTATCATCTGCGCCGACATCCGCACCAGCGCCATCGTGTGCTTGTGAAAATTATGCTGGTCGCCGGTGACATCAAGCACGCCGACCACATTACCCATCACGTCGAAGATCGGGGCGGCTGAACAGGTCAGGAAGCGGTTCGCATCGAGGTAGTGCTGATCGGCGTGAATACTGGTCGGCACTTTTTCGGCGATGGCGGTGCCGATCGCATTGGTGCCCTTGCTTTGCTCCGACCACGCCACGCCGGGCGTCAGGGCGACACGATCGGCTTTTTCGAGGAAGTCGGCGTCGCCCAGCGTGTGGATGATCAGGCCGGTGACATCGGTCAGGATCACCATGTTGTGGGTGTTGATGATTTGCTCGTAGAGCGTTTCCATCACGGGTGCGGCGTGGCTGTGCAATAGCCGGTTCTGTTCTAGCACGAGGGCCATGTCGGCGCGGCCAAGCGGATCGTAATCCGGCGAGGCGGTTCTCGGGACGCCGTAGTTGGCGGAACGCTGATGGGATTCTTCGATCATGGTGATATCGCATTCAGCAGAAATCGTGCCAACTGCGGTGCCCGTGGACGTGAAACGGGAATGACTTTGCGAGCGCGTAGTGATGAGGGGCTGCATCTGTTGTCTCCAGCTGTTTTGTGGGCGTGACTGCAGCCCGGCTTGTCCTTTAATGTAGCACTGTTCCGATTTGAAACAGCGGGTTTCTCACTGATCGGTACAGGGCGGCGAGTGATCGCATGGCACGTACTTTGCGTAGAGAAGGCATCTATTCCACCGAGGTGACATCCCCATGAAAACGCGCACAGGCCGCATCGCAGCCCAACTTCTGATCGCTGCATCTGCCTTGCTGTGCTTGCCAGCGCTGGCACACGGCGACGTGACACCGCAAGCCGTCGATACCACCACGCTGAAGGCGCTGGGTGAAGTCTGGCGCGAAGAAAATCCGTATCGCGGCGACAAGGAAGCGATCCGTATCGGCTCATCGGCGTATGGCCAGAATTGCGCCCGCTGCCATGGCCTCGAAGCAGTCTCCGGCGGCATTGCACCGGACCTGCGTCAGCTTGATCGCGACTGCGTCTCGCAAAAAGATGAAAAGAAAAAGCAAGCCTGTTACAAGGAAAACGACGCCTACTACCTGACCTCGATCCGGCACGGCAAGACCCGCAACGGCGCCGTCTACATGCCGCCGTTCGAAGGCATCATGAACCAGGAAGGCATGTGGTCGATCAAGGCTTACCTCGAAACTCTGCGCGTGATGCCGGCAGTAACCGCGGCGAAGTAGTCAGGCCGTTTTTCCGTTCAATCTGAAAGGTCACTTGATGATGGTTTATCTGAAAAGACGTACTGCGCTACTGGCTGCTATCGCGTGGTCCGGCATGCTGCTGAGCTGGCCGGCGCACGCTGATCTCGACAAGATCCGCACGCTGGGGTCGCTCAGTGTCGGTGTTTATGACGACAATCTGCCGTACTCGAAAAAAGCCGGCGGCAGCAAGGCACTCAGTGGCATCGACGTCGACGTGGCCGAAGCGCTCGGCAGGAAGATGGGATTGAAGGTGTCCTTCCTGCCGTTTCCGGCCGGCGAAAATCTCGGTGACGACTTGCGCAATATGGTCTGGAAAGGTCACTACCTCGGCTATGGTCCGGCCGACGTGATGCTGCATGTGCCGGTCGACCCGCTACTGATGAACCAGAATCCGCAAGTGACGATCTTTGCGCCGTACCACACGGACTCGGTCCGGCTGGTGCGCAGCGTGGCCTCGGTGCCGCAGTTCAATGGCATCGCATCGATGGCAGGAAAAAAGATCGGCGTCGAAAAAATCTCGATCTCGGCGATGGTCCTGCTGGGTGAAGAAAACGGTCGCTACCGGGATGATGTGCGCATCTTCCCGACCGGCGTCGATGCGCTTGAAAAACTCAAGGCGGGCGAGCTCGATGGCGTACTGGCCAGCCGCTCCGAAATCGAATCGGTGCTGCGCGATGATCCGCGTTTCGAGATGCGCGAAGTGACTTTTCAGCGCTTGCCGCGCAAGGGCTGGACCGCAGGGCTGGCGGTCAAGAAGGACAATCCGGAGTTGGCTAGTGCGTTGAAAGAGGCGATGGATTCCCTGTTCGCATCGGGCGAGATGCTGCGTATTTTTGCCAAGCATGGTGTGCAGATCGTCAAGCCGTAGGGTGCAATAACCGCAGGGCATTGCACCGGTTGCAACTACTTCACGGGCACACGCAGCAATGGCGCCTGGTGCGGCGGCACGCTGTTCTTTTGAAGCGTCTGCTGATAGTTTTGCGCTGCGTGCCTGAGCACGCGGCGTTTTTTCATTTCTGATTACCGGTCTCCGATGGAAAAAATAATCCTGTCATTACGCCGTCTGCTGTTCTGCTCAGTGCTGCTCCCGTGGGTGTTGATCGCGCTGCCCGCCAGCGCCGGCACGATGACGCAGGCCGAACTCGCGCGCCGCTTTCCGGCTCCTTACCTTGTGGGTGACAAGGACTCCGCTTTGCCCGTCTGGCCGATTTTCAAGAAGAACATGACCTCGACCGAACTCGTTGCGTATGTCTTCGAGTCCATCGACTTTGCGCCTATCCCCGGCTTTTCCGGCGTGCCGATGAACCTGCTGATCGCGCTCGATCCGGCCGGCAGTTTTGTCGACGTGAAAGTGCTGTCGCATCACGAACCGGTCTTCCTCGACGGCCTCGGCGAAGCGCCGCTGTTCAAGTTCGTCAGCCAGTACCAGGGCATCTCGCTCAAGCAGAACATCAAGATCAGTACCGGCAACATGAGCCGCTCGAACAAGGAAGCGGCCAATGTCTACATCGACGGCGTCTCGAAGGCGACCGCGTCGGTACGCATCCTGAACCAGAGCGCGCTGTCAGCTGCGTTGAACGTTGCGCGCAAAAAACTCGGTTTCGCCGAGGGCCGCGACCCTGACCTGATCGCCCGCATCCGGCCCGATGCCGGTACCGTGATCAGCCCCGCGACGCTGCGCCAGCGCGGCCTGATCCAGCCGGTCGTCATGCGCAACCGCGAGATCGAAGCGGCCTTCGCCGGCAGCGCCGGCGAGGGGCTGGATCCGATCGCGCTGGCGCAACCCGACGCGCCGTTCATCGACATGGAAGCCAGTTACGTGTCGGTGCCGGCGATCGGTCGCAACCTGCTCGGCGAGGCTGGCTGGGCTAAATTGAAGGCCCGGCTGGAACCGGGTGATCACGCCATCATGCTGGTGTCGACCGGACGCTACGGCGTGGTCGGCGACGACTTCACGCGCGGTGCGGTACCGGATCGGCTGGCGCTCAAGCAGGGCACGCTGCCGATCGAAATCCGCGACCTCGATCTCGATATCGAGGTCGCTGGCGTGCCGGAAAATGGCTTCAAGATCTTTCGCGTGATCAGCCAGTCGGGACTCGATCCGTCGCTGCCGCTGGAATTTTTTCTGCATGTGACGCGCAGCAAAGGCATTCTCTATCCCGAAAAAATCAGCCGTGACCTGCGCTTCTCGGTCAATCTGCCGGCCGAATTTTATGTCGCAGCCGAACCCGACAACAAGACCTGGCGCGCGATCTGGTGGCAGCGCTGGTGGGAGCTGGCGATATTAGCCGTGGCGCTGGCGGTGCTGTCAGTGGCGCTACTGCTGCAGAAAAAACTGGTCGCGCACGAGCGCAGGTTTATCTGGTTCCGGCGTGCCTTTCTGGTCTTCACGGCGGGGTTCATCGGCTGGTACGCGCAAGGCCAGCTATCGATCGTCAACCTGACCAGCGTCGTGCAATCGCTGATGGCCGGACGCAGTCTGGAGTTCCTGTTGTACGACCCGATGAGTGTGAGCCTGTGGGCCTTCGTGCTGGTGTCGCTGGTGGTGTGGGGACGCGGTACGTTTTGCGGGTGGCTGTGTCCGTTCGGCGCGCTGCAGGAGTTCACCGGCAAGCTCGGCCAGTGGCTGAAATTTCCGCAATTGATGATCCGGCCGGGCCTCGATGGCCGCCTGAAACTGCTCAAGTACGTGCTGCTGGCAGCGATCATCGGTAGCGCATTTTTTTCGGCGACGCTGACCGACAAGCTGGTCGAATTCGAACCGTTCAAGACCGCCATCACGCTCAACTTCGTGCGCTCGTGGCCGTATGTCGCGTATGCGGTCGGCTTGCTGCTGTTGTCGATGTTCAGCTATAAATTTTTCTGCCGCTATCTGTGTCCGTTCGGGGCCGGGCTGGCGGTGCTCGGACGCTTCCGCATTCTGGACTGGCTGCCGCGTCGCGCGGCCTGCGGCACGCCGTGCCAGACCTGCCGGCACAGCTGCGAATACAAGGCCATCAAGCCCAGTGGTGTGATCCAGTACGACGAATGTTTTCAGTGTCTTGATTGCGTCGTGATCCACGAGAGCGACGAGAAATGCGCGCCGCTGATCATGGAAAAAAAGCGCGCCCGCATCATCCCGATCGACGTTGCACCGGCAGAGGAAAAATGATGGACAGGCGAACATTCATGGCAGGCGGGCTCGGACTCGGGCTGGCGCTGGCCAATTCCTCGGGTGCCAATGGCGGTGTACCGCTGCACAGTGTCAGCGGTGCCGCGCTGGCGTTCGGCACCACGATTTCGATTGAGGTCGTGCATGCTGACCGGCCGCAGGCCGAGCTGGCCATCACCGCAGCGCTTGCTGCCGCGCGCCAGGTCGACCGGCTGATGACGCTGCACCGGACCGACAGCCAGATTGCGATCCTCAACCGCACCGGCGTGCTGGAGCAAGCGCATCCGTGGCTGCTGCGCGTGCTGGCTTACGCGGACGACTTGTCGCGTAGCAGCGAGGGCGCTTTTGACATTACCGTGCAATCGCTGTGGCAGGCCTTTAGTGCGGCGTCGCAGCAAAACCGTTTGCCGACGGATGCAGAACGTCGCGCTGCGATGGCGCTGGTCGATTGGCGGCAAGTGCAGGTCACGTCGCAGCGTGTCCGCCTGGCGCGACCCGGCATGGCAATCACGCTCAATGGCATCGCGCAGGGCTTTGCAGTCGACCGCGCCCGCGCCGTGCTGGATGCGCACGGCATCCGACATGCGTTGATTGACACCGGCGAGTTCGGCGCGCGTGGCCGCAAGACCGCGCAACAGGCCTGGACCATCGGCATCCGTGAGCCGCGCGATGCGCAGCAATTGGCTGGCGTGCTACCGATGCAGCAGCGCTGCGTGGCCACGTCGGGCGATTACCAGACGGTCTTTACGCCCGACTTTGTGCATCACCATATTTTTGATCCGGCCAGTGGTGACTCACCGCTTGAATTGGCCAGCGTGACGGTGGTGGCACCGACCGGGTTGCAGGCCGATGGTTTATCGACCACGTTGATGGTGTTAGGCGCGCAGCGGGCGATGGCGCTGGTGGCGACGTTGACGGAAGTGGATGTGCTGTTGATCGACAAGCAGGGGCGCGCCTGGCAGTCGGGGAATTGGCCGGTGTGAGGTGAGGCGGTGCAATGCCCTGCGGTTCTTGCACCCAACGCGATCTGACTCAGATCACCACCACCACCCGCAAGGGTGATGGCGACCGGTTGGTGTGCTCGCGGCCGCAAATGCGTGCGAGTTCCCATTCGCTTGTCGGTGTGGTGCGCAGCAACGTCGGGCAGATCGGCTAGACCACGAAAGCCAACCCGTTAGCCTGCGCAGCGGCGGTCGTGGCCGGCAAGGAAGGCGCGATCGTCGAACAGGTGGAGCAGGCCGCAGCCGCTGACGTTCTTTTTACGGTAGCCAGAGGTGACTTCATGTTGCGATTGGATAGTGACCGAAGTCCTGATGGTAAGGTAGCTTCCATGAGTTAGTGCCAGCCCTGATCCGGGTGCTGGCTGGCGCATGGTGGTAACTTGGACAACCCCATTGAACGTATTGATCGTTGACGACAATGAGATGACCCGCACGGTGTTGCGGGCGATGCTGTTCGGCACCGTTCATCATGTGTGCGGGGAAGCGGGCAACGGCAAAACCGGGCTCGAACTGGCACTCAAGCTGCTGCCCGACATTGTGTTCCTCGACATCCTGATGCCCGATCTGAGCGGTATCGAGGTGCTCAAACAGCTCAAGGAAGCGATGCCGCAAGTCGTCGTGCTGATGGTCACCGGAGAGCGGGATACCGACACGATCAGGCAGTGCGTGGCCGCCGGTGCCAGCGGCTTCATCATCAAGCCGTTCAATGCCGCGACCGTGCTCAAGGCACTTGCCGATGCGGCGCTGCGGGCGGGGCATAAGCCGGCGCATTAGAAAAAGTTCTTTGCGGTAATTTTATAACTTATGGTAGCTTTGAGTTCTCCATTCGCTGCAAGGAATCGCGTTGAACGCACTGATCATCGATGACAATGAAATGACCCGCACCGTCCTGCGCGCGATGCTGGTTCGTAGCGGCTTGCAGGTCATTGGCGAAGCCAGCAACGGCAACAACGGCTACGAGCTGATCATGAAACTCAAGCCGCAAGTGGTCTGTCTGGATATCGTGATGCCGGACATCAGCGGCATCGACGTCCTCAAGCAGCTGCGCGCCGAGCTCGACAAGATGATCGTGCTGATGGTCAGCGGCGAACGCAACGTGGACACCATCAAGCAGTGCCTGTCGCTCGGTGCCAGCGGATTCATCATCAAGCCATTCAATGAATCCACCGTGCTGAAATCGCTCAGGGACGCCGCGCTGCGCGCAGGGATGACGATGCCGGACGGGTTGTAACCGGTCTTGACCTGCCGTCGGGATTTTTGTAAATACGTTTTTACAAACATCTAATGTCTCCGCCGTTTTTGATGTGAGTCAAAGTTTTCGGGAGGCATGCTCCCTACACTCCGTCGCATCAAGTCACGTACCCAGCCTCGGCGTGACTGGCAGCAGGAGCACATTGATGGTTTTCCCTATTCCGGTCCAGTCTGTCCCGTCGGTGCAATTCGATGCGGTACTCACCCGCAAATTCAGGCAGCAGGGCCCGCGCTACACCTCGTATCCGACCGCCGACCGTTTCACGGACGCCTTCCGTTATCGCGATTACCTGCAAGCCGTCGCCGGCCTGCGCACCCGTGGCGGACGCAAGCCGCTGTCGCTGTATCTGCATATTCCGTTCTGCGATACGGTTTGCTACTACTGCGCCTGCAACAAGATTGTCACCAAAAAAGTCGAGAAGGCCGCGACCTACCTGACTTACCTGAAGCGCGAAATCGACATGCAGGGCCAGCTGTTTGCCGACATGAACCACGTCGAGCAAGTCCATCTGGGCGGTGGCACGCCGACCTATTTTTCGGATGCGCAGATGGGCGAGCTGATGGCGCATGTGCGGCGCTGGTTCAAGCTGGCGCCGGACGTTGTCGGCGAATATTCGATCGAAGTCGATCCGCGCACGGTCTCGCGCGAACGGGTCTTCACGCTGCGCGGGCAGGGCTTCAACCGTATCAGCCTGGGCGTGCAGGACTTCGATCCCGAGGTACAAAAAGCGGTCAACCGCATCCAGCCCGAAAGCGAAACACTGGCCATCATCCAGGCCGCGCGCGATGCCAATTTCCGTTCGGTCAGCATCGACCTGATCTATGGCTTGCCGAAGCAGAACCTGATGACGATGGCGCAGACGCTGGCCAAGGTCATCGCCGCCAATCCGGACCGCATCGCGATCTACAACTATGCGCATTTACCGCATGTGTTCAAGCCGCAGCGGCGCATTCCCGAGGCCGAGCTGCCCGCCGGCGAAACCAAGCTCGACATGCTGGCGCTGTGCATCCGCCGCCTGACCGAAGCCGGCTATGTCTACATCGGCATGGATCACTTTGCCCGCCCGACCGATGACCTCGCGATCGCGCAGGCGCAGGGCCGGCTGCATCGCAATTTTCAGGGTTACTCGACCCATGCCGAGCTCGATCTGGTGTCGTGCGGCGTCTCGGCCATCAGCGCGGTGGCGGCGACTTACAGCCAGAACGTCAAGACACTGGACGCCTACTACGCGCATCTCGACAAGAACGAACTGCCGATTACGCGCGGCATCAAGCTGGGCATGGATGACATCCTGCGGCGCGCGATCATCCAGACGCTGATGTGTAATTTCGAGATGTCGATTGC
The DNA here is from genome assembly GCF_034347385.1 of Actimicrobium sp. CCC2.4. NCBI lineage: Bacteria > Pseudomonadati > Pseudomonadota > Betaproteobacteria > Burkholderiales > Oxalobacteraceae > Actimicrobium > Actimicrobium sp. CCC2.4. The sequence continues at coordinate 3,429,128 of NZ_CP133777.1, read as the reverse complement.
ATCCATCGAGCAGGCGTATCCGATCACCGTGGCGACCTATTTCGCTACCGAACTGGCGCAGTTGCACACACTGGCACAGGACGGCTTGCTGACCATCGACGACGAGTGGATCAGCGTCACGCCGAAAGGCCGGCTGCTGATCCGTAATATCTGCATGGTGTTCGACCGTTATCTCTATGCCGTCCCTGACCGGCTGCGCTATTCCAAAACTATCTGACCCGGATACCCGATGACCTTCGTTTCCCTCCTGCCCATTTTCGTCATCGGCCTGCTCGGCAGTGTCCATTGCGTCGGCATGTGCGGCGGGATCGTGGCGGCGCTGTCGGTGGCGCCGGTGCGCAATTTTCCGGTGGCCGTGATTGCAGCGGTACCGGCCGACCGCTTGCTGCGGGTGCTGTCGTATAACGCCGGGCGCATCGGCAGCTACGCGATCGCCGGTGCCGTGATGGGCGGCGTGGCGAACGGCGCGCGCATGCTCACCGTCGTGTCGGCGTTCCAGCTGGTTGGCTACTGGCTGGCCAACGGGATGCTGGTCGCGCTGGGCTTGTACCTGACCGGCGCGTGGCAGGGACTGGCGCGGATCGAGTCGCTCGGTCAGGCGCTCTGGAAGCACATTGAACCGCTGACGCGCCGCCTGCTGCCGCTCGACAGCCCGCTGAAAATGTTCGCAATGGGCGGGCTGTGGGGCTGGCTGCCGTGCGGCATGGTCTACAGCGTGCTGCTCACCGCGACGCTGACCGGCTCGGCGCTGTCGGGTGCCAGCGTGATGCTGGCCTTCGGGCTGGGCACCTTGCCGACGCTGCTGGTGATGGGTTTGCTCGGCACGCAATTGCGCGCGGTGATGCAGCGGCGCGGCGTGCGCATTGCCAGCGGCGTGCTGGTGCTGGCCTTTGGTCTGCTCGGCTTGTGGCGCATATCGCATGGCATGCCGGGTAGCTGGCTGGATGCGCTCTGCATCACGCCGATGGTGCCATGAGCAGCTGCTTTCATTGCAGTTTGCCGGTGCCGGCCGGCAGCAACTGGCAGGTCAGCATCGATGCCGTCGTGCAGCCGATGTGCTGCCCCGGCTGCGCGGCGGTCGCGCGCAGCATCGTCGACAACGGCTTTAGCGATTACTACCGTACCCGCGAAGGCTACGCCGCAACCGCTGCACAGGACGGCTTGATCCCGCCCGAACTGACGCTCTATGACAGCGAAGCCGTCGCCGGCATTGAGACTGACGGTAACAGCGCCGACGGTAACAGCGCCGACGGCAACAGCGTCGAGGCAATTTTTCTGATCGAAGACATCCGCTGCGCGGCCTGTATCTGGCTGATTGAGCGCCGGCTGGCGCGCCTGCCCGGCGTGCGGGCGGTGTCCATGAATGCGGCCACCGAACGCCTGCAGATCAGCTGGAACCGCGACCGCTGCAAGCCCAGCGACATCCTCGTCGCGCTGCGTGAAATCGGTTACGCCGCCTATCCGTACGATCCGGTGCGCCACGGCGCGCAACTCGACAAGGCCCGCAAGACACTGTTCCGCCAGCTCTTCATCGCCGGCCTGTCGATGATGCAGGTGATGATGTATGTGCTGCCGGTCTACATGGCCAGCGATGGCACGATGGATGCCGACATCGCCAGCCTGATGCGCTGGGCCAGTTTGCTGCTGACCTTGCCGGCAGTGCTGTATTCGGCGCGGCCGTTTTTTTGCGGTGCGTGGGTCAACCTGAAAACCTTCCAGCTCGGGATGGACGTACCGGTGGCGCTCGGCATCGCCGCGGCTTTCATCGGTAGCGTCGTGGCCACCTTGCGCGGTAGTGGCGACGTGTATTTCGACTCGATCACGATGTTCATTTTTTTGCTGCTGTGCAGCCGCTATCTGGAGCTGGCCGCGCGGCGCAAGGCGGCTTCGGCGCTGAACAACCTGCAATCGGCTTTGCCGGCATCGGCCTGGTCCATGCCCGGTTATCCGGAGGACCGCGCGCTGATACTGATGGCCGCCGGCCAGCTGCGCGAAGGCGACGTGATCCTGGTGCGGCCCGGCGAAGCGATCGCCGCCGACGGCGTGCTGCTCGAAGGTGACAGCGCAGTCGACCTGTCGCTGCTGACCGGCGAAAGCCAGCCGCTGCGCAAGAGCGCCGGCGCGACGCTGCCCGGCGGCGCGGTCAATGCGACCCAGCCCATCGTCGTGCGCATCACGCAGGCCGCGCGTGACAGCACCTTGTCCATCCTCGTCAAATTGATCGAGCGGGCCGGACAGGGCAAGCCGCAATTGGCGCAGTGGGCTGACCATGTGGCGGCGTGGTTCGTCGGCATCCTGCTGCTGTTTGCGCTGGCGGTGTTCGGCTACTGGCAATGGGCCGATGCGGCGCGCGCGTGGCCGATTGCGATTGCGGTGCTGGTGGTGTCGTGTCCGTGCGCGCTGTCGCTGGCGACCCCGACCGCGCTGGCCGCCGCCACCGACCGGCTGGTGCGCAACGGCATCCTGATCGTGCAAGCGCATGTACTCGAAACATTGCATCGCTCGACCCACGTCATCTTCGACAAGACCGGCACGCTGACCGCCGGCAAGCCGGTGCTGCGGCATGTCGAGCTGCTCGGTGCGGCGTCGCTGGACGGATGCCTGCAGCTGGCGGCGGCGCTGGAAAAATTCAGCGCGCATCCGCTGGCGGCAGCGCTCGTGGCAGCGGCGCAGGATGGACCGGGCGCGACGCTGTCCATGTCCGATGTGCGCCAGATCACCGGGCGCGGGCTGGAGGGCACGCTCAACGGCAGCACTTACCGGCTCGGTTCGGCCGCGTTCGTCGCCGGGCTGGCCGGTCACTGCGATGATGTCGCCATGCCCGATGTGACCGCGGTCTATCTTGGCAACGCGGGGGGCTGGCTGGCGCGCTTTGATCTGGCCGATGGCTTGCGCAGCGATGCCCATGACGTCATTGCCCATTTCCAAGCCAGCGGCAAGACCGTCATCCTGCTCAGCGGCGACCAGCAAGCCGTCACGCAGCAGGTCGCCACCGAACTCGGTATCGACACCGCGCTCGGCGACACTTTGCCCGACCAGAAGCTGGCTTACGTGCAGGCTTTGCAACGCGAGGGCGCGATCGTCGCGATGGTCGGCGATGGCATTAACGACGCGGCGGTGCTGAGCGGCGCCGACGTGTCGTTCGCGATGGGCGGCGGCACGGCGCTGGCGCAACTGCATGCCGATTGCGTGCTGTTGTCGGGGCGCTTGTCGGCGCTGTGCGAAGTCGATATCACGGCCGCGCAAACGCTGGCCGTGATCCGGCAAAACCTCGGTTGGGCCACGCTCTACAACCTCGTCGCGATCCCGGCGGCGGCGCTGGGCTGGCTCAATCCGTGGATGACCGGCATCGGCATGTCGGTCAGTTCTGCGGTGGTGGTGCTCAATGCCTTGCGCCTGCGCCGCGCGCGCTCTTTTTTGAGAAAGAACGCCTGATCATGGAAGCCCTCTTTCTGCTGGTTCCGCTGAGTATCGGTGTCGTGTTCGCGGCGATCTGGTTCTTTTTCGGTGCGTCCGACAATGGCCAGTTTGATGATCTGGTCAGTCCCGGCTGGCGCGTGCTGCAGGATGATGACCGGCCTGCGGCCAAGCCCAAGGAGGGCGACGAAGCTGCCTGAGTTATCCCGGCGCAGCTGGCTGCGGGCAGTGCTGCTGCTGGTCGTAATCTTGTGGGGTGGCTGGCGCTGGCTGGCTGGCCGGTCCGGTCGTGCCGGTGGTCGCCGTCGAACGCAGCGATGTGATCCAGACAGCATGCCCGCACCCGTGACTTGCAGGGCCGGGGTTTCGTCGGCCGGGTCGCGCTTGATGACGCGCAACGCAATCTCGATATCGCCGCCAGCCAGTTGCGCAGCGCGCAGTTGCAGGTCGCCACCAGCCGCAGCGACGGCAGCGACACGCTGCTCGCACGTACCGCCTTGCAGCAGGCCGGGGCCAGCCTGCATCTGGCGCAAGCGCGCTTGCGTTACACCGCGATCAGCGCGCCGGCCGATGGCACGCTGATCGCGCGCAATGTCGAACCGGGCGACGTGGTCCAGCCGGGCAAGGTGCTGATGGTCTTGTCGCCGGTCGGCAAGACTCAGCTGGTGGTGCAGATTGACGAGCGCAACCTGGCCATGGTAAGGCCCGGCCAGCCGGCGCTAGGCGCGGCCGATGCGTATCCGGGGCGGCGCTTTGCGGCACGTGTCGCCTATCTGAATCCGTCGGTCGATCCGGCGCGCGGTTCGGTGGTCGTCAAGCTCGACGTGGCCGATCCGCCGGCCTGTCGGTCGCCGCCGGCATCGCCAGCGTGCTGGTGGTGTCGGTGGTGCAGCGCTCGAACGAGATCGGCATCCTGCGCGCGATGGGCGGTTCGCGCGGGCAGGTGATGCAGATCTTTCTGATCCAGGGTGGCATCGTCGGTCTGTTCGGTTCGTTGCTGGGGTCGGCGATGGCGGCCGGTCGGGCGGCCAGCAACAGCGCGTCGCGATTGCCTGCGCGCTGGCCATGTCGCCGCCGCTGATCCTGACCGACGAGCCCACCGGCAACCTCGACACCAAGGCGACTCAAAGCGTGTTTGCACTGATGTGCGAGATCAGCGCTGCCAGCGGTACTGCTTTCCTGCTGGTGACGCACAACCTCGCACTGGCGCACCGGTGCGACCGCATCATCGAGCTGGTCGACGGGCAGGTGCTTGGCAATGGGTAATTTCTACAGGACTGCCGGTGACCGTAAGCGTTTGTAAGCACACGGGTGCATCGCCGGCTACGCATTTATGGTGAGGACGTGCATCAAGTCTCTCCTCTCCCAACTGACTAGTGGGTTCATCCACGTGCGATCAAGCGCGTGGATTTTTTTTGTCGGGTGCAATTGGTTTGCGCGCAATTCAATCGCGCCCGACCTACCGCAGGCCTGCCGCTACGCGCAGTCAGTGCACTATAAAATTCATTTCCGCAAGTGTCGTACTGCAGCCGAATTGGGGTATAACCTTGCGGAACTCATCCGCGTCGATGACCGGTCCCCGAATAATTTTATAGAGTATCCATGAAGACACTGACCCTGATTTCCCGTGCAGCGATGGTGCTGGCGACGCTCACCGGCCTGGCAGCCTGCGGTGGCGGCAGCAATGTTTCCAACATCAGTGTCGGCGGTACCGTGACCGGTCTGACGACCGGCACGCTGTCCCTCAACAATGGCTATTCCAGCGTCACGCTGCCGACCAATACCAGCACCTTTGCCTTCACGGCCCGCGTACCGAGAGGCTACAGTTTTGTCACTGTCGTGACAGCGAAGTCGCCGGACCTGACCTGCCGTGTCACCAACGGCAGCGGCGTGGCGAGCAACGATGTGAACAATGTGCTGGTGGCCTGCGTGCCGAACCAGACGCTAGGCGGCAATGTCTACGGACTGACCGCGAGCGGACTGGTTCTGGCCAATGGCAGCGACACCGTCAGCGTGCCGGTCAATACCGCTCCCTTTGTTTTTCCGACCAAGATCGGTGATGGCTTCGCGTATGGTGTGACGGTCCTGACGCAACCGGCCGGCCTGAACTGCACCGTGCAAAATGGCGCTGGCACGATGAGCACCACCAACGTCAGCAACGTGGTGGTCAACTGCGTATCGAAGCCCGCTGCCTGATTCTCCCGATTTTCATACCTGTTTCCGAAAGCCTCCGATGACCACATTCACTTCCCACCTGCGCCTGCCTGTTGCGCTGCTCCTGACTTGCGCGCTGGCGGCCTGCGGCGGTTACACCACCGTCAACCTTGGTGGTGCGGTCAATGGCCTGACCACTGACGGACTGGTGCTTGCCAACGGGACTGCGAGTACCGTCAGCATTCCGGCCAATGCGACGATCTACACGTTCCCCAGCCAGATCGACGTAAACGCTGCCTTTGCCATCACCGTGCAGACCCAGCCAGCCCGGCTGACCTGCGGCGTGACCAATTCCATCGGCAGTGCCAGCGGGATTGCGATCACGACAGCCAATGTCGTGTGCGTGCCGAACAAGTATTCGCTGGGCGGTACCATCGCCAACTTGAGCGGGGCCGGACTGGTACTGACCAATGGCAGCGATACCGTCAGTCCTGCGGCTGGTGCGCAGTCTTTCACGCTGCCGACCACAGTAGCCGATGGCACCGTGTATGGCGTGGCCGTGCTTACGCAGCCTGCGGGTCAGACCTGCAGCGTGGTGGCGGGGACCGGGACGGCAGTCATGGGCGCGGCGGCGGTGACGTCGGTGCAGGTGAGCTGCGTATCAGCGACTTGACCGGCCCTGCTCCAAGTCGAAGTGGCGTTCGGCTTCGGTCAGTATCGTAGAGTGGGCACGGCCTCATCGTGCCCACGCGGTGCAGTTACCTGATCGGTGACTACTGCGCATCGTCAAGCCGTAGGGGGCAATGCCCTTCGGTTATTGCCCCCTACGACTGCGGGCCGGGCGTGCAGGGTCGTGGTGGGAACCGGAAGGGCAGTTACGGCTCATGCTTCCCCTCTCCCGGTGACCTCTTTCCGGCGAGCGTCCAATGCCTGCTGCGTTTTCCCGATTTCGTCGGCGAGCAGTTTTTCGTCGGGCAAAACCATCTGGTACTCGGCCGCCAGCACCTTGTTTGACAGTCCATCGAGCGCGTAGCGTGCTTCTGCGGCTCCTTTGTCGGTACACAGGATCAAGCCGACAGGCGGGTTCTCGCCCGGCTTCATCCAGTGTTCTTTGGCGTAATTCAGATACATGTGCATCTGGCCGGCATCGGCATGGCTGAATTTTCCGACCTTCAGATCGATGACGATCAGGCAGGTGAGCCGGCGGTGAAAGAACAGCAAATCGATCCGGAACCAGTTATCGTCCAGGCGCAAGCGACGTTGCCTGCCAACGAAGGCGAAGTCGTCGCCCAACTCCATCAGAAAGTCGGCCAGGTGCTGCGTCAATGCGCCTTCGAGGTCCGACTCGGAATAGTCGTCCTTGAGGCTCAGGAATTCCAGCACGAACGGATCCTTGAATGCCTGCTCCGGAGTAACGACGTCGTCCTGTAAAGGTTGTTCGGCCTGCTGCAGCATCGCTGTCTTGTTGCGTGACAAGGCAATGCGTTCATAAAACTGGCTGTTGACCTGGCGATCGAGCTGGCGCACGGACCAGCCGCAGCGCAGGGCTTCGGTTTCGTAGAACCGGCGGGCCGCGTCACTTTTTACCGACAGGAGACGGACGTAGGCTGACCACGGTAGCGGGAAATTGGCGGCAAGTGCGGGGAGGCTGGCAGATTCTCCAGACACTGTCTGGAGTATTGATGGCATGGACCATGCCTGATGGAATGCTCTCATCTGCCAAAGATTCTGCCTGCTAAAACCACGCCCGAAGCGCGCAGTAAGATCACTAGCCAGACGCACGATCAACGCTTCCCCATAAGCTGCGCGATCCTGACCACCTTGCTCGAACTCGACGAGTCGACGCCCGATTTCCCAATACGTCGCTGTCATGATGGCGTTGACGCTACGCGCTGCGCTGCCTCGGGCGGCATCCAGCAGCACAACGATATCGGAATGCACCGCGCCGTAATCGGACGCTAAAAAAACAGGTTTGCTCATGGCTTGAATAGAAGAATAGGACGAACCGATGCGCAGCGGGATTGCTACTTATGGTGGCGTCCCCGGCACTTTGCCCGTGTTTGCCGCAGACAGCTGCGTCCAAACTTGCCAATTTGATTCACATCAAGGATTTTTACCCTCCCGACTCTTACTCTCCCTCCCGTCAACGTTGTTATTTCGGGAGAGCATTTGTGGGAACTGAACTGAACTATAACTACAAGGTCGTCAAGCAGTTCACGATCGCCACGGTGGTGTGGGGAGTGATCGGCATGCTGGTCGGCGTGATCATCGCGGCGCAGCTGGCGTGGCCGGCGTTGAACTTCGATATTGCGTGGCTGACCTATGGCCGGCTGCGCCCTTTACATACCAATGCAGTGATTTTTGCGTTCGGTATTTGCGGTCTGTTTGCGACTTCGTATTACGTAGTCCAGCGCACCTGTCAGGTCCGGCTTTTTTCGGATGGACTGGCGGCGTTCACGTTCTGGGGCTGGCAGCTGGTGCTGATCTGCGCGACGATTTCGCTGCCGCTGGGCTTCACGCGCGGCAAGGAATACGCCGAGCTCGAATGGCCTATCGCGCTGCTGATCACGGTGGTCTGGGTCGCGTATGCGGTGGTGTTCTTCGGCACACTGGTCAAGCGCAAGGTCAAGCATATCTACGTCGCGAACTGGTTCTTCGGCGCCTTCATCCTGGCTGTTGCGATCCTGCATATCGTCAATGGCGCCAGCATGCCGGCCTCGTTCACCAAATCGTATTCCGCTTATTCGGGCGTGCAGGACGCGATGATCCAGTGGTGGTACGGCCATAACGCCGTGGGCTTCATCCTGACCGCCGGCTACCTCGGCATGGTCTATTACTTCATTCCCAAACAGGCAGAACGTCCGGTCTATTCGTACCGGTTGTCGATCGTCCATTTCTGGGCGCTGATCTTTACCTACATGTGGGCCGGTCCGCATCACCTGCATTACACCGCCTTGCCTGACTGGACCCAATCGCTGGCCGTGGTGTTCTCGCTGATCCTGCTGGCACCGTCGTGGGGCGGGATGATCAACGGCATCATGACCTTGTCCGGCGCCTGGCACAAATTGCGGTCGGACCCGATTCTGAAGTTCATGATCGTGTCGCTGTCGTTCTACGGCATGTCGACCTTCGAAGGTCCGATGATGTCGATCAAGACCATCAATTCGCTGTCGCACTACACCGACTGGACGATCGCCCATGTCCATTCCGGCGCGCTGGGCTGGGTCGGCTTCATCACGATGGGCTCAATCTATTACCTGATTCCGCGCCTGTCCGGCAAGAACGCGATGTGGAGCCCGCGCCTGGTCGACACCCACTTCTGGGTCGCCACCATCGGCGTCGTTCTGTACATCTCGTCGATGTGGATTGCCGGCGTGATGCAGGGCCTGATGTGGCGCGCAGTCAATGCCGACGGCACGCTGACCTACAGTTTTGTCGAGAGCGTCAAGGCCACTTATCCGTACTACGTGATCCGTGTCAGCGGTGGCCTGCTGTACTTCTCGGGGATGGTGATGATGGCGGTCAATACCTTCATGACGATGCGCGACGGCACGGCCGTCGAGGCGCGCATTCCTTCCCTCGCTGCTTCCCATTTACCTAGCCAAGCCTGATCAGGAGTCATCAATGAAGTTTTCCCATGCGTGGATTGAAAAGAACCCGTGGTTGCTGATCGCGCTGGTGCTGGTGGTTATCAGCATCGGTGGCCTGGTTGAAATCGTGCCGCTGTTTTTTCAGAGCTCGACCACCGAGCCGATCACCGGCCTGAAACCGTACTCGGCCCTGCGACTGTCAGGGCGCGACATTTACGTGCGCGAGGGCTGCTACAACTGCCACTCGCAAATGATCCGGCCGCTGCGTGCCGAGACCGAGCGCTATGGCCATTATTCGGTGGCCGGCGAGTTCGTCTATGACCGTCCGTTCCAGTGGGGATCGAAACGTACCGGTCCGGATCTGGCCCGCGTCGGCGCGCGTTACAGCGATGACTGGCATGCGATCCATCTGAATAACCCGCGCGATCTGGTGCCGGAATCAAACATGCCCGGTTACCCGTGGCTGGCCACGACCAAGCTGGTGCCGGGCGACGTCACCGCCAAGATGCGTGCCTTGCAGCGCCTCGGCACGCCGTACACCGAACAGGAAGTTAGCGACGGTCCCGGCACGCTGGAAGGCAAGACCGAACAGGACGCCCTGATCGCCTACCTGCAAGGGCTGGGTACATTGATCAAGACAAGGAACTGAGATGGCCATCGCCTTTATTTTTAACGACCTCAGCAGTGTCATGACCGTGGTTAGCCTGACCACCTTTGTCGGCATTGTCTGGTGGACCTTTGTACTCAACCGCAGCGCCGATTTCGACGAGGCCGCCCACCTGCCGTTTGCTGATGACGCCGACGGCGGTCCACCCACTTCGACGGAGAACAAACATGGCTGACTTTACCAGCGGTTTCTGGAACATCTTCATCACCGTGCTGACCCTGCTGGGCGTGTTCGGTTGCGGCTTGCTGTTGTGGGCGCAGTCGCGCCAGCAGATTGTCGTCAAGCCCGGCGCGGACGGCGGGATCGGTACCACCGGCCATGTCTGGGATGAAAACCTGACCGAGCTGAACACGCCGATGCCACGCTGGTGGATGTGGCTGTTCACCATCACGATCGTCTTCGCACTGGTCTACCTGTACCTGTATCCGGGATTGGGTTCCTACCCCGGCAAGCTCGGCTGGACCTCGACCGGCCAGTACACCGAAGAACTGAAAAAAGCCGACGCCGAATACGGCCCGCTGTTCGACGGTTACCTGAAAAAAGACCTGAAGGTGGTCGCTGCCGATCCGCAAGCGCATGCGATTGGCGAGCGCCTGTTCCTGACGTATTGCGCGCAATGTCACGGCTCGGATGCCCACGGCAGCAAGGGCTTTCCGAACCTGACCGACAGGGACTGGTTGTATGGCGGCGATCCCGAGACCATCAAGACCACGCTGCTGCATGGCCGTAACGGCATCATGCCGCCCATGGGTGCTGCGCTGGGATCGGACGCGGATGTCGCGAATGTCGCGCAGTACGTACTGAGCCTGTCGGACGCGCCATCGGATCCGATCAAGCGCGTGCTGGGCCAGTCGAAATTCGCGGTCTGCGCAGCCTGCCACGGGGCTGATGCAAAAGGCAATCAGGCACTCGGGTCGCCCAACCTGACCGACAAGATCTGGCTCTATGGCGGCAGCGCCGACACCATCATGGAAACCATCCGCAAGGGTCGCAACAACGTGATGCCGGCGTTCCAGGATTTTCTTGGCGAAGCCAAGGTGCATGTGCTGGCCGCGTATGTCTGGAGCTTGTCGAACGATCCGGTGGCGCAGAAGTAATGACCGGGTCGGGCGCGATGGCGCGCCCGACCCGCGCGCTTCCGGTCAACCCGTTTTCAGGAAAAAGTAGTCGCTTATGAGCACCCCCGAAGTCTCGGTCATCAAGATGTACGCCGCCCGCGAAGAAATCTACCCGCGAGAAATCAAAGGTCGATACGCGACCTTGCGCTGGCTGTGCGTGTGGCTCACGCAGCTGGTGTTTTACGGTTTGCCGTGGCTGCAATGGAATGACCGGCAGGCTTTGCTGTTTGACCTGGGCGCGCGCAAGTTCTACATCTTCGGCATCGTGCTGTGGCCGCAGGATTTCATTTACCTGGCCGTGCTGCTGATCATCTGTGCCTACGGGCTGTTTCTCGTGACCGCGGTAGCCGGGCGGGTCTGGTGCGGCTTTGCCTGTCCGCAAACCGTCTACACCGAAATCTTCCTGTGGATAGAACGCCGGATCGAAGGCACACGCAGCGCCCGCATGCGCCTCGACAAACAAGCCTGGGGCATCGACAAGCTCTGGCGCAAGTCGGCCAAGCATCTGGTCTGGGGCGCGGTCGCGCTCTGGACCGGGCTGACCTTTGTCGGTTACTTCACGCCGGTGCGTTCGCTCATCGGTGCCGTCGCCAGTCTCGGTCTCGGTCCATGGGAATGGTTCTGGATCCTGTTCTATTCACTGGCGACTTACGGCAATGCCGGCTGGATGCGCGAGCAGGTCTGCAAGTACATGTGTCCGTATGCGCGCTTCCAGAGTTCGATGTTCGACAAGGACACGCTGATCATCACCTACGACACCGATCGTGGCGAGCCGCGTGGTCCGCGCAGCAAGAAAACCATCGCGCCCGCCGCCAAGGCACAAGGCGACTGCATCGATTGTTCGATGTGCGTGCAGGTCTGCCCGACCGGCATCGATATCCGCGATGGCTTGCAATACGAATGTATCGGTTGCGCGGCCTGCATTGATGCCTGCAATTCGGTGATGGCAAAGATCGATTTGCCGGCCGGCCTGATCCGCTATTCGACTGACCATGCGATCACCAAAAAATGGTCGTTCGCGCAGATGCAGGCCCGCGTGCTACGACCGCGCGTGCTGATCTACACCGCGATCCTGGCATTGATCATCAGCGCGTTTTTTGTCTCGCTGTTCATGCGCACGCCGCTGAAAATGGATGTGATCCGCGACCGCGGCAGCATGGGTCGGGAAGTCGAGGACGGCATGATCGAAAACGTCTACCGGCTGCAGATCATGAACACCGACGAAGCCCGCCATCACTTCAAGATTTCGGTTGCCGGCATCGATGGCATTGCGCTGGCGTCGCCCGACGAACTCGACCTCGAAGGCACCGGTTCGCGCGCGGTGCCGGTGCGGGTCCGGGTGGCGGCAGGCGAGGGCAGGCCGGGCTCGAACAAGATCAGCTTCACGCTGGTTGCGACCGACCACATCAACCAGAAGGTCACCGAAAAAGCAGTTTTTTTTGTGCCGCGCGGTGCCGGTCACGATGAGCACGACGACCATCATTAACAGGAGAACACCATGCATGCCTCAACCCTGATCCACAAACCCGCTCCCTGGTACAAGCACCGCTGGCCGTGGCTGCTGATGCTCGGCCCCTTCCTGGTCATTGTTGCCGGTTCGGTGACGATCTGGCTTGCCGTGACCCATCAGGATGCGCTGGTTGTCGACGACTACTACCAGCAGGGTAAGGCCATCAACCTGGACTTGCGGCGCGATCGCGTGGCGACGGCGATGGGTTTGTCATTCATTGGCCAGATCGATGCGGCCACCGATACGCTGAGCGGTACTCTGTTCGCCGCCGGCCCGCCACCGGCCGGAAAAATCCGCGTGCATCTGGCCCATCCGACCCTGCCGGAAAAGGATATCCGGCTGATCACTGCGCTGGATGACAGCGGACATTTTCAGGTAGCGCTGCCGCTGCTGGACCGCGCCGTCTGGCAGATCCTGATCGAGAGCCAACAGCGTGACTGGCGTCTCAATGGTGAATTGACATGGCCGGAGCAAAAAATCATGATGTTGAGCGCCGACGTGCCGCCGCACCAATAAAAAGGCCAGACCATGTTGCGACTAGTGATGACGATTTTGTGGCCCGCATTCCTCGCCGCGATTGCCGCGACCGGGCTGTTTTTTTCGCTGTTTGATCCGTCTGAATTGCTGCTGCGCTTCAGTGTTGCAACCGGCTTGCCCGACATTGCCTGGTACACGATCGGCTTTTTTTCAAGCTGGCTGTTCTGTGCGTTGTCGAGCTTGCTGACGCTCTATCTGATGCAGGTGCCGGATGACCGGACCCTGCCGTTCTGAGGCCGATAGTTACATCGGTGTGCAATGCGTCGTCCCGGCTGCCAGCGCCCTGAGTGTTGTCGCATCGGTGAGCCGGACTTCGCGCTTGTCGACTTCCAGCCAGCCCTGTTTCTTGAAGCGCGACAGCAAGCGGCTGATGCTCTCGATGGTCAGGCCGAGGTAATTGCCGATATCTTCGCGCGACATGCGCAACTGGAAGCTGGTCGCCGAATAACCGCGCGTCGCATAACGCGACGACAGGTTCACGAGGAAAGCCGCGAAGCGCTGCTCGGCGCGCATGTTACCGAGCAGTAGCATCACGTTCTGCTCGCGCATGATTTCCTGACTCATGATGCGATGAAAGTGATGCAGCAGGCGCGGGATTTCGCCGAACAATTCTTCGAGCCGGGCAAACGGAATCTCGCACACTTCGCTGTCTTCGAGCGCCACTGCATCGCAATGATGTCGCTCGGTACTGATCGCATCCATGCCGAGCAGCTCGCCGGCCATCTGGAATCCGGTGATATGGGTGTCGCCGCCGGGATTGATCTGAAAGGTCTTGAAGTGGCCGAAGCGGATCGCGTACAGGTTGCGAAACGGATCCTCCATCCGGTACAGGGCTTCGTCGCGCTGGATGCGGCGACGCCGTCCGATGATCTGGTCGAGCCGGTTGATGTCGCCTTCGTCGAGGCCCATCGGCAGGCACAACTGGTGCAGGCTGCAGCTCGCGCAACTAGCCTTGATGGCATGAATGGTTTGCGCGGGCGTGGGAGAGTAGGTCAGTGGTTGGGTCATGGCTTTGTATGTATCACAAAAGCACGGTCAAAGACCGATCTTGGCTGCAAATGACGACATCAAGCAGACCGGATGGGATCAAATCAGCGTTTCTCGAGCACCGTAAATAGCATCATCCCGGCCAGCATCGCCGCGACAAACAGCAACGCCTGCTGCCCGCCGCCGGCCAGCGAAGCCAGTGCCGGACCCGGGCAGTAACCGGCTAGTCCCCAACCGACGCCAAACGTGAGCGAGCCCAGCACCAGCCGGCGATCGATGTCGCGCGAGGTCGGGATCTGCAATGCGTCGCCGAAGTAGGCCTTCGCCCGGCTTGCGGTCAGGCGGAACGTCAACAGTCCGACCAGGATCGCACCGCCCATGACCAGTCCGAGCGACGGGTCCCAGTTGCCGGTGATGTCAAGAAAGCCGATCACTTTTGCAGGGTCGGTCATGCCCGACAGGATCAGGCCAAGGCCGAACACTAGGCCGGCCAGCAATGCCAGTAGCAGTTTCATCATCATTTCCTCAAGCCAGCACGTGGCGAACAATATAAACACAGGCAAACCCGGCCAGCATGAAGGCCGCCGTTGCCACCATCGAGCGTGGCGACAGGCGCGCCAGTCCGCACACACCATGACCGCTGGTGCAGCCCGCGCCATAGCGGGTGCCGAGTCCGACCAGCAGGCCGGCGACGATTAGCGTGAGATTGCCGGCCTCGACGTGTACTTCAGGTAACGGTGCGAACAGACGCCAAACCAACGGTGCGGCAAGCAGCCCGAGCACGAACACCGCACGCCATCCGATATCGCCACGCACGGGCCGCAACAGGCCACCGAGGATGCCGCTGATGCCGGCGATCCGGCCATTGAAAAACAGCAGCATCGCTGCAGCGATCCCGATCAATACCCCGCCGGCCAGCGAGGTCCACGGGGTGAAATGTATCCAGTCTATGGTCATGGTGTCGTTCCGTTTTCAGATTGGCAAAATTGTTCGATCAGTACTTGCATCACCGCCAGCGCCTGCGTGCTGGCGATGCGGTAAAAGATTTGCTTGCCCTCACGCCGCGTGCTGACCAGCGCTTCGGCACGCAGGATGGTGAGTTGCTGCGATAGCGTCGGCTGGCGTATCCCGGTCAGGGTTTCGAGCTCGCCGACGCAGTATTCGCCCTGGCCGATCTGGCACAGCAACAGCAAGCGGGTCGGATTGGAGAGCGCCTTGAGCAAGGCCGCCGCCTGGACAGCGGAGGCTTGCAGCTGGTCTAGCGGAATGGGGGGAGCGGACATGGAGAGGTGACGAAATTTAAAAACACATTATATGGATTTATATTTCGTTTGAAGGATTTATTTTGCGGGGGGGGGCAAGTGTCTGATGAGGCTGCAAGTTAGGTGAGCACGGCTTTTTGTGCTCACGTGCGCGGAACGACGGTGCTGGTTAATTCGGACTTTGGCGGTGCATTCGCGTGGGCACGGTGAGGCTGTGCGCCGCACCCCCAAACCGGACATTTCTATTTTGCTCCAACAGGGTGGGCACGGCTGCTTGTGCCCACGCGCGCGCATCGGAGATACCGGTCAATTCTGCTGGTTCGGTGGTGCATTCGCGTGGGCACGGTACAGCCGTGCCCACGCACCGGGCTTCGGGCTTACGCGGCTGTTGCGAATAGCTTGTCGTAGGCCGCCAGCAAGGTCTGGTGCATCGCGCTGCCTTCCATGTCGGGACCCAGCGTGGCCAGTCCGAAAAAGTATTCGCTGCGGTCGAGCAGGGCGGTGGCCTGGCGGACGGTGTCGGCACCGTACAGCAGCACCAGGGCGCGCTGGTAGTCCTCGTCCTGTCCGAGTTGCACCAGACTGTCGATGCAGCGATAGACCAGCCGGCGTGCCGGGTTCATCTGCTTGTACTGGTGAATCCAGTCGCAGCCTTCGCGGATCGCTTCGTCGTCGCCGATGGCCAGCGCCAGCAGGGTTTTCAGTTCGCCGATGCGCAGTTCTTTCCAGGTCGTGCCGGCCGGGATTGCCAGCCCGAGGATTTCCCATAACGGGCGCTCGTCGTTGAGGTTCGAGGTCTGCAGGTAGGCCAGCAGGTCGGCGCATTCTTCTTCGTTGAGGGAGTCAAGCCGTACCAGCGCCGGACGGATGTCATTGCCGACGCTATTGTTTTCCCATTCGAGATCTTCGACCGGGTAGATTTCCGACATGCCCGGCACCAGGATGCGGCAGCTGTAGGCGCCTTGCTCGCTGAAGTCCGATACGTAGATGTCCTTGTCTTCGGCAGCGACGGCTGCGCAGAGCCAGTTGTAGTCCTCTTCGGTGGTGTTGCTGAAGTTCCAGTCGGCGAACGGAAAGTCGGGCGTGTCACCGAGGAAGTCCCAGCTGACCACGCCGCTGGAATCAACGAAGTGGATTTCGAGGTTGGCCACGGCGGTGATTTCATCCATGTCGAAGCCCGGTTCCGGGAAGCCTTCGAGCGAGGCCAGCGCGCGGCCTTGCAGTAGTTCGGTCAGCGCCCGCTCAAGCGCAATCTCAAAGCGCGGATGCGCGCCGAAGCTGGCGAACAAGCCCTGGTCGCCCGGATGCAGCAGCGTCACGCACATGACCGGATAGCGGCCACCGAGCGACGCATCGCGCACCAGGATGCCGAAACCGGCGTCACGCAGGCCCTTGATGCCGGCAGCAATGCCGGGATAGCGGGCAATCACCTCGTCCGGTACTTCCGGCAGGCACAGCCCTTCGCTGATGATGCGGTACTTGATATGACGCTCGAAAATTTCGGACAGCGCCTGGCTGCGCGCTTCCATCATCGTATTGCCGGCGGCCATGCCATTGCTGACATACAGATTGCCGATGATGTTGACCGGGATCCAGGTCTGCTCGCCATCGCGCAGGCGGGTGTACGGCAATGTGCAGATGCCGCGTGCGATATTGCCCGAGTTCAGGTCGACCAGCACCTGGCTGTCGATTTCGCCGTTGGGATTATAAAAGCTGTGCAATGCCGGATTCATCATCTCGACCGGCCAGCGACCGTCTTCGGTCGGCGCAAACCAGCGTTCCTGCGGATAGTGGACGAACGGACGGTTGGCACGGGTCGCACCAAGATAAAAATGGGTCCAGAAATAATGCGTACCCAGACGCTCGAAAAATTCGCCCAGTGCACTGGCACGTGCAGCCAGTTCGGTGGCGCCTTTGCCGTTCGAAAACAGCATCGGGCATTCGTGGTCTTTCATATGCACCGACCAGATCGCCTCGACCGGGTTGAGCAGCGAGGATTCGTCCAGATGGAAACCGCGTCCGGCAAGCTTGGCCTGCATCGTGCGGATCGTCGATTCGAGGGAGGCGTCTTTGCCGGGGATGAAGCTTTCTGTGTGCATGGCGGGCAATCGGTGGGTTGTTGGGGGCGGGAGTGCAGCGATTTTGCGGAGGCTGATATGCTACCGCAAACTCCGTGGGCGGCCGCATGGTTTCGGTCTTAGGAAAAAAACGATTGGTTGCCTGTGAAGGTGCTACTAAGTTGGTACACTCGGCGCACTCAGCGATAACTAAAAAAGTAGTACTACAGAGAAGCGGTGCTCCCCATGTCAGATAGCAGCCCAGTAGTCCCGCCGCCGGAGCCGCGGCCACGCCCGGAACAATCCGATACCAGCAAGGCCGACGATATGCTGATCCGTAGCTTTTGTGACGGTGAATTGCGCGCCTTCGAAGTGCTGGTCATCAAATATCAACGCCGTGTAGCCGCCGTTATCAATGCGTCGGTCCACAACAATGGCGTGGCGGAAGAGCTCACCCAGGAGACTTTTTTGCGGGCCTATCGCAGCCTGCCGGGGTTTCGTTTCGAGAGCGGGTTTGCGACCTGGCTGTATGCGATTGCCCGCAACCTGATGATCTCGTATCATCGCGACGGGCACGGCAAAGCCGATAATCGCGTTTCGCTCGACGATATGGCAGAGTCACTTGGTCTGGCGGCCACCGAGCGTTTGCAAGGGACCGTCGACGGTCCCGAGGAGTTGCTGGCGGAGCAGCAACTGGCTGCCGGTATCCGGCGCTCGATCGATGGTTTGTCAACGCCAATGAAGGATGCGTTGATGCTGCGCGAGGAGGAGGGTTTGAGCTATGCCCAGATCGCCGAGTCGATGGATATGCCGCTCAACACAGTTCGCTCAAATATTTTTCGTGCACGTGCAACTATTGCCGATGCTATTCGTCCTTTGCTGGACAGGACCATTACCCAGAGATTTCTTTGATTTTGACATCACGTATCGACAGCCAGGTAACTGCTTCAATGCTTCTCGACGACGAGATGAGCCAATCAGAGTTCGATGCCGCCCTCGCAGTCGTCAAGGCCGATCCGGCCATGATGACCGCGCTGGCAGCATCTCAGTTCGTCAACGATGCGCTGCAAGGTCATCTTTGCCTCGACAACAATTTCACTGCAAGAATCATGCAGTACATTGCAGCGAGTGAGGCAGAGCGGCTTGCACAGTCTGACGACGAATCCGGCCCCGGGTAGCGGTGTCTGAAAACTCCGCACTTCGCCACTGGTGAGGTGCGGAACTGTCAGCAATAACATGATCATCGGAGAATCGTTCATGGAAGCAGTCACACTTGGTCAGTACGAATTGGTCTACAACGCCTTTTCATTTGCAATCGCCGTCATGGGAGCGGCAACAATATTTTTCTTTCTGGGCCGTTCGCAAGTCGCTTCGGCTTACCGCACCGCTCTTACCATCACCGGCCTGGTCACCTTGATCGCGGCTTACCACTACCTGCGGATTTTCAATTCGTGGGAAGCCGCTTTCGTGATTACCGGCGACCAGATCAAAGCCTCCGGTATCAAGTTCAATGATGCCTATCGCTACGTTGACTGGCTGCTCACCGTGCCACTGTTGCTGATCGAACTGATCCTTGTGATGCGTTTGCCACGTGCCGAAACCATCGCTAAAAGCACCAAGCTCGGCTTGCTGGCTGCGTTGATGGTCGTGCTTGGTTATCCAGGTGAAATCTCGGCAGACGGCGGCACCCGCTGGATGTGGTGGAGCCTGGCCATGATCCCGTTCCTGATCATTGTCTATGACCTGTTTGTCGGCCTGAAAAAATCGATCGATTCACAACCTGCCGCAGCACGCGGACTGATTAGCACCGCTCGCTGGGTGACGGTCATTTCATGGTGTTTCTATCCGGTCGTGTTCGTGTTCCCGATGATCGGTTTCACCGGTAGCAGCGCTGCCACCGCCGTGCAAGTCGGCTACACCGTCTCCGACATCGTCGCCAAGGCCATGTTCGGCGTCTTGATCTATATGATCGCAGTACGCAAATCCGAAGCAGAAGGCCAGCACGCCTGATCAGTGCGATGCCAGACCGTCGCAGCGTTGCTGCGGCGGTCGTTCCTGTCTTCACCGGAGGTTTGCAATGACCGCTTTATCCCTATCTGCTCTTCCTACTTTGATTCGGCAGTGCGATAGCTTGTCCGCACTGGTGGAAACCCGCATGGCCGAACTGGCCAGGGTCAGTTTGCCATCGACGCTGGTCGGTGCGCTCTCGCACCATCTCGATTCCGGCGGTCAGCGCGTGCGCGCGCGGCTGGCCCTGCACGCGGCCCGGGCCTTGAATTTGTCCGGCGAAGATGCAGTCACCATCGCCGTGACCGTCGAACTGCTGCACAACGCTTCGCTGATCCACGACGACCTGCAGGACCGCGATGTGCAACGCCGCGGCTGTGCGACGCTCTGGTCTGCCTTCGGCGAGAATGTCGCGATCTGCGCCGGCGACCTGCTGCTGTCAGCTGCCTACGGCAACTTGTGCCGCTTCAGCGATAGCACCCGCTTGCCGCAGTTGCTCGCCCAGGTGCACTCCGCCACCGCCAGTGCCGTCCACGGCCAGTGCGCCGACCTGTCCGGTCAAGCATGCGACATCGCACTCTATGAAAAAATCGCCGCCGCCAAGTCCGGTGCCTTGCTCGGCCTGCCGCTTGAATTAGTGCTCATTGCGACCGGTCACGACACATCGCTGGCGCTCGCGCGGCAGGCAGCCAATGCCTTTGCGGTTGGCTATCAGATCGTTGACGACATTGACGACATCGACAAGGACCGCGGCACCGACGACCAGCCGGCAGGACTCAATGCCTGCCTGGTACTGGCCGCTTCCGGTCATGGCGATTACGCGCACATGGTGGCGCGACAATTGGCGCTGGCCCGGTTTGACGACGCGATCGGGTTTGCGCGGCGCTTGCCGAACGATGCCGGCGCGTTGCTCGCCAGTCTTGCGCAAACCCTGTCGGGGCGGCTATGAAGCTGATGAGTCCCGCCGTCAATCACGCCGCGAATCAGGCCACTGAGCGCGTCAAAGGCCGGCACGCCATCGTCATCGGTGCCGGCTACGGCGGCATTGCCTCGGCTTTGCGCCTGCGCGCCAAAGGGTATGAAGTCACCTTGCTGGATCGCTGTGCGGCACTGGGCGGACGGGCGCAAGTATTTCGTCGGCAAGGCTACACGCATGATGCCGGTCCGACCGTCATCACCGCGCCGTTCCTGTTCGAAGAATTATTCGCACTGTTTGGCGAACAGCTGGCCGACCATCTGAAGCTGGTGCCGCTGACGCCGTGGTACCGCTTCCGCTTTGCCGATGGCGATACCTTCGATTACGGCGGCACGCTGGAACAGACGCTGGCTGAAATCCGCCGCATCGAACCGCGCGATGAAGCCGGCTACCTGGCGCTGCTGGCGCACTCGAAACGGATTTACGACGTTGCCTTCACGGAGCTGTCGGCATTGCCGTTCGACCGCTTTATGACGATGGTGCGGCAAATTCCGCGACTCATCGGCTTGCGCAGCTACCAGACAGTATGGGGATTGGTGTCGAGCTATCTGTCCCACCCCAAATTACGCCAGGCCTTCTCGATCCAGCCACTACTGGTGGGCGGCAACCCGTTCGACACCACCAGCATTTACGGTCTGATCCATTTTCTGGAGCGGGCGCACGGCGTGCATTTTGCGATGGGCGGTACCGGTGCCATCACGCAGGCACTGGGCGCACTGATGACGCGCCATGGCATCACGATCCGCTTGCAGACCACGGTTGCATCGATCCGCATCGAGCAGCAGGTCGCCACCGGCGTGCGACTCGACGATGGCACCGAACTGGCCGCCGATGTGGTGGTGTCGAATGCCGACGCCGCGCATCTGTATGGCGTCATGATCAAACCGGCCGAGCAGGCCCGTGCGACCCGCCTGAAACTCGCCGCAGCGCATTATTCGATGGGCTTGTTCGTGCTGTATTTCGGTACCACGCGGACCTATCCGGACGTCGCGCATCACACCATCACGATGGGTGAGCGCTATGAATCGCTGCTCAAGGATATTTTTGACCGCAAGATACTGACCGACGATTTCTCGCTGTACCTGCACCGCCCGACCGCCACCGATGCGAGCTTTGCGCCACCCGGTTGCGACAGTTTTTACGTGCTCTGCCCGGTGCCTAACCTGCAAGGCAATGTCGACTGGGCCGTCGAGGGGCCACGCCTGCGCCAGCGCATCATCGACAATCTCGATGCGACACTGCTGCCCGGTCTGGCCGACTGTATTACGGCGGAGTTCTACATGACGCCGGCCGACTTTCAGCACGATTATTTGAGCACGCACGGTGCCGGATTTTCGATTGCGCCGCTGTTCAGGCAATCGGCGTGGTTCCGTTTTCATAACCGTGCCGAAGGTATCGGCAATCTGTATCTGACAGGTGCCGGTACCCATCCGGGTGCGGGTTTGCCGGGTGTGCTGTGCTCTGCCAAGGTGGTCGACGCACTGATTCCGGCGCTGCGGTGAGATGAGTAGCTCCGCCGCCACTGCCAACGACGCAGCGCGAATTGCTCTCGACGAGGCGGATGCGGTGCTGGTACAAAAAGGCCGCACTTTTCATTGGGCCCGCCGCTTGCTCGGTGCCGGTCATGCGGCACGCGCGACCCGGCTGTACGGCTTTTGCCGGCGCATCGACGACATTGCCGACGAGTCGGCTTCGCCGGTCGCTGCGCGGGCTGCGCTGGCCGCGATCAGTGTCGCCATTGCTCACGGCGAGCCCGGCGACGGCGAACCGGTGGTCGCCGACATGCTGGCCCTGATGGCCGAGTGCGACATCGCGCCGGAGGTCGTGCTCGAACTGTTGCACGGTGTCGATTCCGATCTCGATCCGGTGCGCTTTGCCGATGAAGCCGAACTGCTGCGCTACTGCTATCGCGTCGCCGGCACCGTCGGGCTGATGATGTGCAAGGTGCTCGATGTCACGGATCCGCAAGCGCTGCACCATGCGATCGATCTCGGTATCGGTATGCAACTGACCAATATTTGCCGCGATGTGTGCGAGGACGCGGCCAGCGACCGGCGCTATTTGCCGGCGACGCTGGTCGGCACGCTGGCACCGGGATTGCTGGTTGATCCCGGGCCGGCGCTGCAACCGGCGGTGCGTCAGGGACTGGTCAGCCTGCTCGCGCTGGCCGACCGGTATTACCGCAGCGGCGAGCAGGGGCTGGCATATCTGCCGCTGCGCGCGCGTGCCGGCATGCTGGTGGCAGCGCGGGTCTACTGCGCGATCGGCACGCAATTGCGCCGGTCCGATCATGCGTGCTGGCAGGGCAGGGCGGTTGTGCCAACCCGCACCAAGGCCGGCCTGACACTTAGGGCGGTGCTGGTACTGGCCAGCCATCCCGATTACTGGAATCCCTCAGTACGGCATGACCAGACGCTGCACTTGTGCCTGCACGGATTGCCTTATGTCGACTGAACCCGAACTGCTCATCCTCGGCGGCGGATGCGCCGGCCTGAGCCTGGCGATGCAACTGGCGGCGCTGGGTCGTGACTGTCCGCGCACCGTCATCATCGAGCCGCGCACCGTGTATGCCAACGACCGGACCTGGTGTTTCTGGGGTACGCCCGCTGCGCCACTGGCAGACCTGAGCTGCCATCAGTGGTCAACGATGATGGTGCGGGCCGGTCGCAAAATTGCATTCGTTGATTGTGCTGCCATGCCCTACCGGATGATCGCCGCTGCCGATTTCTATGCGGCGGCTCAACGCGCCATTGCGGCCAATGCGCGCATCACGATTGCCGCCGGCGAGCGTGTGACAACCGCGCCGGTCAAGCGCAATGGCCGATGGCAGGTCATCACCAGTGGTGCCAGTTACTCGGCCGCGACGGTGGTCGATACCCGTCCTGCCGCGCCGGCCGAACCAGGCGGTGCCACGCTCTGGCAATCGTTTTCCGGCGTCGAGATTGACTGTGATGAGGCAGTGTTCGATCCGGCCTGCGTCGATCTGATGGACTTTTCGTTGAAGGACACTGGCCGTATCCAGTTCGTTTATGTCTTGCCGCTGACGGCGCGGCGCGCGCTGATCGAGGTCACGGTATTTGATCCGATGCCGCTGGCAGCCGCCGGTCTGGCCGATGCGCTCGAGCAGGCCGTCGCCGCGCGCGTGCATGGCCTGACCTACCAGGTACGTCGTGCCGAGCAAGGCATCCTGCCGATGGGAGCGATGGCGCCTGCTGCGCCGGTTGATCCGGACTATGTGCGCGCCGGTCTCGGCAACGGCGCTGCCCGGCCCAGTTCCGGCTATGCGTTTCAGCGTATCCAGCGCTGGGCTGCCGGGTGCGCAGCGCGCGTCACTGCGGGCCAGCCGCTGCAGGGCCATGTTGCCGATCCCTTTTTGTTGCAGGCGATGGACCAGCTCTTTTTGTCGGTGCTGACCGCGCAGCCGGCCAGTGCGCCGGCATTATTCGTGGCGTTGTTCGGGCAGCCCGACGCTGCGCGGGTGCTGCGATTCCTGAGCGACGAGGGCACGCTGACCGATTATCTGGCCTTGATTGCGGCATTGCCGGCACGGCCTTTTCTGCAGCAAATTCCCGCCACGCTGCAGCGTGTGCTGCGCCAGCGTCGCATGGCCAGCGCATGACTGCGCTGCGCTGGCAGGGTGTGATTTTTAGTGCGATGGCCTTGCTGGTCGCACTCGTGAGCCTGCCGGTGGGTGCGGTCGCCGGACCGGCCACGCTGCTGCTGCTGGCCGGACTGATCCTGCTGCTGGGCGTGCCGCATGGCGCGTTTGATCCGTTGTTCGCGCAGCGCCTGCATGCGTTGTCCGGGCTGCGCGACTGGTGTCTTTTCACGCTGGCTTACACGGTGCCTGCGCTACTCGTGGCACTGCTTTGGCAAACCGCGCCGGGACTCTTTCTAGGTGGGTTCCTGCTGCTGTCACTGCTGCATTTTTCGGGCGATCCGGAAGCCGGTAGCAGCTTTTTTTTCCGGCTGGTGTACGGCGGGCTGGTCATCGTATTACCGGCCTTGCTGCATACCGATGAAGTGGCGCGGCTGTTCGGCATGCTGGCCGGTCAGGAGGCGGCGGCAACGCTGGCTGGCTGGCTGCACGTGCTGTCGTGGCCGTGGTTGCTGGCGACATGGATGGCGATACTGTCTTCGTTGCGCACGCGTTCGCAGGCTGCGCTGGAAATGCTGGCGGTGGCGGTGCTGGCAGTGGCAGCATCGCCACTGGTGGCATTCACGGTGTTCTTTTGTGCGATGCACGGGGCCAGGCATCTGCTGCGCACGCTGGCGCATGCCGGGCCGGTGGCCGCGCGCAGCGTCGTGCGCTTTGCCGTGTTGCCGATGCTGGCCGTGGCCGTACTGTTCGCTGCGGCGTTCTGGTTCTGGCGCGACGTGGCGCTGGAAGAGCGATTGATCCGGCTGATCTTCATCGGCCTGGCGGCGCTCACTGTGCCTCACATGGCGCTGATCGAGCGGGTGCGGTTCGGCGGTCGCTGGTAATGCAACACTGACAGGGACGGGGCGTGCCGATACGACGTCGACGGCAGCAGGCGCGAAAATTCTCGCCGGATTACGCCATAACATTCACACGATTGCGATTCCAGTCCGGCCCGGTCCAGCACCGTGATATGGCCGCGGCGGTAGCGGATCAAGCCGAGGTCCTGTAATTTTCTTGCGGCCTCGGTGATGCCTTCGCGGCGCACGCCGAGCATCGTCGAGATCAGCTCCTGCGTGGTCCTGAGTTCGCAGCTGTCGAGCCTGTCGGCCGTGAGCAGTAGCCAGCGACATAGTTGCTGTTCGACCGAGTGATGGCGGTTGCAGACAGCGGTCTGCGCCATGTTGCTCAGCAGTGCCTGTGTGTAGCGCAGCAGCAGACGCATCACGTGCCCGGAACGCCTGAATTCATCGAGCAAAAGATGCGCTGCCATCCGGTAACCATGGCCGCTGGTTTGCACCACTGCCCGGCTGGGTGTCGTGACACCCCCCATGAACAAGGACACGCCGAGCATGCCTTCGTTACCGACGCCGGCGATTTCGGATGAGCTGCCATTCTGCAATTGGCAATGCAGCGACAGAATGGCACTGGTCGGGAAATACACGTAGTGGGGTTTGCCGCCGGATTCGGAGAGCACATCGCCGGTCAGCAGCGGGACCAGTTCCAGATGCGGCGAAAGCTGGGCGAATTCAGCGTTTGGCAAAGCCGCTAGTAGATAGTTTTGCTTGGGATGGTGCTGTGAATCCATGGTGAGTAGGTCCTGGTCGTTGGCAATTGATGCGCACAATGGCGACGCCGGTGATAACGGAAATCGACGGTATCACGGTGATCAGTTTTTCAACTTAGGGCTTACTTTTTGACACCTTTCATGAACTTTATTACAACATTCTCTGACGTCGGCTCAAAAAAAACCACCGGACCAAGGCCGGTGGTGCCACCTTCAGCGCAGCAGAAAATCAGCGCGTGCCGCTGACTTCTACCTCGACGCGCCGATCCGGTTGCAGGCAGGCGATCAGTGCCGGCGTGGTCCGCGTGCCGACGCAGTCGCCCGGCTTGGTGACCGGTTCCGCACCATTGATGCCGCTGGTCGTGATCCGCTTAGCCGGAATGCCGGCGGCCGTGACCAGTTCGTTTTTGACGGCATCGGCGCGGCGGCTCGACAGCTTCAGGTTGTAGGCATGAGCACCGATGCGATCGGTGTGGCCGGTGACCTTGATCTGGTCGTAGTCGGTGCCGATCAGGTCACTGGCGAACTTGCCCAGTACCAGCTTGCCGGCCGGCGTGATGTCGGCACGGTCGAACGCAAACAGTGAGTCGGCCGAGAAGCTGACCTTGCGTGGCACCGGCGGCGGCGGTGCGGGTGCCGGCACCACTACTGCCACCGGTGGCGGCAGATAAGCGACCGGTTCGGCCGTGCGCGGCACCGGCGCACTGGACTTGTCGCCGAAACGGTAGACCAGTCCGACCGATACCAGGTCAACATCGCCACGGTTGCCGATGGCATCGTTGACCCGGTAGCGCTCGGCTTCGACGCGCAGGTTGAGCGCGTCGGTGACCGCATATTGCAGGCCGAGGCCGAACTTAATATTGGTGTCGCGCTTCTGCGGCGCGGTATCGAGCACGTTGACCGCGCCGCTGCCGCTGAAGCGGTCGCGTGCATCAGCGTAGTTGATACCGATCCGGCCAAAGGCCGATAGTTTGTCGGTGAGGGGCAGAATGCCGACAGTGTCAAGGTTCAATCCTTTCAGGCGAATGGTGCCATCAAGGGTACCGGCCGGCACCGTCGTGGCGCGGTAGCCGAAGCGGCCGAGGTCGAAGTAACCGCCTTCGAGCGCAAAATGACGATTGAACTGGTAGCCGCCAAAGACCTTAAAGCCGGTCGCGCTGTTGTCATCGACGATGGTACTGGTGGCGAAGCCGCTGCCGAGCAGCCCGCTGGTGATGCGCTGGTCATCGATACTGGCGCGTGCGCGTCCGGCATTGAGTCCGCCATACCAGCCGGTGTCGTCAGCCAGCACCATTGGGCTGGCGAGGACGGTCAGTGCGATAAGGCCGGCATGGCCTGCGGTTTTGAATACGTGCATGTGTTTCTCCTGCAATAAATTGGAAAGCCCGTGCGGTATCAGGGAGCCGGGACGTTGATGACGGTGTTGACCAGCGTCACCGACGCACCCAGCGACAAGGCGCGGCCGTTCAGCGTCAGGAGGTCAACATTGCCGGCAGTCGAGAAGGCTGCGCCGGCTTGCGAGACGATAGTGCCGACCATCGTGCCGCCACCGGCAGCGTTGATGGTGGCGGCACTACCGACCTGCCAGAACACGTTCTTGGCCTGTGCGCCGCCAACCAGAATGATGTTGCGCGGGAAGGCTGCGCCCGGCCCGCCGACGGTCAGCGAACTGGCCATCTGGAACACGAACACCGCATTCGGATTGCCCTGCGCATCGAGGGTCAGGTCGCTGCCCTGCAGCTTGAACGAACCCGATGCCGCGGTGTAGACGCCCGGTGCCAGTACCAGGCCGGACAGGCTGCCGGCACCCGGATCACTTCCGGCAGGCAAGGCCGCCAGCGCGTTGTACAAGGTCAGCGCATCGGCACGGACCTTGGTGGCAATGGCGAACGTCGAGGCATTGCCTTCGGACGGGCAAGCCGCTGTCGGTGGCGGGGCTGCGGTGTAGATCAGGCCATTGACGAAGCCGGCGTTGCTGCCGGTTTCGGTATAGGTGCAACCCGGGCCGGCATCATGCAGGCCGGTCACGGAGGTCGAGATCGCGGTGGTGCCGATGTCGCCATTGATCAGCGTCAGGATGCCCATGTTGGTCACGCCGGCAGAACCGCCAAACGTGCCAAAGGTGACTGCTGCACCCAGCGGGAACTGGCCCGGTGTCAGCGCGCCTGCCTGGCAGCTTGCGCTGGTGCCAGTCGTGAAGCGCCAGCTGACATCGCTGGTCATCGTGTTGCCCGGTGATGTCAGATCACGCACGCCGCTGCTGCCACTCTTGAGGGTTGCCGTGTAGGTGGTGCCGGCAGTCAGTGTATTGGCCGGCGTGAAGGTCGCGATGGTGCCGGTTGCGTCATCGAGCGTCACCGACGCGGCGCTCACTGCAGACGGGCCGGTCACCGTGAAGGTGCTGGCATTGATGCTGGAGGGATCCATTTCGAGGCCGGAAGGCACCGAGAAACGGGCAGTAATCGCGGTGGCCGGACACACGCCGGTGGCATCGGCCGATGGGCGGGTCGACGTGACTACCGGATTGCCGGCTGGTGCAGCAGCGCCGACAGTAAAACGCCAGGCGTAATTGCTGGCAGCCGGCAATGCACCTTGATTTCCGGCCAGAGCGTTGCCGCTCAGGTCGGTGGCGGCGGTGGTGACGGTGGCCGTATAGGTGGTGCCAATGGTCAGTGGTGCTACTGGCGAGAACACGGCGGTACGGCTGTCGACGGCATAGCTGACCGTGCCTTGCGGTGCGACGCAGGGTGCTGCGCACGACAGCGTAAAACTGCTGGTATTGATCGAACTGGCCGTCATTGCCTTGCTGAAGGTCGCGCTGATGGCAGCGTTACTTGCCGCACCGGTAGCCGGACCGGGAATGACGGTGGCCGGCACGGTGCGCGTGATGCGCGGACGGGTGGCATTGGTCTGCACTGCTGCGGTAACGGCGGGAACGCCGAGGAGTGGATCGCGGCTGCTTCCGCCGCATCCGGCGAGCGTGGCGGCGGCCAGCAGTGACAGGCTAGCCAGGCGCACAGCGGTGGCCCCGGACCGGATAGGGTAATTTTTTTTCATTTTTTTCCTCGTGACGGGAGTAGGCAGCGTCATCGCCTGATCGGTTGTCGGCATGCACGCATGTGTCCCGGACCGGAGTATCCCCTTCCGGAAAAATGGATCCGTTCGGTACCGAACATAGCTGGAATAAGTTGACGTTTTGTATCTGAATGGTCACAGCTTGGCTGGCCGGAAAGCACGAATCCACTCAGACAGGCATCTCCGCGTCACAAGCCAGGTAATCGGGTTGTGTGCAATCTCATCCCAAGGACTCTCTGACCATGGCCTGGAAGCGTCGTCGGGTGCAATCAGCACAGGGCATTGCACCGAATGGACTGCGGCATCAAATTGCCATACGCGCAAACGCCTCAACCGCTACTATGGCGGCCTTCAACCAACGAAAGCATGCACCATGAAAAAAACCGGAATGGCCAAGACCGATGCCAAGAAGCTGATGGGCAAAACTGCCGCCCCCGGACTGAGCGGATTCGAGAACGTCGAAGTGGCCACGATAGACCGGCGCGAACAGCGCAAGCGCGACCAGGCACTGGGCCTGGTGCCGTTTGCGGTCAAGCTCAATAGCGATCTGGTGCTGCAATTGCAGGCACTGGCAAAAGAGCGCGGGGTTGAGTTAAATGTGCTGGTGGCCGATGTGCTGGCCAAGGGCCTTGTTGCTTAATTTGCGGCGCGGCGCGAGCAGGAGGCAAGCATGACAATGGCGACAATGTGGTCTGAAATCCTGGTGACCGTGCGGCAGGAATTTTCGGATGTCTCTGATGCCACCGAAGTAACACGCATCTGCGTACGTCTGATGGTAGCGATCGTGCTGGGCGGCGTGCTCGGCTACGAGCGCGAATCAGCGGGGTCGCCGGCCGGGTTTCGTACCCACATGCTGGTGGCACTCGGCGCGGCGTTGTTCGTACTGGTGCCGCTACAGGCAGGTACCACGCAAGCAGATATGTCGCGGGTCTTGCAAGGAGTTATTGCCGGCATCGGCTTTCTCGGCGCTGGTGCCATCATCAAGCACGACGATAGCAACGCCATCCGCGGACTGACCACCGCCGCGAGCATCTGGCTGACCGCCGCCATCGGCATCGCCGCCGGAATGGGACGCGAATCGACAGCGGTGATTGGCACCGTGTTTGCGCTGTTCATCTTGCTGGTGCTGCGGCTGGCGAAGAAGTAGTCCGGGCTGGAATTGACTGGCGTTTCCGGTGTACTCGCGTGGGCACAAGCGTCGTAGGGTGCAATAACCGCAGGGCATTGCACCGAATGGCCCGCTTGCGGTTGATGAAATCGTAGGTGCTCCGCCACGATCAAGCCGGGGGCGGCCCGGCAGCCGGACCGGCATGCGGTCCCTTCTTTTTGCTTCGCCAAAAAGTAAGTAACCAAGAAAAAGGCGACCGCGATGCGGCTGCCCTGCGGGTTCCCAAAAACGGTAGTCAGGCAAGGGGAGAGCCGCAAACTCGCTTCCCTTGCAGGGCGCAGATTCGCTTGCAAGCGAATCCCGTTACGCAGGCGGATCGCATGCGATCCGAAACCCCTGCTTCACCTCAAACAGTGCGGTCCTCTTATCCCTTGCCTGACTACCGTTTTTGGCAGCTGCCTCAATGCGGAACAAATCAAGGTCAACAACCACGTCAAAAGCAACCGCAACTTCCAAAGCAACTTCAAAAACAACTTCAACTTCAACGGCAACGACACGGGGTTGCCGTTGCCGTTGCCGTTGCCGTTGCCGTTGCCGTTGCCGTTGCCGTTGCCGTTGCCGTTGCCGTTGCCGTTGCCGTTGCCGTTGCCGTTGCCGTTGCCGTTGCCGTTGCCGTTGCCGTTGCCGTTGCCGTTGCCGTTGCCGTTGCCGTTGCCGTTGCCGTTGCCGTTGCCGTTGCCGTTGCCGTTGCCGTTGCCGTTGCCGTTGCCGTTGCCGTTGCCGTTGCCGTTGCCGTTGCCGTTGCTGTTGAAGTGGTCGTTGACGTTGACCTGTTCCGCATTGAGATAGCTGCCAAAAGTCGGAGTCAGGCAGGGGATCAGAAGGCCGCACTGTCTGAGCGTAGCGAGTTTGCGGCCTTCCCCCTGACTGGCTCCGGCTTTTGGGAACCCGAAGGGCAGCAGTCTCGCGGTCGCCTTTTTCTTGGTTACTTACTTTTTGGCGAAGCAAAAAGAAGTGACCGGCTGCCGGGCCGCTCCCGGCTTGGTCGTGGCGAAGCACAGAAAACACAAGTTGCCGACGACCGCAACCCGCATGAAGGTGAAGCTTCGCAATCCACCGGCAAATCGTGTTGACGAGCAACGTTAGCGCTTATGGGAGCGGCCCGGCAGCCGGGCCGCTCCCGGCTTGGTCGTGGCGGAACACCTACGATTTCATCAACCGCTAGCGGGCCATTCGGTGCAATGCCCTGCGGTTATTGCACCCTACGGCGCTACGCATCCTGCGATTAGCCTGACCTTCATTAAAAGGTCTGGTGCAATAACCGAAGGGCATTGCACCGAATGCACCAGGTCAGTCCCGGATCTCCAGTGCCCGATTAAGGCGCAACGCTGCCAGCGAACAAACCGCACCTGAGACCAGATACACGCCGACGTAGGCAAGCCCGAAGTGCGATGCCAGCGCCAGCGCGACCAGCGGTGCAAAGCCGGCACCGACCAGCCATGACAAGTCCGATGTGAGAGCCGCACCGGTATAGCGATAGCGCGATGCAAAGTTAGCTGTCACGGCACCGGCAGCCTGGCCATACGACAAGCCCAGCAAGCTGAAACCCACCAGTATGAAAATATTTTCGCCCATTACGCCGCCATTCATCAGCATCGGCACAAAGGCGCTCAGGATGGCGATCAGCACCGCGCATGCACCCAGCGTGGTGCGGCGGCCGACACGGTCTGCGATCAGTCCCGAGACCACCACGCCGAGCGCCATCAGCGCCGCGCCCAGGATCTGGATTTCCAGGAACTCGTTGATGGGGCGGATCGAGTGCAGCGATATCCACGACAACGGAAACACCGTCACCAGATGAAATAGCGCATAGCTGGCCAGAGCGGCCAGCGCACCGATGACAATATTGCGTCCCTGCGAGCGGGTCAGCTCGACCACGCCGGTCGGTTGGAGTTCGCGCTCTTCGAGCAGGTTGGCATACTCATTCGTCGAGACCAGGCGCAGCCGGGCGAACAGCGCCACGACGTTGATCGCGAAGGCCGCATAGAACGGAAAGCGCCAGCCCCAGTCCATGAATTCCGCGCTGGTGAGGTTAGACAGCAAGTAGGCGAACAAGCCGCCGGCGACCATGAAGCCGATCGGCGCACCCAATTGTCCGAGCATCGCGTACCAGCCGCGTCGCTCCGGCGGCGCATTGAGCGCCAGCAGCGATGGCAGGCCATCCCACGACCCGCCGATGGCAATGCCCTGGCCGATCCGCAGCAACGACAGCACCACGATCGCGGCACTGCCGAGGCTGGCGTAACCGGGCAGGAAAGCGATTCCTGCGGTCGAGACACCGAGGATAAACAGGGCCAGTGTGAGCTTGACCTCGCGTCCGAAGCGGCGCTGGATTTCCATGAACAGCACGGTGCCGAGCGGGCGCGCGAGGAAGGCAAACGAAAAAATCACAAAGGCGTACAGTGCTCCATCGAGCGGTGTTGCGAACGGGAAAAACACCGATGGAAAGACCAGTACCGAGGCCATCGCATAGACAAAAAAATCGAAGTATTCGGAAGCTCTGCCGATGATGACGCCGACGGCGATTTCGGCGGGCTTGATGACGCTGTGGTCATGCTTGGCGTGATGCGGGTCTCTGATGCTGGAATGTGTCTGGGCTGCTCCGGCAGTGCCGGTGTGTTGTCCCTGTTGGATGTGCATGGTCTTGATGCCTTCGAGTCTCTGTGATCAGGGGGGGTGGACAAAACGTCCAATTGTGCGAACCGGACGTTAGATTTAAGTTAGCACACTCTGATACATCGAACTGGATTTTCTAGCATGATTGCCTTGAATTTACGCCGCCTGCTGCTGCTGTCCGCCGCCCTCCCACTTGCCGGATGCAATACGGTTTTGCTCAGTCCTTCCGGTTATATCGCCCAGCAGCAAGGCAATCTGATCATCGTTTCAACGCTGCTGATGTTGCTCATTATCGTGCCGGTGATTGCGCTGATTATCTTGTTCGCCTGGCGCTACCGGAAGAGCAACACCGCGGTCATCTATGAGCCGGACTGGGATCACTCCACCCGGCTTGAGCTGGTGATCTGGGGCGCGCCGCTGCTAATCATCATCGTGCTCGGCACGATTACCTGGATCAGCACCCACAAGCTTGATCCGTATCGGGCGCTGACCCACATCGATGCCGATCGGCCGATCCCTGCCGGGACCAAGCCGCTGATCGTCGAAGTCGTGGCACTCGACTGGAAATGGTTATTCATTTACCCGGACCTGGGCATCGCCAGCCTCAATGAACTGGCCGCACCGGTCGATGTGCCGATCCGTTTCAAGATCACGTCATCGACGGTGATGAATTCGTTCTACATCCCTGCACTGGCCGGACAGATCTACGCAATGCCGGGCATGCAGACCTCGCTCAATGCCGTGATCAACAAGCCGGGCGAGTTTGAAGGTTTCTCAGCCAACTATAGCGGTGCCGGTTTTTCGGACATGCGCTTCAAGTTTCATGGCATGAGCAAGGAAGGTTTTGATGGTTGGGTGCAAAAAGTACGCGACGAGGGCAAAGTGCTCCGTCGTGAAGGTTATATCCAGCTTGAAAAGCCCAGCGAGCGTGTCGCAGTGCAGCGTTTCGGTGAAGTCGATGCCAGTCTGTTCCATGCCATCGTCAATCGCTGCGTCGTAGTCGGTCAGCCTTGCATGGATGCGACGATGATGAAAGATGCCCATGCGGCGATGGGGCATGGCAATGCCAAAGAATAGTTTGCAGCACCAGTACCACCAACAGCACCAGTATCAGCGGACGGTTTTGTCCGGGTATGTCGCTATGGTGCGACTGCCTCGTTGCTCGCCTGCCGGGCAGCTTCATTTTGTTTCAGGAAAAAACGATGTTCAATAATTTGGATCTGACGAAGTTGATTTTCGGAAGGCTCACCTGGGAAGCGATTCCCCTGCATGAGCCCATCCTTCTGGCGACCTTCCTGATGGTGGGTATCGGCGGTGCAGCGGTGTTTGGTGCACTGACGTATTACCGCTTGTGGGGCCCGCTCTGGCGCGACTGGATCACCAGCATTGACCACAAACGCATCGGCATCATGTACATCGTATTTGCCCTGATCATGCTGCTGCGCGGCTTTACCGATGCACTGATGATGCGGGCCCAGCAGGCGTTCGCGTTCGGTGAGTCGGGTGGCTTCCTGCCGGCGCATCACTACGACCAGATTTTCACCGCGCATGGCGTGATCATGATTTTCTTTGTCGCGATGCCGCTGGTGACCGGGCTGATGAACTACGTCATTCCGCTGCAGATCGGTGCGCGCGATGTGGCCTTTCCGTTCCTGAACAACTTCAGTTTCTGGATGACCGCGTTCGGCGGCATGCTAGTGATGGCGTCACTGTTCGTTGGTGAATTTGCCCGTACCGGATGGTTGGCCTATCCGCCGCTATCGGGAATACTCGCGAGTCCGGATGTGGGGGTCGACTATTACATCTGGTCCTTACAGGTTGCGGGGGTAGGAACGCTACTGTCCGGTATCAACCTGATTGCGACCATCGTCAAGATGCGCGCACCCGGCATGACGCTGATGAAAATGCCGATCTTCATCTGGACCTCGCTGTGCACCAACATCCTGGTTGTCGCTGCATTCCCGGTATTGGCTGCCGTACTTGGCATGCTGTCGCTGGACCGCATGGTCGGCACGAACTTCTTCACCAATGACCTTGGCGGGAATTCGATGATGTACGTGAACCTGATCTGGATCTGGGGTCACCCGGAGGTCTACATCCTGATCCTGCCGGCGTTTGGCGTGTTCTCTGAAATCGTCTCTACCTTTTCGAGCAAGCGGATTTTCGGCTACACCTCGATGGTCTACGCGACACTGGTCATTACCATCCTGTCGTACCTGGTATGGCTGCATCACTTCTTCACGATGGGTTCGGGGGCCAGCGTCAATTCGTTCTTCGGGATTACGACGATGATTATCTCGATCCCGACCGGCGCGAAAATTTTCAACTGGCTATTCACGATGTACCGTGGCCGCATCCGTTTTGAAGTACCGATGCTGTGGACGATAGGCTTCATGATTACCTTCGTCATCGGTGGCATGACCGGCGTATTGCTGGCAGTACCGGCAGCCGACTTCGTGCTGCACAACAGCCTGTTCCTGATTGCGCACTTCCATAACGTGATCATTGGTGGCGTCGTGTTCGGCATGTTCGCCGGCATCAACTACTGGTTCCCGAAAGCCTTCGGTTACAAGCTGGATTCGTACTGGGGCAAGTGGTCGTTCTGGCTGTGGACGATCGGTTTCTACCTCGCGTTCATGCCGCTGTATGTGCTGGGCCTGATGGGTGTCACACGTCGTCTGAGCCGTTTCGAAGATCCGTCATTGCAGATCTGGTTCCAGATTGCCGCCGTCGGTGCCGTGCTGATCGCGCTGGGTATCGCTGCCTTCATCATTCAGTTGATCGTCAGCTACATCCGTCGCAAAGAACTGGGCGATTACACCGGCGATCCATGGGGTGGTCGTACGCTGGAATGGTCGACCTCGTCGCCACCACCGTCGTACAACTTCGCCTTCACGCCAAAGGTCTATGACACCGATGCCTGGACCGATATGAAGCAAAACGGCTATGTCCGTCCGCTGACCGGTTTCCTGCCGATTCACATGCCTAAAAATACGGCAGCAGGTTTCCTGATTGCGTTGCTCAGTGCAGCGATCGGATTCGCCCTGATCTGGCACATGTGGCTGGTGGCTGGCATGACTTTCGGCATGATGATTGCCGGGATCATTGCCCACACCTTCAACTACAAGCGTGACTTTTATATCCCGGCTGCCGAAGTCACCCGGATCGAAGATAACCGTACAAGATTGTTGACCAACCATGCGTGATATCGCTACTTCCCCTTCCACCGACAGCTCGCGGTATTACGTGCTGGAGCATCATCCGGAGAACGGCACGACGCTCGGCTTCTGGCTGTACCTGATGAGCGACTGTCTGGTGTTCGCCTGCTTGTTCGCGGTGTATGCGGTCCTCGGCAGGAACTATGCCGGTGGCCCCACCGGGGCCGAGTTGTTTGATCTGCCTTTGGTGGCGCTCAACACTGCGTTTTTGCTGGTGTCGTCGATCACGTACGGTTTTGCGATGCTGGAAATGCAGCGCAAGCGGGTACGCAGCACGCTGATCTGGCTGGCGATCACCGGCCTGATCGGGGCCTGCTTCATCGGCCTCGAAATGTACGAGTTCGTTCATCTGATCCGGGAAGGCGCCGGTCCGCAGCGCAGTGGTTTTCTGACCGCGTTCTTCACGCTGGTCGGTACCCACGGTCTGCATGTGCTGTTCGGCATCATCTGGCTCGTGACACTGATGTTGCAGGTCAGCGTGCATGGTCTGACGACAGAGAACACCCGTCGCCTGATGTGCCTGTCGATGTTCTGGCATTTCCTTGACGTAGTGTGGATCGGCGTCTTTACCTTTGTTTATCTGATGGGAGTCCTGCCGTGAGCACGACACATAACCACGTAGCGGCCCCTGCCGGCGGCCACCACGAGCATGACGACGGTCACCACACGCACGCCGATCATGGCTCCGTAAAAAGCTATCTGACCGGCTTCATTCTGGCCGTGATCCTGACAGCGATTCCATTCTGGGTCGTGCTGGGCAAAGTCTTCGAGAAGTCGAGTACGACCGCGCTGGTCGTCCTCGGGTTTGCGGCGGTGCAGATCGTCGTGCACATGGTGTACTTCCTGCACATGAATACCAAGTCCGAAGGCGGCTGGTCGATTCTGGCGCTGATCTTCACAACCATCCTGGTAGTCATCATGCTCAGCGGTTCGATCTGGGTCATGTATCACCTCAATCACAACATGATGCCGGGGATGATGACTGATACCACCGGTGACGCAACGACGGGGTCGATCAAGGTCCCGCCAGCCATGCCGGCGATGGAGGGCATGGAAGGGATGAAGGGCATGGAAGGGATGAAGGGCATGGAGGGCATGAAGGATATGCCGGCGATGCCCGTCGCGCCTAGAGCACCTTGATGTCATTCGTCACATCGACGTTGCTAGCGTGAACCCGGCCGCTGATGGGCCCAAGCCCCGCTCAAGGGCAGGTGGCATAGCGCTACTGGTGAGCGCCGCTCTGGTGTTCCTGATCCTATTGGGTCTTGGTGGCTGGCAGGTCGTTCGTCTGCAATGGAAGCTCGACCTGATCGCCCGCGTCGAGGCACGGGTAAAAGCACCGGTCGCCGACGCGCCTGGCGCGCAGAATTGGCCCGGCGTGAGCGTAGCTGCCGACGAGTATCGCCATGTTCGCGTGACCGGCCAATTCCTGTATGACCGCTCGGTGCGGGTGCAGGCGGTGACCGAACGCGGCAGCGGCTTCTGGCTGCTCACGCCATTGCGGCGTGTCGATGGCGAGGTCATCCTGATCAATCGCGGTTACGTGCCCGCGCGTACCGGTGACTGGTTGCCGGGCGCTGCCCGACCGGCATCCGGCGCAATCGATCTTGCCGGCGCCACGACGACTGTCAGCGGACTGCTGCGTATCAGTGAACCCGGAGGAGCTTTCTTGCGCCGCAATGATCCGGTTGCCAATCGCTGGTATTCGCGGGATGTTGCGGCCATCGCCGCAGCCGGCAATCTCGGCACAGTCGGGCCGGTTGCGCCGTATTTTGTGGATGCCGATGCAGCCAGTTCGGGGCGTCGTACCGACGATCCGTCGGGTGAACAACCGGTCGGTGGATTGACCGTGATCGCCTTCCATAACAGCCATCTGGTGTACGCGCTCACCTGGTTCGCTCTGGCCTTGCTACTGGGTGGCGCAGTGCTCTGGAATCTGCGTGAAGAACGGCGTTCGCGCCGGGCGGGCACGTTGTCAGGCAATGCCCTAGACTAAGCCCATGAACCTCCGCCGCCTGTCAGACCTGCCGTCATCGTCGTCGTCCCTGCTGCAAGGCGGGACCGTCGTCGAAGGTAATGCCGGTCACAACAACATGCTGTTGCTGATCCAGTTGCGCTGGATCGCCGTGGTCGGGCAGATCACGACGATTGCGGTCGTCATCTTCGGTTTTGGCATTGCCTTGCCGCTGTCGGATTTGCTGAAAGTGCTGGCTTGTCTTGTCCTGTTCAACATCGCCAGTCATTTGCGCTGGTGTGCCTCGCGGGTGGTGACCAATCGCGAACTATTCCTTGCCTTGCTGGTCGATGCCGCCGCACTGACCGGCTTGCTCTACCTGACCGGTGGCACCACCAACCCGTTTGCTTTTCTGTATCTGCTGCAGGTTATCCTTGGTGCGGTGCTGCTGGAAGTCTGGTCGACCTGGGTCTTCGTAGCGATCACCAGCACCTGCCTGGCCTGCCTGTCGCTGTATGCCAAGCCACTGATCCTGACCGCCGGCCCGTCCAACGGGCTGGGCAGTCTGTATATCGAAGGTTTGCTGTTGTGCTTCGCGCTCAATGCCAGCCTGCTGGTCTTCTTTGTCAGTCGCATCAACAGCAACCTGCGCAGCGGTGCGGCCCAGCTGGCCGATCTGCGCCAGCACGCTGCCGAAGAAGCACACATCGTACGGATGGGCATGCTGGCCTCCGGTGCGGCCCATGAACTCGGTACGCCGCTGGCAACGTTATCGGTGATCCTCGGCGATTGGCGGCGCATGCCGGAGTTCCGTAAAAACACCGCGCTACTCGATGAGCTCGGCGAAATGCAGGCGCAGCTCACCCGCTGCAAGACCATCGTCAGCGGTGTGCTGATGTCAGCCGGCGAAGCCCGCAGCGAGTCGTCGATCAAGACCACCATCTGCACTTTTCTTGATGAGGTGTTACTGGAATGGCGCGCCACCCGTCCGGCCGTGATCCTCGATTACACCAACCACATCGAGCAGGACATGCCGGTGGTGTTCGACTCCGCACTCAAGCAAATGATCTGCAACGTGCTCGACAATGCCTGCGACGCGTCACCGGTGTGGGTGCGCTTCGAAGCGATGCGCGAGGAGGGCGTGCTGCGGCTGGTCGTCACCGACGCCGGCGATGGTTTTCCGGCACCCATGCTGACGCACTTCGGCAAGCCCTACCAGTCCACCAAGGGGCGTCCCGGTGGCGGTCTCGGCTTGTTCTTTACGGTCAACGTAGTGCGCAAACTGGGCGGCGTGGTCCATGCCAGGAACCTGGCACAGGGCGGTGCGCTGGTTCAGGTCACTCTTCCTTTGGCGGCAATTAGCCTTGAATAATCTTATTGACGAAGCGCTGCCTGCCGCGCGCCAGTTGCTGATCATCGAAGACGATGCAGTCTTCGCAAAAACGCTGGCGCGCTCGTTCGAGCGGCGTGGCTATACGGTATGCGTAGCGCATACGCTCGACAGCGCGCGCTTGCTGATCGCGCAGCACGCATTCGGCTTTGCGGTAGTGGATCTGAAGCTCGACGGGATATCGTCGGGACTCGACTGCGTTCGCATGCTGCACCAGCACGACCCGGCCATGCTGGTGGTGGTACTGACCGGCTTTGCCAGCATCGTCACGGTGGTCGAAGCCATCAAGCTCGGTGCCTGCCAGTACCTGGCCAAGCCCTCCAACACCGACGACATCGAAGCCGCCTTCGGCAACATCGCCGGCAAGACCGACGTCAGCCTGACCAACCGGTCGACCTCGATCAAGACGCTGGAATGGGAACACATCCACGACGCCTTGCGCGAATCGAATTTCAATATTTCGGAAGCGGCGCGCCGGCTCGGGATGCATCGGCGTACGTTGGCGCGGAAGTTGGAGAAGCAGCGGGTTAAGTAGGGTTTTGCTGGCCGTTGTGCATCGACAAATCGGTCCGCTTTACGCCCAGCATTCGCGCAGATTCCTGCGACATGACTTTCCTTATCACTTCTCATATGAGTCGCACTGATGTGCATTCGAATGATCCGAAAACGTATCGAGATAGCTACCCCATGACGACTGTGGGGCAACCTACTCCGGCTGAATCTCTTTTACCCTCCCATACAGCTGTTCAATCAGTGCCACTGACTTGCTTCCGAAATGTAGTTCCCTGTGGCAGTTGGGACAGACTGCAATCGCATTCGATACCCGATCGCTTCCCCCATTTGCCAGTTGCCGGATATGGTGCACTTCTAAAAATGGGCTGCCATCCTGCCTGCTAAAAGGTGCTGGCTTTTCGCAGCACTCGCAGTTTCCTGCGCACCGCTGAATGACCCAGTTAACGACATCAAGGCTTCGCACATACTCGTTGCGAGTTCTGGCGGTAGTCGTTGGCTGCTCTGCCCCGGTTGGGGGATTCGAATTGTGCACGTCGCTACTACGATATTGCCGATCCCATTCGGCTAGATCTGCAGTTGTGTACTCGCGGTCGTCTACATCAGCGCCAGTCGGAAATGGCCACTCAAGTACACCATTTTTGTCGCGGTCGAAATCCTTTAACAGCGCGGTTTCGATAAATATCTGTGGTTCATTGTTGGGGGTGCGGCCTTTTGCTAATAGCAACTGCTTTTCGATCCTGCTAGTGATACGGCTACCAACATTTTTAGCCGGCCTTAGCCCTTTTACCCACGGTTTTTCCATCAAATGGAGTACGTGGGAAATGTTTTGCATTCTGTACTCGAACGCTTTTTCTGTTCTGCCGAACTGGGCTGCGAGGTCCCGATACATTTGCTTTTTGTTGTAGGAGGTCTGGTTTTTTTCATGCACCAGCATTTCGTTGTACACCGCTACCGATGCTGCGATTTCATCGTCACTCCAGTCGCCTGCCATATGTAAAATCCCAAAGTTTGTTGTATTTTGGATATTACGGTAGGTTGTCCAATCATGACTACTGGAATTATTTCTTTACGCTAATGCTAGGGAGGGGAACTAATTTCCGCTGAAGGATGAGGCGGGTTCGATCTCTGTGCCAAAAGTGCCGAGGACGGTACGTGATCCGTCAAAACTATAAACGCGACTACAAACGATTAAGCGCTGACAGCGTCGTACGGTGCAATAACCGCAGGGCATTGCACCGAATGGCCTGTGCTCCGTCATGACCTAGTCGGGGTCGGCCCGGCAGCTGGGCCGCTCCCGGCTTGGTAGTGGCGGAGTACAGGCAATTTCTCAACCGCAAGCAGTGCATTCGGTGCAATGCTCTTCGGTTATTGCACCCTACGACGTGACGATACGGAGGTTTGCGACCACAGCGAAAATGCAAGCCGGGTTGGCGATGCAGCCGGTTTGGCAATTGCACCGCGTGGGCACGATGAGGCTGTGCCCACCTACCTATATTCGCAATCGGCGTAGGAGCCAACGTAGAAACCAAACGCCCAAAAACAAAAAAGGCTACAAGCCTAAACTTGTAACCTCTTGATAAAACTGGTCGGGACGGAGTGATTCGAACACTCGACCCCGTGCACCCCATGCACGTACGCTACCAGGCTGCGCTACGCCCCGACGAGCTGCGAAGTATAGCAGAGCAAGTTGCGATGCCGCCATGCCGATGCGCGATTTTGTGTCGCCGGCCTGTCGCGCAAAATCCTTTATGATGACCATCACCCGACAGCCGGTACGGGCGTTTTCGAAAGCCGCCGCTGTCTCCGCCCCTTCCTTTCAAGAATCGATCCCCATGTCCATCAAGATCAGCCATCAGTTCGATGCCGGCGCCATCGAGATCATCGCCGCGACTAACCCCCAACAGATTGACCTAAACATTCGCAAGGATAGCCATGCCGACTTCGCGCAATGGTTTTATTTCCGCTTGCAGGGCGCGCGTGGCGAAGCCTGCCAGCTGCGCTTGTTGAATGCCGGTCAGAGTACTTTCCCGGGGGGATGGGAAAACTACCAGGCGGTTGCCAGCTATGACCGCGAGAGCTGGTTCCGCGTGCCGACCAGCTTCGATGGTCAGGTGCTGACAATCGCGCATACACCCGAACGCGACAGCGTCTACTACGCGTATTTCGAGCCGTATTCATGGGAGCGCCATTTGCAATTGCTGGGCGACGCCGAGGCTTCGCCGCTGGCGCGCATCATCGATCTGGGCACCACGCTTGATGGTCGTGACCTCAATGCCATCGTCATCGGCAACCCGGCTGCCAGTAAAAAAATCTGGGTCATCGCGCGCCAGCATCCCGGCGAGACGATGGCTGAATGGTTTGTCGAAGGTATGGTGGGGGCCTTGCTCGACCCGGACAATCCGGTCGCCGTGGCCTTGCTCGACAAGGCCGTGCTGTACATCGTGCCGAACATGAATCCGGATGGCTCGGTGCGGGGTAACTTGCGCACCAACGCCGCCGGTGCCAACCTCAATCGCGAATGGATGACGCCGTCGCCGGAGAGCAGTCCGGAAGTGCTGGCCGTCAGGGCGAAGATCCACGAAACCGGTTGCGATCTGTTCCTTGATGTCCATGGTGACGAAGCCTTGCCGTATGTCTTCGTGGCCGGTAGCGAAATGCTGGAAGAGTTCAGTGCGGAGCAGGCCAGTGCGCAGCAGCGGTTTATCGATTGCTTCGTGCAGGCCAGTCCTGACTTCCAGACCAAGTTCGGTTACGGCACCGGCAAGTACCGGGCTGACGTCCTGAAGCTGGCGTCGAAGTATGTCGCGCACAACTTCAAGTGCGTGTCGCTGACGCTGGAAATGCCGTTCAAGGACAATGCGATCCAGCCGGATCCGCGCATCGGCTGGGATGGCGACCGCAGTGCGCAACTCGGTGCCGCGATGTTGGTGCCGGTGCTTGATGCGATGTAAGTCGTAGCGGCCGATGGCAGCGCTCTTTTACCAGGACAGGTCGGCGTCGAATACCGGTTGTCGCGGCAGGCGCAAGGTCTTCAGGTAGGCCTTGAGCTGCCGGAGGTCGGCGAAGTCGATCAGGTCTTTCTCGATCCGGGCGATGCATTGCTGCATGGCGCTGATATCGAGTCTCAGGTGCTGCAGCAGGTTGTCCGGCCGCAGGCGGTGAAGTTGCCCGGGCGGCAAATCGCAGCGCATCATGAAGTCGACCTTCAGGCAGGTGATGTCGTCTTCCATCTTCAGCGACTGACCGGTGAGTACGGCATTGTAGTGAGCCAGTCGTTTGTCGGAAAGGGTGTCCAGCCTGTGCTGGCCGCGATGTCCGGCGTCAAGTTGCAGCTCCAGCAGCTGGAAGACATCCCGGTTCCGGTACGCCACATTAACCTGCTGCATCAGCCCGGTCTTGCGTACATATTCGGCCGGATCCTGTTCGCGGTCGGGGTGCAGTGCGCTGACCAGTTTGCGATACAGATCCCGGATCGACTGGCTGGCGTCCTGCGCCTCGGCATATCCGCCGTCGATTTGCGGCGGCGTGGGTCCATCCGACATGGTAGCGAGCAGTTCGGCCATCAGCGCCTGCATCTGCTGCGCGGCCGCGTCTGCCACCGCAATGTCGTCATTGACATCCGTCGTGCGGTATTTTTGATGGAGCAATTTCAGTGCGGTCTCGCTGTCTCCGGTGATGACGTCGTCGACCATGTCGAAGATCATGCGCCTGAGCTTGGATTTGGCGGGCTTGGTCATGCCTGGCGAATCATGCGCCCGGTCCAGCAACTGTGCCATTTGCATCCGGCACTGCGCGAAGCTGTCACGCAGCGGAACGAAAGTGCTGTCGTACTGCTGCCGGTACTGCGCAATGATGGCTTGCCAGGCATCTAACAGCCTGCGCTGGTCATTGATCTTGCGGATCAGGCGGGTGAATGTTTTTTGTGCGAGCGTCGGTTTGTCCGACCCGCGGGAGCGGGCGACATGCATGACGCCGGATTGCATGGATGGCATGGGTTTTCCTGCGATGGCTCGGTTCGGCACTGACACTGGCTGGCTAGTCGTCGCCAGTCACGCCAGATGGTGTGCTGTGTTACCAAGCCAATC
The DNA here is from genome assembly GCF_034347385.1 of Actimicrobium sp. CCC2.4. Taxonomy (NCBI): domain Bacteria; kingdom Pseudomonadati; phylum Pseudomonadota; class Betaproteobacteria; order Burkholderiales; family Oxalobacteraceae; genus Actimicrobium; species Actimicrobium sp. CCC2.4. The sequence goes on along the minus strand of NZ_CP133777.1, from coordinate 3,385,620 downwards.
TACCTGCGCTCAGGGCGCAGGGTTTGTTCTGGCGCAAATCGGTTTTGATTCCACGCTGCAAACCAGGAAATCGCGGGCGGTCCAGCCCGTTCCACAACAGACCCGCAACGGATCAGTGCGCCAGACTCAGCGGATGGTAAGTCTGTGGTGATGCCACCGGCGTGCCGTCGGCGATCGTAAAAGCGCGCACTTCGTCGAGCAGCATCACCGCCTGGTTGCGCATGCTTTCGGCGGCGGCGGCGGCCTGTTCGACCAGCGCCGCGTTCTGCTGGGTCATGTCATCCATCTGGGTGATGGCCTGATTGATTTGCTCGATGCCGGCGCGCTGCTCCTGGCTGGCGACGGTGATCTCCTGCATGATGCCGGCGACCTGACCAACACTGGTGACGACGTCATTCATTGTCTTGCCGGCTTCGTCGACCTGACGGTTGCCTTGCTCGACCTGGTTGACCGAGTCGCTGATCAGCGTCTTGATTTCTTTGGCGGCACTGGCACTGCGCTGTGCCAGGTTGCGCACTTCGGCCGCAACGACGGCAAAGCCGCGGCCCTGTTCGCCGGCGCGGGCAGCTTCGACGGCGGCATTGAGCGCGAGGATGTTGGTCTGGAACGCGATGCCGTCGATGACAGCGATGATGTCGACGATCTTGCGCGAACTGTCGTTGATGGCAGCCATCGTCGTGACCACCTGGCGCACCACGGCGCCGCCCCTGACTGCGACATCGCTGGCGGACACCGCAAGCCGGGTTGCCTGCTGCGCGTGATCGGCATTTTGCCGCACGGTACTGGTCAGCTCTTCCATCGAGCTGGCGGTTTCTTCGAGTGAGCTGGCTTGCGATTCGGTGCGGGTGGACAGATCGGCGTTGCCGGAGGCGATTTGCTGCGCGGAGACGCTGATGTTGTCGGTCGCAACACGCACGCCGGTCACCAGTGTCGACAGGTTCGTCACCATCGCTTGCAAGGCATCGATCAACTGGCCGCTTTCGTCGCGGCGATCACTGTGGATGGTGGCTGTCAGGTTGCCACTGGCGACTTCCCGTGCGAAGCGCACGGCATTGGCCAGCGGTCCGGTGATCGAGCGGCTCAGCAGCCACGACACCAGCACGCCCTGGATCAGCATCACGACCGCGAGTATCAGCATCAGGTTGCGGCCGGCCTCGTAATTGGTTTCGATATCGACGGTGGCCTGGTCGATCTGGCGGCGCTCTTCGCCTTGTAATTCATCGATCTTGATCAGATAATTTTTGGCGGCCGGCGTGAATGTCTGGTCCAGCAGTTGGTTGGCCTCGTCGAGCTTGCCTTCTTTTTTTAAGGCGACGATCTGATCCCGGCTGGACAGGTAGACCTTACGCAGTTCACCGACTTCGGCGAACACGGCTTTTTCGCGGTCGGTACGCATGCGCTTACCGATGGCCGACTGCAATTGGCTGGAATTTGTTGTCGAGCTGGCCTGGTCTTCGGCGAAGAAGGCAGCCAGCGACGGGTCGCTGCTGCGGGCGATGGCCGAGGTGCGGCGCACGCCGGCGCTGATATTACGATTCCAGTCACTCACCAGGCGCTCGGTGGCGAGTGGGTCTTTCAGCAGTTCGCGGGTGGCACTGGCCACAGCATTGAGGCGGCTAATACCAATAGCGGTGGTCGCCATCGATAGCATCAGCAAGACAGCAAAGCCAAGACCGAGGCGTTTGCCGATGGTCAGGTCGCGGATGAATTGAGGAATCATGTTTTTTTCCGGATAGAAGGACGGTCGTTATTCTATAGCGACGGGTCGTCGGAAAGGGAGTGATGCTTTGGAGGAAATGAAAATAAGAAGCGAGGAAGGCTTTGCCCGTTCTCAGGCCGGTATTTTTTCCATCTGCTGCGCCGACAGCATCAGCGCATGCACGGCCCGTTCGAACAGCGGTGCGGTTTCGCTGAAGCCGACCCGACCCAGGCCAAGCAGGCGCAGGAACATCCGCACGCTCATCATCGATGGCGCAGGGTGGCCATCCATTTGCAGCACCAGCGTCGTGCTGGCCGGGTCGATCCAGTGCAGCCGGCCGGTGCCGGGAATCGTGCCCAGTGTGATGTCGATGGCGACGCCGCTGCGCAGCCGTGCGAGTACCTCGTCGGTCTCGGGTTGCGTGCGCTCCGGTGTTGCTGTGCCCGCTTCGTGGTCGAACTGCGGATCGAGCAACTCCAGTGCGACGTCGGTTTCCTGCAGCGCTTCGGCAAGAAAGCCTTCGTGATGCGGGTCGCTGCCGGCCTTGGCTGCGGCTTCGGCGGATTCCTGCGGGGTGCCGGTCGCAGCTTCCGGACCGGCCGTGAAAAGCGCGAAGCGCAGCTGCATCACTTCCAGTGGCAGGTCGGCCGCATCGGTGTCGGACCCGCGCAGGGCCAGGCTATGGACATCGACCAGCCAGTTCAGCACCGCCAGCCGGTCGATGCCGCTCAGGTTTTCTTGCAGCATGCCTTCGCGCAGCGTGCCGACCAGCGCGGGCAACATGGCGATCAGCTTGCTGCGTTGTGCCGCCGTGTTTTTTGGCACGATACTCCACAGCAGGTCCGGCACCAGCCGGCGGAAGCGGGTGGTGCCGTGCTGACGTTCGGCACGTTCAATGACCCGCACCCAGGTCGTGCTCAGGAAGTCGCGCAGGAATGGATCAATGTCGAGGCCGGACAGTATCTCGGCGAGACTGGCACCGAGGTGGGCAAAGCGCAGCGTGCGGCTGCGGGCTTTTTCGAGGGCCTCGATGGCGTGATCGACCGGGCTGTCATTGCCGCATAGTTCCTGCGCAATGAAGGCATCGAACTGGTCCAGCATGACGGTGAACAGGTCGGCATTGTCGCTGCGGTCGGCCAGCAGGGTTTCGACGATGCGGCAGATTTCGGCGCTGACGCGCGCGCCACCGGGATCGATCTGCTTGAGGCCGATCGAGATCGATCCGATCCGGTTTACCAGCAGCCGCGCCGGATGACTCTTGTGGGTCAGCAGCGTGCTTTCGCGCAAGGCGACCTTGAGCACCAGGAATTGCAAGCGGCCCAGCTGGGCCCGCACTTCGGCCGGGATTTGCGGATCGCGCAGGATGAATTCGAACAGCATTGCGACGACATCGATGGTCATCTGTTCGTGGCCGTCGGCGGCGGCAGCGCTGAGTGCTTCGCGTTGCTCGAAAATCAGGTTGCGTACATCGCCGCCCGCCAGCGCCATCTGTCCGGCATCCGGTACGGCATCGCTCATCAGCCCGTCGAGCGACTCGCGCAGCGGGGCACTGACGGGCCGGTTGGCCGGTGCCATGACCGGCTCGCCGGACGGCACTGCGGCACCGTCGAGCGTCATCGGGGCAGCTGCGCCGGAGAACAGTTTTTGCAGCGAGGCGACCAGTCCTTGTGACTCCGGCCAGCTGTTGCCGGCCGGGTCGTGGGGGTCTTGCTTGTGTACGCTTTCATTACTGCCAGCGCTTGCCGTGAACGGACGCGTGATTTGGCGCACGAGGTCGACCAGTTGCTCGACCCGGCTGCGCGGGCTGTCGCTGGACAGTGCACGCGCACCGGTATCGACCCGCACCGGATCGATTGCCCTGGCGGCCGGTTCGCCGGTGTCCCGCGCGGCACCTGCTTCGGCGGTCTCGCTGGTCTTTTGTATTTTGAGCTGAAGCTGGGCCGCGATGCCATGGTTGGCGAGGTGGACGTTGAGGGTATCGTAGATCGTCGTGACCTCACTGCGCATGTCTTCGGCCAGGCGGTCGAATAGCGTGCTGTTGATGTCGACCAGCTGTCCAAGACTGTCGATGGCCGTCGCCATGGCGCGCGACAGCAGAAACGGCCGGAACGGGTTTTCGCGTTCATTGATGCGATCCTGTTCGAACAGGATCGCGATGCGGATATTGAGGTCGCGCAACTGATCATCAGCGGCATGCCGGAAGCGGGCGGTGACGTCATTGATGCGCAGCAGGTCTTCATGAACACTGGTGTCAAGCAACGTCAGTCCGCCGCTGCCATAGCTGTCGGTGAACGACGGACGAAACGTGCTGTAGGTGGTCTGGAAACTGCGATTGAGCAGCTGGTCCATGCTGTGGCGCATGTGGCGATCCAGGTCAGCCTCGCGTTCGCGGATCAGACCGTAGGCCCCCAGCAGACGGCGCTGGTCTGCCGCCGAAAACGTGGCTTCGGCACTGCGCAACAAGGTGGCCGCTGAGCGCGGCAACGTCCTGTCGATGGCCAGCGTGAAAGCGCGCAGGAATTCTTCCCGGGTAGTCGTTAGCAGTGCATCACGATCCATGGATTCCCCGGTTAGCCTTACTCGATGAAGTTAGTGGAAATGCGTTGTGCCTTGCGGTACATCCTCGGGCATCTCGGCATGCACCAGTTCGGCATCCGGATCCGGGAATAACGGCGCACCGCAGTCATCGCAAAATTCCAGCGGGAAGCGATCCGGATGCCGGGTGATGCGGGTAATACCGGCATCACGCAACAGCGCCGTGATTTCTTCGAGCGGCGTCGGATGCGGCACTTCGCCGGCGGCCAGTCGCTGCAGGGGCAGGGCGGCCGGATCGCCGGCATCTTCTTCGTCTTCTTCGCCATACAGCGGCCAGACCACGCCATAGACGACATCGCCGTCCTTGCCGGTACTGAAACCGATCCGGTATTCGTCGGCATGGCCATCGATGGTGTCTTCGCCGAAGCTGCCGATGCTGGCTTGCAGGTCGCGTGCTTCGATGGCCAGCGTGTGATGCAGAAAATGCACGGCAGCGCTGATTGAGGCCGGACGGATCTGGCGGTCGCCTTCGCGGCAGGCGACGTAATACGCTTCGGGCAACAACAGTTCGATGCCGCAGCCGGGCAGCAGCCGGGTAATGTTCGGCAATGCCTGGGCTTGCCACTGTGCCAGCGCGAGATCGCGGTCGGCCAGATCGAACGAGGCTTGCCAGCGCATTAGTGGTGCACCGGCCGGCACCACGACGGCGACCAGCAGGTAGCGCGTGTCGGCCAGGAAGGGCGCGGTGTCCGGTACGCCGGTAGGGGTACGTAAGGCAGTGTGCTTGAGCGCGGCCTGGGCCAGACGCTGGGTCACGGTCCAGGTTTCGACATGCGAGCGTGGCAACTGGTCGATCGCAAACAGGGTGGGTGCCATGGCGATCTTCGCGTCAGGTGCCAGTACATGGGCCTGCAGATGGGCGCTCAGTGTCAGGACCAGATCAGCCGGAATCGGGCCGGAAGCAATCGAAAAACGGGTCCATGCCAGCACTGGCACCGCCAGCAGTAACGCGTCATAGAGCTGGTCATCGTGTTCGAGGACAGCCGATTCGCTATTGGCTTCGGCCGCTTCCATCAGCACGTCGTAGGCGATTGCATCGGACTGGAACAGCAGGTCGAGTGCGCCATCAATGGTGTCCTGATGATCAGCTTTCAGGAGCTTTTGCAGCAAGGCATCGATCTGGCTTTCCCAGCCGCGCTCTTCGATGCGGCTCGATGACAGCACGACTGCAGAGGCAAAGGTGGCCAGACGCTGACCGTCGGCGGAAAGTTTGTGGGAACCGGGTTTGTTTTGACGACGCATGGGGGCAGATGTGGTGAATGAAACGGAATCCTGCATTGTAGAGGATTCGGGTGGCTCATAGGGAGGGGTTGGGGATGTTGCTTTGGTGCTGAGGGTGATGTGCTGGCGGCCGTTCGCGCTGAACTTGTCGACAAGCTCAGCGCGAACGTTTTTTACAGCGCGCGCCGGACGAAAAAAAACGCCGGGCGAACCCGGCGTTTTGCAGCGCATGAACCTGAAACGAATTACGCAGCCAGCAGTTGGCGCAAGACGAATGGCAGGATCCCGCCGTGCTTGTAGTAATCGACTTCGATCGGGGTGTCGATACGCAGCAGCACTTTGACGTTTTGCGAAGTGCCATCGGCGCGATGGATTACCAGCGTGGCTTCCTGTTGCGGTTTGATGTCACTTTCGATCCCGGTCAGATCGAAGGTTTCATTGCCGGTGATGCCCAGCGTAACCGTGCTATCGGTGCCCAGGAATTGCAGCGGCAAGACGCCCATGCCGACCAGGTTCGAGCGATGGATACGCTCGAACGAACGCGCGAACACGGCTTTCACGCCGAGCAGTTGCGTACCCTTGGCAGCCCAGTCCCGCGACGAGCCGGTGCCGTACTCTTCACCGGCGAAGACCATCGTCGGCGTGCCTGCCTCGACATACGCCATGGCGGCGTCGTAGATCGACATTTCGGTGCCGTTCGGCTGGAAGCGGGTGATGCCGCCTTCAACCAGCGAACCATCGGCTTTGGCAGGGATCATCAGATTCTTGATCCGCACGTTGGCGAAGGTGCCGCGCATCATGATTTCATGATTGCCGCGACGCGAGCCGTACGAGTTGAAGTCCGCCAGCAAGACGCCGTTGGCCTTGAGCCATTTGCCGGCCGGGCTAGATTCCTTGATCGCGCCAGCTGGCGAGATATGGTCGGTGGTGATCGAATCGCCGAACACGCCCAGTGCGCGCGCGCCGGTGATGCCGGTGGCAGCCGCTTTCGGCTCCATCGTGAAGTCTGCAAAGAACGGCGGCTCGGCGATGTAGGTCGAGGTTGGCCAGTTGTAGACTTCACCCTTGGCGGCATCCTTGATGTCTTCCCACAGCTTGCCCGGCGCGCCCTTGACGGCAGCGTAGTTCTCCTTGAAGGTCTTCGCGTTCATCGCGTGCTTCATCAGCTTGGCGATCTCTTTCGAGGTCGGCCAGATGTCGCCCAGGAAGATGTCCTTGCCGTTGACGGTGCCGACCGGCTCGGTCATCAGGTCGCGCGTCATGTTGCCGGCGATGGCGTAGGCGACGACCAGCGGTGGCGAGGCCAGGAAGTTCGAGCGGATGTTCGGATGGATCCGGGCTTCGAAGTTGCGGTTGCCCGACAGGATCGCGGAGGCGACAACGTCATGCTTGACGATGGCTTCGTTCATCGCTGGCGTGAGGTCGCCGGCGTTGCCGATACAGGTGGTGCAGCCGTAGGCGGTGACGCCGAAGCCGAGCTTTTCGAGGTAGGGCAACAGGCCGGCTGCTTCGAGGTACTTGGTGACGACGCGCGAGCCTGGTGCCAGCGAGGTCTTGATGTGTGGTGACACGACCAGACCGGCTTCGACCGCTTTCTTGGCCAGCAGGCCGGCGGCGATCATCACGCTCGGGTTCGAGGTGTTGGTGCACGAAGTGATGGCGGCGATCAGCACGTCTCCGTTCATCAGGTTCACGCCATCGGTGTTGGTGTAGACGGCGTCGAGGTCAGCGGCTTTCTTGTTGAAGCCGTTGTCGGAGACCGACTTCGAGAACAGGTCGGCGAAGGTCGACTTGACGGCACCGATTTCGATACGGTCTTGCGGGCGCTTCGGGCCGGCCAGCGATGGCGCGACCTTGCCCAGGTCGAGGCTGACGACGTTGGTGTAATCGATGTCGCCGGCTTTCGGAATGCCGAACAGGCCTTGCGCGCGGAAGTAGGCTTCGAACGAAGCGATCTCTGCCTTGCTGCGGCCGGTACCCTTGAAGTACTCGATGGTCTGCTCGTCGACCGGGAAGAAGCCCATCGTGGCGCCGTATTCAGGGGCCATGTTGGCGATGGTGGCGCGGTCGGTCAGCGACAGGGTTTCGGTGCCTTCGCCGAAGAACTCGACGAACTTGCCGACGACTTTTTCTTTGCGCAGCATTTCGGTAATCGTCAGCACCAGATCGGTCGCGGTGACGCCTTCGCGCAGCATGCCGGTCAGGTTCACACCAACCACGTCAGGTGTCAGGAAATAGACCGGCTGGCCCAGCATGCCGGCTTCGGCTTCAATGCCGCCAACGCCCCAGCCGACCACGCCGATGCCGTTGATCATCGTGGTGTGCGAGTCGGTACCGACCAGCGTGTCCGGGTAATAGACTTTGTCTTCGGTCTTGTGGACGCCGCGCGCCAGATATTCCAGGTTGACCTGGTGGACGATGCCGAAGCCCGGTGGCACGACGCCGAACGTGTCGAATGCCTGCATGCCCCATTTCATGAACTGATAGCGCTCTTTGTTACGGGAGAACTCCAGCTTCATATTCAGGTCGAGCGCATTTTTTTCGCGGAAATGGTCGATCTGGATCGAGTGATCAACAACCAGGTCGACCGGCACCAATGGCTCAATGTTCTTGGCCTTGATGCCCATCTTGGCAGCGACGTTGCGCATTGCGGCCAGGTCGGCCAGCAGTGGCACACCCGTGAAATCCTGCAGTACGACGCGCGAGACGACGAACGGGATTTCATTGATCCGGGCTGCATTGGCACCCCAGTTGGCCAGTTCGTGGATGTGCGCTTCGGTGACTTTTTTGCCATCGCAATTACGCAGGACGGATTCGAGCACGATACGGATCGAGACCGGCAGGCGTGAAATATCGACGCCGAGTTTTTTTTGTAGTGCTGGCAGCGAGTAGAACTTGCCCTTTTTGGAATCAGGCAGCTTGAATTCCTTGAGCGTATTGAGCGTGTTGCGGGCCATGACCTCTCCTATGATTGCTGGGTGACAAGTGAAATACGGGTTCCGGGCGGAGTCTTTTGCTCCGCGCCGGCAGGGTGTTCGGGTGCTTAGCTATTGGCGTTGCCAGCGGCCGTTGCCAGCGCCATCTGGGTCGGATCCTTGCATTCGTTGGCCAGTTGCTGACCCTTGCGCGAGTCGAGCAGCAGGCCTTTTGCAGGAATGCCGATCCAGACCAGGCCGGAGCGCTTGTTTTCGAAACGATGCGCGCCGGTGGTGGTGGCCACGCGCTTCATGCGGGTCAGTACCTTGTGCCAGCGCAGCGCGATGTAGTTGTCGTCGCCGTCGTTGCGGAAGATGGTCAGCGTGTTACCGAGTTCGCATTTGTATTCGGTGGCGGGCGCAATCGAGGCATCAATCGGTGCGCCGGTATCGTCGTCATCGGGTGCGGCCAGTTCGTACGCAGCCGGGGCAGCGGGGGCGGCTTTTTTGGTGTGGGTTTTTTTCTTGACGTCTTTCTTGACGGCAGGAGCACCGGTTTCGGTGGCAGCGAGGACCCCCGGGGCAGTCAGTGCAAGGCCGGACACAAGCAGGCCGGTCAGCAGGGCGGAAAACAGTTTGGTCATGGATACATCTCCGGAATCAGGTGGGTAACAAATGGATGACGCTGTCGGGGAGCGGCAAGCCGCTGGACCGCGCACGTTGCAGGATAGTCCAGTAATAGCGATAACTGGCGCGATCATGCAAGCGACCATTATGTTTGATCGGCCCCCACGAGGCGGCCTGGGCATCAGTGAGAATTTGTGCGGCTTCTGCCACTTCGGAACTGCGTGGCATGAAGGACTTGACGATCGGCTTGATCTGGTCCGGATGGATACTCCACATCCGGGTGTAGCCGCAATCACTTCCGGCGCGGCTGGCATCATTGGCTGCGATACCGCTGTCTTTGATGTCGGTCGTGACGTTGTGCGATGGAACCTTGCCGTGGGCATGGCAGGCGGCCGAAATAGCAAGCTTGGCGCGCATGACCAGCGGATGGGTGAACTGGCCGGGCGTGCGCATCGCGCTGGCCGGAATCGCGCCGTAATGGGCCGAGACAAAATCCATGATGCCGAAGGACAGGCACTCGACTTGTTCCAGCGCGGCGATGGCAAACACGTCAGCCAACGCGCCGTGCGTCTCGATCAGCACATGGATCGGCAATGCTTCGCGGCCGGCGTGGCGCGCATGATGGTTGATGAGGTCGATGGCGGCGATGACTTCGGCCACGCTCTCGACTTTCGGGATGACCAGATAAGCCAGCTGTCGGGCCGCGCCCTGACAAATAATGGCGACGTCCTGAGCAAAGAATTCACTGTGTACGTCGTGCACGCGGGCACCGATACGACCGAACTGATTGGCATCGCTGGCGATCAGCGCAGCGACCCGTTCGGCGTGGGCCTGTTCGTCGCCGGCGGCGGCACCGTCTTCGCAATCGAAGGTGATGTCAAAAACCGGGCCAAGCTCTTGTTGCAGGGCAATCGACTTGCGCATCAGCTTATCGGAGCCGGCGTAATGATCACAGACCGGTAGTGATACCGGTGGACGTTTGCCCTGGAATAAGACCTCGGATGGATGCATAAGCATAAGTAAAAAAGACTGCTGTAAAAATCCGGAAGACCACCGCTGCTGCAACGGTGTTGCAAGCTGCGGTGGCCGATATCAGAACATCCCGGCTGGCTTAGCCGACCAGATGCTTGACGCCTTCGCGCTCTTCCAGCAATTCGTTGAGCGTGACGTTGATGCGCTCGCGCGAGAATTCGTCGATGGCCAGGCCGGCGACAATCTTGTATTCGCCATTCTCGGTGGTGACCGGGAAGCCGAAGATTGTGCCTTCTGGGATGTCGTACGAACCGTCCGACGCGATACCCATCGTGGTCCACTTGCCGCCGGTACCGAGTACCCAGTCATGCACGTGATCGATGGCGGCGTTGGCCGCTGATGCCGCTGACGACAGGCCGCGTGCTTCGATGATTGCACCACCGCGCTTGCCGACTGTCGGCAGGAAGGTGTCCTTGTTCCATGCGGCGTCGTTGATCATGTCCTTGACCGACTGGCCGTCGATGGTCGCGAAGCGGTAATCGGCGTACATGGTCGGCGAGTGGTTACCCCAGACGCACAGTTTTTCGATCGAGGCGACTGGCTTGCCGGTCTTGGCCGCGATTTGCGACAGGGCGCGGTTGTGATCCAGGCGCAGCATTGCGGTGAAGTTTTTGGCGGGCAGGTTGGGTGCCGATTTCATGGCGATGTAGGCATTGGTGTTGGCAGGGTTGCCGACGACCAGAACCTTGACATTGCGCGACGCAACGGCGTCGAGCGCCTTGCCTTGCACCGTAAAGATTTGCGCGTTGGCTTCCAGCAGATCCTTGCGTTCCATGCCGGGGCCGCGTGGGCGGGCACCAACCAGCAGTGCGACATCGATATCCTTGAACGCCGTCATCGGATCGCTGTGTGCCGACATGCCGGCCAGCAGCGGGAAGGCGCAGTCATCGATTTCCATCATCACGCCCTTGAGGGCCTTCTGGGCTTTTTCGTCGGGGATTTCAAGCAATTGCAGGATGACCGGCTGGTCCTTGCCGAGCATGTCGCCGTTGGCGATGCGGAACAACAATGAATAACCGATCTGGCCGGCAGCGCCGGTCACTGCAACACGCATTGGGGCTTTTGCCATGATGAATCTCCAAGTGGGTAGAAAAACAATGCAGGAAACCGGTATGCCGGTTTCCGACAGCTCGCAATGATACCGCTGAAAATCTGGCAGGTCAGCCAGACTTCGCAAACCGGTGAAGCGCCGGATGACAAATCGCATGGGCGCGTGGCATCCGGCATTAACTGGTCGTGCATCAAAATTGAGCGCGAGTGTAGGCGCGCAAAGGATAGCTGTCAATCTTAATCTTATGTCTTATATAAGACATATCACAACATACTTTTTGCTGGACGGGCGGGGTGTTTTCGTGATGAAATCCTGACCTATGAGTAATTCGATGCCTTCTTCCGTCACCCCAGCAGCCGCGCCCGCCAGCGCCGGCGCTGCACCTACGTTCAGTCCGCTGTATCAGCAAATCAAGGCGCTGATCACGGCCAGTCTGCAGGCCGGTGAATGGAAGCCCGGTGAATTGATCCCGAGCGAGGTCGAACTGGCCGGTCGCTTCAAGGTCAGCCAAGGTACGGTGCGCAAGGCCATCGATGAACTGTCGTCCGAAAATCTGGTGGTGCGCCGCCAGGGCAAGGGCACTTTCGTTGCGACGCACCATGAAGTGCGCGCACAGTTCCGCTTCCTGCGGCTGATGCCGGACGCCGGCGTGGCCCATCAGGCTGATAACGTGATCATCGAAGTCAAGCGTCAGCGCGCACCTGCTGACGTGGCTCGTCTGCTCGACATCAAGCCGGCCGACGCGGTGATCTTTATCAAGCGGGTGCAGTCATTCGATGGGGCACCGGCGATCCTCGAAGAGTTATGGCTGCCGGGGACCATTTTCAAGGGATTGACCGCCGAGCGGCTGGTGGAATATAAGGGCCCGATGTACGGCTTGTTCGAGACCGAATTCGGTACCCGTATGATCCGCGCCACCGAAAAAATCCGCGCCGTGCATGCTGATCATGTCGCTTGTGGCTGGCTGCAGGTGGTCACCGATACGCCGCTGCTGAGCGTCGAGCGGGTGTCGTTTACCTATGGCGACAAGCCGGTCGAAGTCCGACGTGGTTTGTACCGTACCGATAGCCACCATTATCAGAGCGAGTTGATTTAATGCAATATCACGCCGAGCAAGCCTGGCGGTAAAGGGCTATATTGTCGGGGCGCGCCGATTAACTTTGGTGTGGCGCACAAAATCGGTAAAATTACGAAATTATCAAGTCTGGGAGATGTTCGCATGTCTGAAGTAACAAAAACAAACAGGCCGGAATTTCGGAACATTCATGTCACGCAGCTGGCAAACTACCGCCTTCCGCTGGCCGGATTGATCTCGATTCTCCATCGCATCAGCGGTTTTCTGATGTTCGCACTGTTGCCCGCTATCCTGTACCTGCTAGACCAGAGCTTGCTGTCCGAAGGGACGTTCGAGTACTTCAAGGGTATTACGTCCAACTGGTTCGTCAAGCTGGTCCTGCTGGCTGTGTCCTGGGCTTTCATTCATCACTTTTGCGCCGGTATCCGTCATCTGTTCATGGATAACCACATCGGTATCGAAAAGGATTCCGCCCGCAAATCAGCCGTCATTGTGTTTGCCGTCAGCTTGCCGCTAGCCGGTCTGGTAGCACTGAAACTGTTCGGAGCATTTTAATGGCCAATAACAACATCGGACCAAACCGCCTGGTTGTCGGGGCGCACTACGGTCTCAAGGACTGGTTGGCACAGCGCATTACCGCTGCCGTGATGGCGGTCTATACCGTGATCCTGCTGGTTGCTTTCTTCAAGGCCCAAAACTTCAGTTACGCCGGCTGGGCAGGGATGTTCGCCCAGCAGTGGTTCAAGATCGCGACCTTTGTCACCTTCCTCGCATTGTTCTATCACGCCTGGGTTGGCATGCGCGACATCTGGATGGACTACGTCAAACCAGTTTCTATTCGTATTTCTTTGCAAGTCGCCACTATCCTGTGGCTGATCGCTTGTGCCGGATGGACGGCACAAATTATCTGGAGAGCTTAATCGTGTCAGCTATCAAATCAGCCCTTCCCTCGCGCCGCTTTGATGCCGTGATCATCGGTGCAGGCGGTTCGGGCATGCGTGCTTCACTGCAACTTGCCGAAGCCGGTCTGAACGTCGCCGTTCTGTCAAAAGTATTTCCTACCCGTTCGCATACTGTCGCTGCCCAGGGCGGCATCGGCGCTTCCCTTGGCAACATGTCCGAGGACAGCTGGTTCTGGCACATGTTCGACACCGTCAAGGGTGGCGATTATCTGGGTGACCAGGACGCCATCGAATTCATGTGTCGCGAAGCCCCGAAAGTGGTCTACGAACTCGAACACTTCGGCATGCCGTTTGACCGTAATCCGGACGGCACGATTTATCAGCGTCCGTTTGGCGGCCACACCGCCAACTTCGGCGAGAAGCCAGTCCAGCGCGCCTGCGCCGCCGCTGACCGTACCGGTCATGCGATGCTGCACACGCTGTATCAGCGCAATGTGCGCGCCAAGACGCATTTCTTCGTCGAATGGATGGCACTGGATTTGATTCGCGATGCTGACGGCGATGTCATCGGCGTGGTTGCGCTCGAGATGGAAACCGGCGAATGCATGATCCTCGAAGCCAAGACCACCATCATGGCAACCGGCGGTGCGGGACGTATCTGGGCCGCATCGACCAACGCCTTCATCAACACCGGTGACGGCATGGGCATGGCAGCACGTGCCGGCCTGCCACTCGAAGACATGGAATTCTGGCAGTTCCACCCGACCGGCGTGGCCGGCGCGGGCGTGCTGATCACCGAAGGCGTGCGCGGCGAAGGCGGCATCCTGATCAACAGCGAGGGCGAGCGTTTCATGGAACGTTACGCGCCTACCCTGAAGGATCTGGCACCGCGCGACTTCGTGTCCCGTTCGATGGACCAGGAAATCAAGGAAGGTCGCGGTTGCGGTCCGAACAAGGACCACGTGCTGCTGGATTTGCGTCACATCGGCGCCGAGACGATTCAGAAGCGCTTGCCATCGATTCTTGAAATCGGTCACAAGTTTGCCAACGTCGATGCCACCAAAGAGCCGATTCCGGTCGTGCCGACGATTCACTACCAGATGGGTGGTATCCCGACCAATATCCACGGTCAGGTCGTTGCGCCTAAAAACGGTAATCCGAACGCCGTGGTCAATGGCTTGTATGCCATCGGCGAGTGCGCCTGCGTGTCGGTCCACGGCGCCAATCGCCTTGGAACGAACTCCTTGCTCGACTTGCTGGTATTTGGTCGTGCAGCTGGTAATCACGTGGTCGCCAGCGGTCTCAAGGAGCGCAGCAACAAGGCGTTGCCAGCGGACGCGTCGGACTTCGCGATGGATCGCCTGAACAAGCTCGAAACCTCGACCGGCAGCGAAAAAGTGCAGCACGTTGCCAACGACATCCGGGCAGCGATGCAACGGTATTGCGGCGTATTCCGCACCGATGCACTGCTGCAGGGCGGCTACAACGCGATCATGGAACTCGATGAGCGGCGCAAGCATGTCTCGTTCAAGGATAAGTCGAAGGTCTTTAACACCGCCCGTGTCGAAGCCCTCGAACTGGACAACATGATCGAAGCCGCCAAGGCAACCATCTCGTCGGCACTGGCACGCAAGGAATCACGTGGCGCGCATGCGCAAAGTGACTACGAAACGCGTGACGATGCCAACTGGATGAAGCATTCGCTGTGGTATTCGGAAGGAAATCGCCTTGACTACAAACCGGTAGTGACCAAGCCGCTGACCGTCGAGACCTTCCAGCCGAAAGCCCGTACGTTCTAACAAACCGGCGAACCGGGTCTGGCACTGCCAGTCCCGATGTCGCCTACCGATTGAATGTTGAGAGCTGTGCCGCGCAGTGCGCGACCCGGTTCCGCAAAAAAGGTACTTATGCCACGCACTCTGAATTTTGAAATCTACCGCTACGATCCGGACAAGGATGCCAAGCCGTACATGCAGAAGCTGACCGTCGAATTGCAGGATACCGACAAGATGCTGCTCGATGCGCTGCAACGCATCAAGGCCGATGTCGATGACTCGCTGGCGCTGCGCCGCTCATGCCGTGAAGGCGTCTGCGGTTCCGACGCGATGAACATCAACGGCAAGAACGGTCTGGCCTGCACCACCAACCTGAAAGAACTGAAACAGCCGATTGTCTTGCGTCCGCTGCCGGGCTTGCCTGTCATCCGCGACCTGATCGTCGACATGACGCAGTTCTTCAAGCAATACAACTCGATCAAGCCGTTCCTGATCAACACGACGATCCCGCCGGAAAAAGAACGTCTGCAATCGCCGACCGAACGCGAAGAACTCGATGGCCTGTACGAGTGCATCCTGTGCGCGTGCTGCTCGACATCGTGCCCGTCGTTCTGGTGGAATCCGGACAAGTTCGTCGGCCCGGCCGGCCTGTTGCAAGCCTATCGTTTCATCGCCGACACGCGCGACGAAGCCACGGCCGAGCGACTCGACAACCTCGAAGATCCGTACCGTTTGTTCCGCTGCCATTCGATCATGAATTGCGTTGATGTCTGTCCGAAGGGCTTGAACCCGAACAAGGCCATCGGCAAGATCAAAGAGATGATGGTGCGTCGCGCAGTCTGAGTCAGGCTGCTTTACCGAACTGCCCTGCGGCCGCGCAAGCGTCGCGGGGCATCTGACAAGAATGACCGTAGCCCATGTCCACCACGCATCAGTCCGATCCCGCCAACCGAGCCCGCCTGCGCTGGCGTGCCCGCCGTGGCCTGCTGGAAAATGACCTGATCCTCACCCGTTTTCTGGATGCGCACGAAGCCGGCCTGACCGACGATGAAGTCGACGCGCTGACCCGTATCCTGGATGTCTCCGACAATGACCTGATGGACCTGATCCTCGCGCGCAAAGAGCCCGATGGTGTCGATGATCTGCCGCGTGTCCATGCCTTGCTGACGCGCTTGCGGGCAGCCTGAAG
The DNA here is from genome assembly GCF_034347385.1 of Actimicrobium sp. CCC2.4. Lineage (NCBI taxonomy): Bacteria > Pseudomonadati > Pseudomonadota > Betaproteobacteria > Burkholderiales > Oxalobacteraceae > Actimicrobium > Actimicrobium sp. CCC2.4. Next base: position 3,369,539 of record NZ_CP133777.1, on the reverse strand, counting down.
CACCTGTTTCCCGTTTCCCTTATGTCCCGCTTTTACCCATTCACCGACTCACCGTTCAAGAGAAGGAACAGCCATGTCCCAAACCGCTGATACAACCGCAACCCTGTCGTTTTCCGACGGCAGCCCGTCGTTGGAAATGCCGATCTACAAAGGTACTGTCGGACCGGATGTCATCGATATCCGCAAGCTCTACGGTGCTACCGGCAAGTTCACGTATGACCCGGGTTTCATGTCGACCGCGGCCTGTAATTCGGCCATCACGTACATCGATGGCGACAAGGGCGAGCTGCTGTACCGCGGTTACCCGATCGAACAGCTGGCGGTGAATTGTGATTTTCTGGAAACCTGCTATCTGCTGCTGAACGGCGAACTGCCGACCGTCGAAGAGCGCAGCAAGTTCGTCGACACCGTCACGCAGCACACGATGATCCACGACCAGATGCAGTTTTTCTTCCGTGGTTTCCGTCGCGATGCGCATCCGATGGCCGTGCTGGTCGGTACCGTCGGCGCGCTGTCGTCGTTCTATCATGACTCGCTCGACATCACGGATCCGCATCACCGTGAAGTGTCGGCCATCCGGCTGATCGCCAAGCTGCCGACGCTGGTTGCGATGGCTTACAAATACAACGTCGGCCAGCCCTTCGTGTACCCGCGCAACGACCTGTCGTACAGCGCCAACTTTATGCGGATGATGTTCTCGAACCCGTGCGAAGAGTACAAGGTCAACGACGTGCTGGTACGCGCGCTCGACCGCATCCTGATCCTGCACGCTGACCACGAACAAAATGCCTCGACCTCGACAGTACGTCTGGCCGGTTCGAGCGGTGCCAATCCGTTCGCCTGTATCGCTGCCGGCATCGCCTGTCTGTGGGGTCCTGCGCACGGTGGTGCCAACGAAGCTGCCCTGAATATGCTCAAGGACATCGGTAGCGTCGACAAGATTCCCGAGTTCATTGCCAAGGTCAAGGACAAGAACTCCGGCGTCAAACTGATGGGCTTCGGACACCGCGTCTACAAGAACTTTGATCCGCGTGCCAAGCTGATGCGCGAGACCTGCTACGAAGTGCTGGAAGAGCTTGGCTTGCAAGACGACCCGCTGTTCAAGCTCGCCATGGCACTCGAAAAAATCGCGCTGGAAGACGAGTACTTCGTGACCCGCAAGCTGTATCCGAACGTCGACTTCTACTCGGGCATCGTGCAATCGGCACTGGGTATCCCGGTCTCGCTATTTACCGGTATCTTCGCGATGGCCCGTACCGTCGGTTGGATCGCTCAATGGAATGAAATGATCTCGGATCCGGAACAGAAAATCGGCCGTCCGCGCCAGCTGTTCGTCGGTGAAACTGCCCGTAACGTGACGCCTATCGCCGACCGTTAATTGCCACTCCGGTCCGGCTCTCGGGCCGGGCTGCCAGCCTCATCAGAAGCCCCGCCGGCAGTTGCTGTCCGCGGGGCTTTTTCATGGCTTGCTGCCGTGCGCGTTGATCCAGTCGGCGATCATGTCGACTGCTTCTTTTTCCATGCCGATGTAGCCGTGCCAATGCTGCGCGCCACAAGTGTCGCCGCTCGGGTTGCTGCCGCCATCGACCATCATCAATTGCTTGTCTGACGCAGCGACATGGACCAGCCCATCGATGATGCGATGAGCCTGGGCCGGATCGCATTGGCGGCAGGCGTCCCTGGCGTGATGCAGCACCAGCACCGGAATGCGGAGGGCAGACAGATCCTGCGCGGGGACGTTGCCGGGTTTGGCGACATTGACGATGCTCGACGAAAGCACGATGCCGGCCAGCTGCTCATTGCCGAAAGCGATTGCGGCAGCGGTGGCCGATACCGTGCCACGGCTGGTGCCGATCAGCCAGGGCCGTTGTCCGGACAGCTGCCTGATGGTGGCAACAACTTTTTGGAGGTCGCCGGTGTGCTCGCTGCCGGCCCGGTAGGCGTAATCCAGATCGGCGCTGTCCGATGGCCGCCCGACCACCGCGACGTTGAGCTTGCGCGCGGCAAAATCATCGCGGCTACGGACCAGAAAGTTGCCGCCTGTGGGCACGCCATCGACCAGCTTGCCGAAGCTCCCGCCACCGCCCGGCAGCACAATGACAGTAGCGACCGCGTCCGGTCGTGGCATCCAGAACACCGGCACGCTGGCTTGCTGGCGAACCGGGATGTCGATGACACTATCCGGCGATCGGGCGAGAGCGGGTGATGACGGCAGCGCCATCCACAGTAGCAGCGACAGTGTGCGAATAATTTGGTTCATGGCGGTCAGTTGGCAGGGAAGGGTGCTCATTGTCGCCGGTAGTTGGCTGCAGCGGCACGTCTGCATCGCCGGCGATGATGTGGTGCAGGCGTTAGAATGGCCCCGCGCTTTCCATTCACCTCTTGTACTGACCCCCGATGTCCGTAGATTTCCTGCAAGCCTGGCTGTTGCGCGTGACCCGTGGCGACACCATGATCGCCCTGGTACTGCAAATTTTTATCATTGTGCTACTGGTCGTCGTGACCAATTTTTTCTTGCGTCGGCTGCTGGCCGGACTGGAAGCGCGTACCCGCCTGACCGATACGCCGTGGGACTTTGCGCTGGTGTCGGCGCTGCGCAAACCGCTAACCGTACTGGCCTGGATCCTCGGGCTGGCCTTCGTCGGCCATCTGATTGATGCCGAAACCGATGCGACGCTGTTCGAGCTGGTCGCACCGGCGCGCAAGATCGGCGTCATCAGCTGCCTGACCTGGTTCCTGCTGCGTCTGGTCCAAAACGTTCAGGATGGCGTCATCGCCCATCGCACCGCGCGCAACCAGCCGTCGGATCGCACGACCGTCGACGCGGTCGGCAAGCTGCTGCGCGTGTCGGTACTCATCACGGCGGCGCTGGTGATGCTGCAGAGTCTGGGGTTCTCGATCTCGGGCGTGCTGGCTTTCGGTGGCGTGGGCGGTATCGCGGTGGGTTTTGCAGCCAAGGATTTGCTGGCGAATTTTTTCGGTGGCTTGATGGTGTACTGGGATCGTCCTTTCGAAGTCGGTGACTGGATCCGGTCCCCGGACAAGGAAATCGAGGGTACCGTCGAGGACATTGGCTGGCGCCTGACCCGCATCCGTACCTTCGACATGCGGCCGTTGTACGTGCCGAACGGCCTGTTCAACACCATCGCGGTCGAGAATGCATCGCGCATGACCAATCGCCGTATCTACGAAACGGTTCGTGTTCGTCTGGATGACATCGACAAGGTGGCCGCGATCGTGAGTGACATCAAAGCTTTGCTTTCAGCAAATGTCGAGATTGACCAGAATCAGCCGACCATCGTTAATCTGCTGCAGTTCAGCGTGTCGTCGATCGACATCCTGGTCTATACCTTTACCCGCACCACGGAGTGGATCCCGTTCCATGAAATCAAGCAGGACGTGATGCTGCAGATTGCCGGCATCATCACGCGGCACAGGGCCGAGCTGGCTTTGCCGGCACACACCGTGAACCTGCAGGATCATCGCGTGGCGATGAGCGGGCCGCCGGTGCCGGTGCCGGGTTGAGCGCACAAGCGCGTATGCCGCTGCGATGATGATCCGGCGCGAGAATGATTGCGGCCGTCCATCATGCTCCGCGCCCAACGTGCTATTGTGTCGGCTGCTTCAAAAAATACCCGAATATCCCGCCCTTCCCCACAACTTGATGTGCAATCCGCTAACCGGTCAGGCCGTGTCGCGGAAGGTTAAGCTAACCCGCTAATCTCGCGAAACGCGAAGAAAGGTGCGCAATATGATGCAGCAGTTCCGTTCCAACTCCTATCTGTCCGGAGGGAATGCCCCGTACATCGAAGACCTGTACGAGTCCTACCTCGACAATCCTGGTTCCGTGCCTGACAACTGGCGTTCGTACTTCGATGCGATGCAAAATGTCCCGGCAGTCGACGGTTCCGACAAACCCGATGTTGCCCACGCACCTGTTGTCGCCTCGTTTGCCGAGCGCGCCAAGCAAGGGCCTATCCGTACTATCGTCGCGTCTGTCGATGTCGAAATGGGTCGCAAGCGTGTCGCTGTCACCCAGTTGATCGCTGCCTATCGTTTTCTGGGGAGCCATTGGGCCAACCTCGATCCGCTGCAGCGCCAGGAACGTCCGACCATTCCTGAGCTGGAACCGAGCTTTTACAGTTTCTCCGATGCCGACATGGACATCGTGTTCAACATCAGCAATACCTACTTCGGCGGCGAAACCTCGACCCTGCGCGATATCCTCAATGCGCTGCGCGACACCTACTGCCGCGCGATCGGTGCCGAATTCATGTACATCAGCGACCCGGGCGAAAAGCGCTGGTTGCAGGAGCGTCTTGAGTCGACCCGCGCGTCAGCCAATTTCAGCAACGAAAAGAAAAAGCACATCCTCGACCGCCTGACCGCCGCCGAAGGTCTCGAGCGCTATCTGCATACCCGCTATGTCGGCCAGAAGCGTTTCTCGCTCGAAGGCAGCGAAAGCTTCATCGCCTCGCTCGACGAAACCATCCAGCGCGCCGGCGAAAGCGGCGTCCAGGAAATCGTTATCGGCATGGCCCATCGCGGTCGCCTCAATGTGCTGGTCAATATTCTCGGCAAGACACCGCAGGAACTGTTCTCGGAATTCGAAGGCAAACATGCCGACGACCTGCCGGCCGGCGATGTCAAATACCACCAGGGCTTCTCGTCCGACATCACGTCGCCGGGCGGTCCGGTCCACCTGTCACTTGCGTTCAACCCGTCGCATCTCGAAATCGTCAACCCGGTCGTCGAGGGTTCGGTCAAGGCACGGATGGACAGACGCGGCGACAAGGACGGCTCGCAAGTGCTGCCTATTTTGGTCCATGGCGATGCGGCGTTTGCCGGCCAGGGCGTGGTCATGGAAACACTGAACCTGGCCCAGACCCGCGGCTACGGCACGGGCGGCACGGTGCACATCGTGATCAACAACCAGATCGGTTTCACGACCTCGGATCCACGCGATTCGCGTTCGACGCTGTATTGCTCGGACGTCGTCAAGATGATCGAAGCGCCGGTGCTGCATGTGAACGGTGACGATCCCGAAGCCGTCGTCTTTGCCACGCAAATCGCGATGGACTACCGCATCGAGTTCAAGAAAGACATCGTCGTCGACATCATTTGCTACCGCAAACTGGGTCACAACGAGCAGGACACGCCAGCGCTTACGCAGCCGCTGATGTACAAGAAAATCGGCCAGCATCCGGGCACCCGCAAACTGTACGCCGACAAGCTCGTCGCGCAGGGCACGATTGCCGCCGATGAAGGCGACCTGATGGTCAAAGCCTTCCGCGATGCGATGGATGCCGGCCACCATACGGTTGACCCGGTCATCTCTAACTTCAAGAGCAAGTACGCGGTCGACTGGATGCCGTTCCTGAACCGCAAATGGACCGACGCAGCTGACACCGCCGTGCCACTGGCTGAACTGAAACGCCTGTCGTTGCGTGTGACCACCGTGCCGGACAACTTCAAGGTTCACCCGCTGGTCGAGAAAGTCCTGAACGATCGCGCCAGCATGGGCCGTGGCGAACTCAACCTCGACTGGGGCATGGGCGAACATCTGGCCTACGCGACGCTGGTCTCGTCCGGCTACGCAATTCGTCTGACCGGCCAGGATAGCGGTCGCGGTACCTTCGTTCATCGTCATGCGGTATTGCATGACCAGAACCGCGAGCGCTGGGATGCCGGCAGCTACATTCCGCTGCAAAACATCTCGGAGCAGCAAGCACCGTTCAAGGTGATCGACTCGGTCCTGTCCGAAGAAGCCGTACTGGCCTTCGAATACGGTTATTCGACTGCCGAGCCAAACACGCTGACAATCTGGGAAGCCCAGTTCGGCGATTTCGCCAATGGCGCGCAAGTTGTGATCGACCAGTTCATCAGCTCCGGCGAAGTGAAATGGGGCCGGGCTTCCGGCCTGGTCATGATGCTGCCGCACGGTTACGAAGGCCAGGGTCCGGAGCACTCGTCCGCACGTCCCGAGCGCTTCCTGCAACTGTGCGCCGACAACAACATGCAAGTCGTACAGCCGACCACGTCAGCGCAGATTTTCCATCTGCTGCGCCGTCAGATGATTCGGCTGTTCCGCAAACCGCTGGTGATCATGACGCCGAAGTCGCTGTTGCGGAACAAGGATGCCGGCTCGCCGTTGTCCGACCTCGCCACCGGCAGCTTCAAGACCGTTATCGGTGAAGTCGATGACAAGATCGACGCCAAAAAAGTCAAGCGCATCATCGCCTGTTCCGGCAAGGTCTATTACGACCTGGTCAATGCGCGCAAGGAACGCGGACAAGTCGATACGGCGATCTTCCGTATCGAGCAGCTGTATCCGTTCCCGCACAAGACACTGGCTGCCGAACTGAAAAAATTCCCGAACTTTACGGAATTGGTGTGGACGCAAGACGAGCCACAGAATCAGGGACCATGGTTCCAGATCCAGCACAACATCTTCGAGAATCTCGTCGATGGTCAGAAGCTGGCCTATGCCGGTCGTCCTGCCAGCGCCTCCCCGGCGGTTGGTTATTACGACAAGCATTACGCACAGCAAAAGACGCTGATCGACACCGCGTTCTCGAAACTCAAGGGCTTTGTCCTTACCAAATAATTGATGCGACGGCGCACCGGAAGCCGGGGCGCCGCCAGAACACACCGAATCGGAGTTTTACATGGCAATCCTCGAAGTCAAAGTCCCCCAGTTATCAGAATCCGTCGCAGAAGCGACCCTGTTGCAATGGCATAAAAAAGTCGGCGAGCCAGTCAGCCGCGATGAAAACATGATCGACATCGAGACCGACAAGGTCGTGCTCGAATTGCCGGCCCCGGCCGACGGCATCATCACGCAACTGATGCAACCCGATGGCGCAACGGTCGTCGCAGGGCAAGTCATTGCCCTGATCGATACCGATGGTTCGGCCAAGGTCAGTCCGCTGGAAATCTCGGCACTGCCGGTTCCGCAACCGCATCCTGATTCAGTCGTTTCAGCCAGCACGACCACCGACCCCGTCGCTGCCGCCATCAACATGCTCGGCTCCAAAGCCGCCGCGAATGTGGCCATGCCAGCGGCTGCCAAAATGCTGGCCGAGAACAACATGACCACCGCGCAAGTCGATGGCACCGGCAAGGATGGCCGCGTCACCAAGGGCGACGTGATCAACCAGCTGGAAAAGAAACCGGCACCAGCAGTGACACCGGCTGCGCCAGTGGTTGCGGCCAAACCGGCGCTGCAGCAGGTCGCGACCGGCGCGGGTCCGAACCTGGGCGAGCGTCCTGAACAGCGCGTGCCGATGAGCCGCCTGCGTGCCCGTATCGCCGAGCGTCTGGTGCAATCGCAGCAGACCAACGCCATCCTGACCACGTTCAACGAAGTCAACATGGCGCCGGTCATGGAGCTGCGCAACAAGTACAAGGACAAGTTCGAGAAAGAACACGGCGTCAAGCTGGGCTTCATGTCTTTCTTCGTCAAGGCGGCCGTCGCTGCCCTGAAAAAATACCCGGTCATCAACGGGTCGGTCGACGGCAATGACATCGTCTACCACGGCTATTTCGACATCGGTATCGCAGTCGGTTCGCCACGCGGTCTGGTGGTGCCGGTACTGCGCAATGCCGACCAGATGTCGATCGCCGACATCGAAAAGAAGATCGGCGAATTCGGCGCCAAGGCCAAGGATGGCAAGCTGACCATGGATGACCTGACCGGCGGCACGTTCTCGATTTCGAACGGCGGCACCTTCGGTTCGATGCTGTCGACGCCTATCATCAACCCGCCGCAATCCGCCATTCTCGGCGTGCATGCCACTAAGGACCGTGCTGTCGTCGAAAACGGCCAGATCGTAATCCGTCCGATGAACTATCTGGCGCTGTCCTACGATCACCGGATCATCGATGGTCGCGAAGCCGTACTCGGCCTGGTCGCCATGAAGGAAGCGCTGGAAGATCCTGCACGCCTGCTGCTGGACCTGTAAACCGTCGTTCACCGGAGCGGCCCGCGCAGTATTGCGCCGGCCGCTCCGGCGTCTGTAAAGTCAACAAGGAAAAGAACATGTCGAAAAATTTTGATGTCGTCGTCATCGGCGGTGGTCCCGGTGGCTACATTGCGGCGATTCGTGCTGCGCAACTGGGCTTCTCGGTGGCCTGTATCGATGAGTGGAAAAACGCTGCCGGCGGTCCCGCACCGGGCGGCACCTGCACCAACGTCGGCTGCATTCCCTCGAAGGCGCTGCTGCAATCGTCCGAGCATTTCGAACACGCCGGCCATGCATTTGCCGACCACGGGATTGATATCAAGGGCCTCTCCCTGAACCTGCCGCAAATGCAATCGCGCAAGGACACCGTCGTCAAGCAGAACAACGACGGCATCCTGTACCTGTTCAAGAAAAACAAAATTACCTTCTTTCACGGCCGCGGCGCGTTCGTCAAGAATGACGCCAGCGGTACCGAAGTATCAGTCACCGGCAAGACCAATGAATCACTGATCGCCAGGCATGTCGTCATCGCCACCGGTTCGAATGCGCGGTCGCTGCCAGGCACACCGTTCGATGAAAAAATGATTTTGTCGAACACCGGTGCACTCGCCATCGGCGCAGTCCCGAAACGTCTCGGCGTCATCGGTGCCGGCGTCATCGGCCTCGAAATGGGCAGCGTCTGGCGTCGTCTCGGATCAGCCGTCACAGTGCTCGAAGGTTTGCCGACATTCCTCGGCGCGGTCGACGAACAGATCGCCAAGGAGGCGTTCAAGTTGTTCACCAAACAGGGCCTGGGCATCCAGCTGGGCGTCAAGATCGGCACCATCACGACCGGCAAGAAAGACGTCACCGTCGAGTATGTCGATGCCAAGGGCGAGGCGCAGAAAGCCGTCTTCGACAAGCTGATCATCTCGATCGGCCGCACCCCGAACACCATCGGCCTGAACGCCGAAGCGATTGGCCTGAAGCTCGACGAGCGTGGTTTTGTAGTGGTCGATGACGATTGCAAATCGAGTGTCGCTAATGTATGGGCAGTCGGTGATGTGGTGCGCGGACCGATGCTCGCACACAAGGCCGAAGAAGAAGGCGTGGCCGTCGCCGAGCGTATCGCCGGCCAGCATGGACACGTCAACTTCAACACCGTGCCATGGGTGATTTACACCGCGCCGGAAATCGCGTGGGTCGGCAAGAACGAACAGGAATTGAAAGCCGCCGGCGTGGCTTACAAGTCCGGCTCATTCCCGTTCCTGGCTAACGGCCGCGCGCGTGCGCTGGGCGATACCAACGGCATGGTCAAGTTCCTGGCGGATGCCAAGACCGACGAAATTCTCGGCGTGCACATCATCGGCCCATCGGCGTCCGAGCTGATTTCGGAAGCCGTCGTGGCGATGGAATTCCGCGCGTCGGCCGAAGACATCGCGCGGATCTGCCATGCGCATCCGTCGTTGTCCGAAGCGACCAAGGAAGCGGCGTTGGCGGTGGACAAGCGGGCATTGAATTTCTGATGTAATGCGCGCGCGGGCACGGTGATGCCGTGCCCACCATACGGCTACTGCAGTACGCGTGCGTCTGATTAGCCTGTATAGAAACCGTTCGGCCTGAGCTTGTCGAAGGCGCACAAGCCGGTGCGCCTTCGACAAGCTCAGGTCGAACGGCTTCTGTTCTACCCGAATTGACCCGACACTATTCATCCCGAAAGAACCCGCGTGAACCCGAAGCCGATGACCGTCATGGAATTTTACGAACACGCGCTTGCCGAGCGCGGGTTCAATGCCGATCCGGCGCAGCGTGCCGCCGTCGAGCGATTGCAGCAAGGTTATGACGACTGGATCGCCTTCAAGTCGCAGCGCTCGAGCAGTTTCAAGCGATTGATCAACCGGCCCGACGTCCCTCGGGGCGTGTATTTCTGGGGTGGTGTCGGCCGCGGCAAATCGTTTTTGATGGACAGTTTTTATTCGGTGGTGCCGGTAGTGCGCAAGACCCGCGTGCACTTCCACGAGTTCATGCGTGACGTGCATCGCCAGCTCGATGCACTGAAAAAAGTCGCCGATCCGCTCGATGTCGTGGCGCGCCAGATCGCCAAAAAATACCGGTTGATCTGCTTCGATGAATTCCACGTCTCCGACATCGCCGACGCGATGATCCTGTACAACCTGATGCGCGCGCTGTTTGCCAATGGCGTGTCATTTGTCATTACCTCGAACTACGCACCCGATACGCTGTACCCGGACGGATTGCACCGCGACCGCATGTTGCCGACCATCGCACTGCTCAAGCAGCATCTTGATGTGATGAATGTCGATGCCGGCAATGACTACCGCAAGCGTGCGCTGGAGCAGGTCGAGGCGTATCACACGCCGCTCAATGCGATGTCCGACAAGGCCTTGCGCGACGCCTTTGCCAGCGTCGCCGACACCGCCGACGAAGACCCGCGGGTGCGCATCGAGGCACGCGAAATCCGCGCCTTGCGGCGTGCCGGCGGTGCGATCTGGTTTGATTTTGCGACGCTGTGCGGTGGTCCGCGTTCGCAAAATGATTATCTCGAAATCGCCAGCCGGTTCCATACGGTGCTGCTGTCGGCGGTGCCCGAAATGTCGGCGTCGATGTCCTCGGAGGCCCGTCGTTTTACCTGGCTGATCGACGTGTTCTACGATCACAAGATCAAGCTGGTGATGTCGGCTGCGGTCGTGCCGGAAGAGTTGTACACGCAGGGCACGCTGTCCAATGAATTCCACCGGACCGTCTCGCGTATCATCGAAATGCAATCGCGCGAGTACATGGAAGCACCGCGCCGCAATGCCATCGACCTTGCGGTCTGAACCTGAAAGATGTCGAATCATGATTGTCCTGCTCAATAGTTTTTCCCTGCGCCGAGCGCTGCGACTGGCGCTTCTGGTGGCCGGCGCCGGTCTGGCCAGCGCCTGTTCCGTCTTCTATCCGGCGGCGTCTGTCGAGGCACCATTACCGCCGTCCGGCTTGCGACTGAACTGGCCGTCCGGCTCGATCGTCACGGTCGAGCTCGCCACACAGGCATTGAATGATGCAGCGGCGCGGCGCGTCACGATCGAGCAAGCCGATCTGCGGGCGCAAGCGGTCTGCTTCGACAAGTTCTTCATGACCGCGTGCAATGATCGCGGCAAAGAGCAGCGACGCATTGCGCTGGCCGAAGTCCGCGCGGTCGAGGTCGAAGCCAATTACATCAACCGGCGCGACCGCGCTGATCAGCGCGACAAGGCGCTGGAGATCCGCACTGCGCAAGAGCAGGCCGCTGCGCCACAGCGTTTGCAGGACATGCGTGATCGCGAAAAAGCCGCCGCTATCAAAGCCGAAGACCGTGCGGCAAGCACCTTGAAAGCACAAGGATCGCAACTGCGCGATGCCACCGTCGATCCGCAGGCACGCCAGCGTGCTTTCGATGCGAAGGCTGCGCAACAGCAGGCCAGCGAGCAGGCCAGACAAGCACAACGTGCCGCCAATATGCGCGCCTTCGACAAGAAACAAGCCGATGCCGCGGCACGCCAGAAACAGGTGGCCGAGCGAAAAGACGCGAAGCTCGCCGGGGAAGAGGAAAAAGCCGCTGCATTGAAAGCGTCTAAAGAGAAAGCGGCGGCAGATGCGGCGGCTGCGGCGGCGAAGCAGTAGGTGCGGTTGGTGGTGAAGGATGTGTCTGGTGCACGCGACCAGTGCATCGCGCCGGCCGGGTATCCATAAAAGAATCCGCTAAAGCGCCGTCAGCTTCACCACCGCCATCGTGCAGTTGTCTGCCTTGTTACCGGCAGCCCGCTGGCGGGCCTGCCCGATCAGCAATTCGGAGAGTTGTCGCGGCGAGTTTGCCGCAATCGCTGCGCCCATTTCTTCGTCGCTGAAGTAATGCCAGAGTCCATCCGAGCACAGCAGGAACGCATCACCAGCTTGCAGTCCGTCATGCCGACCCAGCGTAATGTAGGGTTCTTCGCGCAGGCTGCCGAGCACGTTGACGAGGATGTTCGACAAGCGATGATTGGCGGCTTCTTCCGGCCGGAGCCGGCCCTGTTCGATCAGGCGTTCTACAAACGAGTGGTCGATGGTGCGTTCCGCAAAGGCCGCGCCGCGATAGCGATAGAGCCGTGAATCCCCGGCATGGGCCCAGTGCGCGCTGCCGGACGGGGTCAGGACCAGCACCACCAGCGTGCTGTGCGGTTCCTTTTCGACAGTCAGTCCGCTGAGCTTGATGATGGTGTGCGCTTCGATGGCGATAGTGTGTAACATCGCGTCGATGTCGCCGGTCAGCGGAGAAAATTCGTCGAACAATTGGCGCGCGGTGCGGATCACCTGCTCGGCTGCCATCGCGCCGCCGGTGCGTCCGCCCATACCGTCGGCAAGTACCGCCATCATGAAACCGGGGGCTTTGGCGGCACCGAACAGTGCGACGCGATCCTGCTGTTCCTGACGGTCGCCGGGGTGCTGACCGGTTCCTGCTTCTATCTTGTATTGGCTCATGGACCGGGGTAGATTAAACTGCGCTGGAGATTTTTTGATTGTACGGAATAATTGCACGGCAAAACCTGGAGCCAAATGAAATCTTTCTTTTTTTCCATCGCCCTGTGCGTCGCAGGTCTGCGCGAGCGCGGCAGCGAGTCGGGTCGATCATGAGTAATCTGCCATCGGCTGACGTGCGTCGACGCATCATCGAGCTCGAAGTCGAACACCGCGATCTTGATGCGGTCATCGATACGCTGATCCGCGACACCCGCCACGAAGAACTGCAACTGCGCCGCCTCAAGAAACGCAAGCTGCAACTCAAGGACCACATCACGCTGCTGAAAATGCAGCTCATTCCCGACATTCCGGCCTGATGCTGCAGGCCGCACACTGACTGATTCCTTGACTGAAGATCTTCCGGACGGCGCTCTGGCGACCGTCGCTCCTACTCCTCCCGGTGTCCATGATGCCGATGTCGAACGGCTGTTCGGCGAAGGCGGCGCGCTCAGCCAGGCCGTGCGCGGCTTTCGCTCGCGCCATGCGCAAACCGACATGGCCAAGGCCATCGGCAATGCCATCGCCGGCCAGGAAACCCTGATCGCCGAAGCCGGCACCGGTACCGGCAAGACCTTTGCCTATCTGGTGCCGGCCTTGCTGTGGGGCGGCAAGGTGATCATTTCGACTGGCACCAAGAACCTGCAGGACCAGCTGTTTTCGCGCGATATCCCGACGGTGCGCAAGGCGCTCAATGCGCCGGTATCGGTCGCCCTGCTCAAAGGCCGCTCGAATTACCTGTGTCATTTCCATCTGGAACGCACGCAACAGAACGGGCGCATGACCTCGCGCGACGACATCGGCAACCTGCGTGAAATATCGCGCTTCATGAAGACCACCACCACCGGTGACAAGTCCGAGCTGTCGCGCGTGCCCGAAAACGCGATGATCTGGAATCTGGTGACGTCGACCCGCGATACCTGCATGGGTGCCGAATGCCAGTACTACCAGGATTGCTTTGTTATGAAGGCGCGCAAGGAAGCGCAGCAAGCTGACGTGGTGGTGGTCAACCATCACCTGTTTTTTGCCGATGTGGCGCTCAAGGAAACCGGCATGGCTGAATTGCTGCCGTCGGCCAACACGATCATTTTCGATGAAGCGCACCAGTTGCCGGATACCGCGACGCTGTTCTTCGGCGAGACCATCTCGACCTCGCAGATCATCGAGTTGTGCCGCGACGTGCAGGCCGAAGGTTTGTCGCATGCGCGTGATGGTGCTGACTGGGCCCGTGTGGTGGCGCCGGTCGACCGCGCCGCACGTGATTTGCGGCTGGCTTTTCCGCAGGATGTGATGCGGTTGGCAGTCAGCCAGATCGCGCCATCGAGTGCCTTTTTCCCGGCGCTGGTGACGCTGCAAACCGAGTTGCAGGCCATGGTGGCCGTGCTCGAAAAACAGGCAGAGCGCGCCGAAACCATCGAGCTCTGTCGCGTACGCACGATCGAACTCGGCAATCAGCTGGCGGCCTGGGTCGTGGCAACCGATGCGGCTGCTACCGTGCCCGATACCGACCAGGAAAACGTCCTGTGGGTCGAGGCGTTTTCGAGTTCGCTGCAATTGCACCAGACACCGCTGTCGATTGCGCCCATCTTCAGCAAGCAGCGTGAAGGCTCGCCGCGCGCCTGGATTTTCACGTCGGCGACGCTGGCAGTCAAAAATGATTTTCATCATTTTACTGACCAGATGGGGCTGGCTGATGTGACGGCACGTTCTTGGCCAAGCCCGTTCGATTACGAGCAGCAGGGCTTGCTGTACGTGCCGCACAATATGCCGCAACCGAATTCGCCCGACTACACCGATGCGGTCATTGATGCCGCGCTGCCCATCATCGAAGCCGCCGGTGGCCGCACCTTTTTGCTGTGCACGACCTTGCGCGCAGTCAGCCGCGCGGCAGAGCGCTTGCGCGACGAGTTCGCCCGGCGCAACCTGCCGTTTCCACTGATGGTGCAGGGCGAGGCCGGCCGCAACGAATTGCTCGATCGCTTCCGCGCGGCGGGCAATGCGGTACTGATCGGTAGCCAGAGTTTCTGGGAAGGTGTTGATGTCCGCGGCGACGCGCTGTCGCTGGTCATCATCGACAAGCTGCCGTTTTCGCCACCGGATGATCCGGTGCTGGCGGCGCGCATTGCCGCGCTCGAACGCAAGGGGCGCAACGGCTTCATCCATCACCAGCTGCCGGAGGCCATCATCAATCTCAAGCAGGGTGCCGGTCGACTGATCCGCGATGAAAGCGATCGCGGTGTGCTGATGCTGTGCGATCCGCGCCTGCTCTCCAAACCCTATGGCAAGCGCATCTGGCAAAGCCTGCCGGCTTTCAAGCGCACCCGCGAACGCGATGCGGTCCTGGATTTTTTTGCAGAGGTACCGAAGTAACTCCTGCACCAGGTTGGCGTTTTAAAAAGTGACTCGCAAGCAATATTCGTTATACTTAGTCATCTTTTTTTAAAGCAATGCGGCACCGGCCAGACAAACTGTCCGGCCTGTGCCGCGCCTGATCCTCAAAGGATGTGCATGCCCGAGTCTGTCGCGTTGGTTCCTGTCCGTGCATCCGAAATCATCGTCGGCAAGGCGCTCACGCGCTCTGTTTATGACTACCACGGCAACCTGTTACTGGCGTCCGGATTCGTCATCGACAACGCGAGCCAGATGGCCGGCGTACTCGAAAACGGCTACTTCCACGAAGGTGGCTGGGAGCGTCCCGCCGGCCCGATTCCGGCAGACCAGAATATCAAGCGGCTGGTCGAAGCGACTGCCGCACCGAAGCCGGAAGCTGCCGAACGTGAAATCGCCGTCAACATGCAGGATGTGCGCTGGAACATCGGCGAAACGATGATCCTGCAGATGCAGGACAAGCCATCGATCCGCTACACCGTCAAGCTGATCGGGTTCGTCAAAGGCAAGACTGTCTATGTGACCGCGCCGACGATGGATGGCAAGTTCGAACTGATCCGCGACGGCCAGAGTTTTGTGGTGCGCGCGTTCTCCGGCAAGAAGGCCTATGCCTTCATTGCTGCCGCAGTGCGGTCGGTGCATACCCCGCATCCTTACCTGCATCTGTCTTATCCAAAACAACTGCGCTGCACCGTGGTGCGCCAGACCGCGCGCGTTGCCGTGCGGCTGATTGCGGCGGTCTCGCTGGGCGAGCCGGAGCGCAGTTCGGCCGCCACCATCACCGACCTGAGCATGGGCGGGGCGTCGGCAATTGCCAGGGAAATCCTTGGCGTCAAAGGCGAGACCGGCCGCATCAAGCTCAAAGTCCATGTCGCCGGACAGGACCTGTTCCTGAACCTGCAGACTGTGTTGCGTTCGATTGCACCAGCCGATACGGGCGAGGGCTTCCGGCATGGATTCGAGTTCGTTGAGGTGTCGGTGCAGGATAGGCTGGTGCTGACTGCGTACGTGCATCAGACACTGGTCGAGACCGACAGCTGAAAGACGTTCGCGTCGGGCCACCAGCATCGAGCGCCCGGAAGGGCGTTTTTTTTCATCTGCGCCTGTCGTCAGGTGCTTGTTACCTGCAGGTTTTCCGGCCTGAGTTATTGACAGTCAATACTAAAAAAAGGTGGTTTCATTTTAGAAACAATTGTCGGCAGATGGGAGAAATTTCCTTTCGCTCTCTCTCAAAGTCTCGGGTAAAGTGTCCAAAAATAAAGTTTTGACCTGCAGCAAGGTCGCGCCATCGTCGTGCGGGCGTGCGCTGGTTGAAGCCAAATGAAGCCCAACATAACGGTATGTGCCGACCACCCCCGGGAGAATCGCTGTTGTCTGATCATTGCCTTCGCGGCGTCTTGCAAGGTGTCGCCCGTTGGACTGGCAAACTCTGCTTGATTGTCTTGTTCCTGCCGGCGCTGGCGCTGGCGGCGCCGCCGTCCGTGGCGTTTTACTACGGTGCGCAAGCGCCACTGGCTGATTTGCAAGCCTTCGATATCGCCGTGGTCGAGCCTGACTTTGTCAGTAATCCTGCCAGCCGGACCCGCCCGACATCCGATGGCGCACATGCGCTGTTTGCGTATGTCTCGCTGGGGGAGGTGCAGCCGTCCCGTTCTTACTACCAGGCGCTGCCAGCAGGTGCGCTGCGCGGCGATAATGCCGCCTGGGGCAGCAAGGTCATCGATCAGGCGGCACCCGGCTGGAATGAATTTTTTCTGACCAGTGTGATTGCTCCGTTGTGGCAACAAGGCTGGCGCGGCTTCTTCCTCGACACGCTCGACTCCTATCAGCTGTTCGCCACCACCGATGCCGAGCGGACCCGCCAGCAGGAGGCGATGGTGGCTCTGCTGCGTGAATTCAAGCGCCGTTATCCCGACGCGCGGCTGATCCTCAACCGGGGTTTCGAGTTGCTGCCCGAGGTCGCACCGCTGGTCTTCGCGGTCGCCGCCGAGTCGCTGTATCAGGGTTACGATGCGGCCCGCAAGCAATACGGACCGGTGCCGGCGGCCGACCGGACCTGGCTGATGGCGCAGATGCAGACCGTGCGCGAGCGCTACCAATTGCCGGTCATTGCGATCGATTATGTTGATCCGTCCGTTCCCGGCGCGCGCGCGCTGGCACGCAGCACGGCACGCCAGCTCGCCAGCGATGGTTTCATTCCGTGGGTCGCCGATGGCGGGCTGGTGTCGCTGGGCGTCGGCAATATCGAAGTCCTGCCGCGCACGGTGCTGGTGCTGGTCGATAACCTCGACCTCGATTTTCATTACACCTCGGCGCAGCGCTTCCTCGGGATGCCGCTCAATTATCTGGGCCTGCGCTATGAATTCCTCGATCTGGCGACGCAGCCGCTGCCGGCCGGCATCCTCGCCGGCCGCTACGCCGGTATCGTCAGCTGGCTCAATCCGGGTGTCGATCACCCGACGCTGGCCAACTGGATGCGACAACAGATCGCCAGTGGCGTGCGCATCGCAGTCTTTGATACCTTCGGCTTTGTCGTCGAAGGGAAAAACGCCGCGGCGCTTGGCGTACGCCGGCTGGCGGTGCCGCGTCCCGAACGACTGACGGTGCATGCCCGCGACACCGCGCTACTCGATTTCGAGGTCGCCGCCTTGCCCGACCGGTCCCAGCTTGAACCGCTGCAATTACTGCCGCAGCAAGGGCGCAGCCTGCTCAGCCTGCAGGACGGCACCGGCAATACGTTTGATGCGGTC
Organism: Actimicrobium sp. CCC2.4; assembly: GCF_034347385.1. NCBI lineage: Bacteria > Pseudomonadati > Pseudomonadota > Betaproteobacteria > Burkholderiales > Oxalobacteraceae > Actimicrobium > Actimicrobium sp. CCC2.4. The sequence goes on along the minus strand of NZ_CP133777.1, from coordinate 3,351,922 downwards.
GCACTGACCGCCTGGGGCGGCTTTGCGCTCAGTCCGTTCACGACGCGGTCGCTGTCGGCGCTGGACCAGGATCGTTGGATATTGCAACCGATCCGCTTCCTGCAGGCAGCCCTGCAACTGCCCGATCTGCCGGTGCCGGATGTCACCACCGAGGGCGGCCGGCGCATGCTGATGGTGCATATCGATGCCGATGGTTTTCCGTCGCGCGCCGAACTGCCGGGCCGGCCGCTGGCGCCCGAAGTACTGCAAAAGCAGATCCTGTCGCGCTACCGCTTGCCCACAGCCGTATCGGTAATCGAAGCCGAAATCAGCCCGCAAGGCGTGTATCCCGCCCTGTCCGCCGAGCTCGAACCGCTGGCCCGCAAGATCTTCGCGCTGCCGTATGTCGAAGCAGCCAGCCATTCGTATTCACATCCGTTTTCATGGGCCCGCGCGATGGGCGTGATCAGCCCGCGCGATGAAATCATTGCCGTCGATAAATCGTATGGTTTGCCCTTGCCGGGCTACCGCTTCGACCTCAAGCGCGAAGTGCAGGGATCGATGGATTACATCAACACGCGCCTGATGCCGCCCAACAAGAAAGCCGAATTATTCCTGTGGACCGGTAATTGCGTGCCGCTGGCCAGCGCGATTGCCGAAACCGTCAAGGACGGATTCCTGAACATGAACGGCGGCGACACCCGCATCACCGCGAGCAACAACTCATGGACCGCGATTGCCGCTCAAGGGGTGCGCAAGGGCGGCTGGTATCAGGTGTTCGCACCTAACCAGAATGAAAACGTCTACACCAACAACTGGACCGGTCCGTACTACGGTTTCGAGCGCGTCATCGAAACCTATCAGCTGACCGGCGCGCCGTATCGCTTCAAGCCGGTCGACATTTATTACCACGTGTATTCGGCCACCAAGCCGGCTTCGATAGCGGCATTGCACAAGGTGTACGGCTGGGCTGTCGCGCAACCGTTCACGCGGGTTTTCCCGTCGCAGTACGTGCGCAAGGTGCTCGATTTTGAAGCCACCAGCATCGCGCGCGAACTGGCCTCGGAGGATCTGCTGGTGCGTACCGGTGCCAGCCTGCGCACCTTGCGCATGCCGCCCGGTGCTGCGGTGCCATCGCTGCGCGATAGCAGTGGCGTGGCCGGTGTGGCGACCGGCCCGTCGGGCGATTACCTGACACTGAGCTCGGCTCAGGTGCGCCTGTCGGCGCGTCCCGACCAGGGCGGTGTGCGGGTCGATCAGATCAACGGCGGCATCAGCGACTTCACGCGCACGCGGGAAGGGGCGGGCGAACAATTGCGCTTCACGGCCACCGCCAACGAGGCGATCACGCTGACGCTGGCGCAAGCCGCCGGTTGCCGTGTCAGTGCCGATGGCAAGCCGGTCGCCGCCAGCGGCAGCGATGCGCGTTACGTGCTCGATGGCGGCGATGCAATGCCGCAGCGCCGCGTCATTACCGTGCGCTGCGCAGCATGATGGTCAAGCCTGATGCCTCGCGCCCGCGTCCGGCCAACCAGCGCCACGGGTCCTGGTACTCGCGCGACACCAACTATGAGCGTATGGCGCTGTTTTCGCCCTGGACCATCGCCGGTTTCGGGCTGGCGGTCGGGCTGGGTCTGCTGCTGGTGTATCCGTATCGCACGCTCGAACAGAAGCTGGCCTCGAGCGAACTCAACAGCAAGCCGGACCGGCTGACCGTCGAGTACCTGAAAGTATTTTTGAAAGCCGAGCCGAATGCGCTGGCGCTGCGTCGTGCCCTGGTCGGCCAGCTGGTGCGACTGGGTTCCTACGCCGAAGCCCGCGAAGCGATGCGGCCCTTGCAGCTAGCCAGTGATCCGGCCATCCAGCGCGACGCCGAATGGCTGGAGCTGAGCATGCTGGAAGGCGAAGCGTATGCCTTGTCGGTGAGCACACCGGCGCGTGAAGTCGCGATGCAACGCGTACGTGCACAGCTGCGCGTGCTGGTGGGTTTGCCGCAGCAGGATTCGCAACGCCTGCTGGTGCTGGCGCGTACCGCGCTGGCGGCCGGCGCGGTTGACGTGGCAGCGCTGGCCTATCAGAAAATTGCCGCGCGACCGGAAATCCTCGCGCCTGAAATTTACGCCGAAGCCGCGCGCGCCGCACTCGCTCTGGGTAATTACCGGGTCGCTGCCAACTTGTACTTTCGCGCGATGGTCTACACCCGCGTGATCGACAAGCGACGGGATTATTTTTTTGCGGGAATGCGCACGCTGCAAGCCAGCGGTGATGCCGGCGACCTGATCGCCAGCGCCGATGAGCATGTCGGCATGCTCATCGACGACACCGCCACCCTGAAATTTCTGGCCCGGCTGGCGCAGTCGGCCAACCGCCTCGATGCGGCCGAGCGGTATGCAAAACAACTGCTGAAGTTATCGCTGCTGGAGCGCTGGCAGGGCAGGCAGCTGGCCGGCTGGCAAAGTCCGGCGCAGTTCTATGCCGGACTCGATCGTGTCGATGCCGGGCCATTACGCTTCGTGCGGATCGCCGATACCAGTGCGCCCGGACTGCCGTTCGATGACGACGCCTACACGCTGAGCTATACGATTTTTCTGGCTAACCGTAACCTCAACGATGCCCGTCGCGTGGCCGAATCAGCCGTGTTGCAGCGGCCCGCCGATGCCGGCTGGCGCAAGCGGCTGGCGCAGATCAACCAATGGAATACCGCGCCCGAAGCGGCGTTGCCGCAATGGCTGGCGTACGCAAGACTGAGCGGCGACGAAGCGGCCTGGGACACGGTACTGCAGCTCGGCAGCGGCCTGGCCGATATCGATGCCCAGGTCGCTGCGATTGCCCACAAGGTCGAACGTGAACCGACCAGCGTGGTCTGGCTGGAACGCCTGTTGCAAGTGTTCGAAGCCAGTGGCCAGCCCGAGCGCGCACTGGCGCTGCTGCGTACCCGCCTGTCGTACAAGTCAGCGCCTGCCCTGCGCCGGCGCGAACTGGACTTGCTGGCCACGCTGGCCGAGCGCACCGGCCATGACGACGAATCGCTGACCGCGTTGCGCCGGCTGCAAGCCGAGTTCGGCACCGACAGCACGGTGGCGCTACGCATCGCCAACAACCTGTACCGCGCCAACCAACCGGGCGCCGCCTTCGCCGCCCTGGAACGCGCCGGTGCGGTCGCGCCGGTCACCGATGGCGATTTCTGGCGCGCCTATGCCGAACTGGCGATGCTGCTGCAAAACGATGCCGCTGCCCGCACCGGCTTGCGCAGCCTGCTGGCCGGTGAGGTCCATGGCGACAATGATCTGACCAACCTGATCGGCTTGCTGGAAGCGGCGCAACCGCTGGCCGCCGCCCGGCTGGCCGAATTTGCCTATGCCAGCAAAGGCAATCCGCGCACCGCGCTGCAGGCGCTGAACCTGCGCGCGCGCATCGCTGACTGGGCCGGCGCGCGCGCCATGCTGGCACGGCTGACGCCGGAACAGCGCCGCTTGCTCGAACAGGACCCGGCTTTCCTGAGCCTGCGCGCCTCGATTGCACAATCCAGTAACGACCTCGACGGTGCCGCGCGCGACATGCGCGCGGCATTGGCCTTGCGCCCCGCCGAGATGGAATTGCGTGCCGCCTTGCTCTGGATACTGGTGGCCAAGCGCGACACCGCCGATCTCAAAAAAGCCTTGTCGCTCTGGGCTGCTGACGCCGAAAACAATGCCGTGCTGTGGGATCCGTATGCGGCCGCGAACATGTCGCTGAACCGGCAGGACCGGGCCCTGCACTGGTTCCGCAAGGGCGGCTTTCGTAACGACGATTATCTGTGGCTGATGAGTTATGCCGAGGTGCTCGATGCGGTCTCGCAAAAAGAACAGGCCTGGCGCATTCGCCGCCATGTCTGGCTTGACCTGCGCAATCCCGATGTGCTGCGCAAGGCCAATCCGGAACAGTTAGGTGCGCTGCGCGACCGGCTGGTTGCGGTGGCACCGCTGTTCATGAACGGCGATGGGGCCGATCGCGTGATGCGGGCTTTGCTGCGCGCCGATATCAGCACGCTGGTGGCGTTCGTGCCACCACAAGCACCGCCGCGCACCGGCCGCGAAATGCTGGCCCGGCTCGATCAGCCTGACACTGCGCAGCTGCCCTTGCTGCAGCAGCGCGACAAGCAGCGCGCCGCGCAGCGCAGCAGTGCCCCGATGGACGCGTTGCTGGCCCCGGCCCCGGCGGCCGGCCGGCCACAGGATGATGTGCGACTGACCGCCACGGCCCGCGAACTGGCGCTGGCCTATGCCTTGAACCGCAATGCCAACGACCTCGCCGCCGCGTGGTTCGCCAGCCGTTTTGCCGCCCAGCTGGAAAAACCGCTGTGGGGCGAACTGTCCCTGCTGCTGGCCTCGGAAGATCGCGCGCAATTAAATCGCTTGCTCGACGATGTGCCGGACTGGCTGCCGATGTACGACCGCATCGAAGCAGCGCAGCGCGCCGGTCGGCCGGGGCTGGCGCAAACGATGGCATTCGACCAGCTGGCGCTGTTGCCTACCGATGAAGACCTGCATCTGCGGTTGACCACGATGACCACCGAACAGCCGGCCGGTTTTTCGGCGACGGTGAACCAGATGACGGTGTCGCCGCTATCGGCCCGCGAAACCGAATTGCAGACCAGCGTCTACCTCACGCCCGGCCTGCGGCTCACCGTCGCGCTGATCGACCGGCAGTACCGCAGCCTCGACGACACCGCGCTGGTGAACCTGCCCGGCTCGGATCGCCAGCTTGAACTGAGCTTGCGTAAGCAGCTCGACGGCGGCTATGTCTCGGCCACGGTACAGCAGCGCCAGGGTGCCGGCAGCAATACCGGCCTGCGCCTCGATTACAGCCTGACGCTGTCGCCGCCGGTCAGCGTGGCCGGTAGCGTCGGCGTGCGCCAGCTGGCTACCGAGTCGGCGCTGTTGCGGGTCGCGGCGATGCGTGATGGTGTCGAATCGACCGTGACCTACGCGCTCAGTCGCGCCGAATACCTGCGCCTCGGTCTGGCCTGGCATCGCTATGCGTCGCAGGCCGGTAATGTCCTCGGTAGCGGCGGCAACTGGAATGTCGAAGCCGGCACCCATCTGCGCCTTGAATATCCGAATATCACGCTGCGCGCCTTTGCCTCCGGCTCGGCCTATCGCGACCGCAACCAGATCGATGCGCTGGTCGGCAACCTGCTGCCGGCCGGTACTGACCTGACCCAGATCCGCGCACTGCCGGTCAACGAAAGGCTGGTCGGTATCAGCCTCGGGCTGGGCACCGTGATCGATACCCGTTACACCCGCGCCTGGCGACCGTTCGCCGAGCTCGGACTGACCCGCAGTGATGTCACCGGTAGCGGCGTCAACCTGCGCGCCGGGATTGCCGGCAGCGTGCTGGGCCAGGACCTGATGACTTTGCGGGGGCTGCGTTCCAGCAGCAGCGCGGCGTCGCCGCAAGGCAGCCAGGAAATTGGACTGGATTACAAATGGTTTTTTTAGAGGGCACTATGAAACAACACTTCCGTCACCTGTTCCGCTCACTCGTTCTGGCCGCCGTCATCGGCCTGCTGGGTGCCTGTTCCACGCTGCATGTCGGCAGCGCGCCGACGCTTGAGGCCGGGGCCAAGTGGGCCATCCTGCCCTTCGTGAACCAGACCGAAACACCGCAGGCAGGCCTGCGTGCCGAGTCGATCGCCGAGAGCCTGTTGCGTGTCGATGGCATCAGCAACCTGCGCCGCTATCCGGCCGCGCTCAATACCGAGACGCTGTTCGAACCGATGGACCGCAAACAGTTCGATGCCGCGCTGGCGTGGGCGCGCGGTGAAAATATCCGCTACGCACTGACCGGCAGCGTCGATGAATGGCGTTATAAGGTCGGCATCGATGGCGAACCGGCCGCCGGCGTGACGCTGCAACTGATCGACGTGCAAAGCGGCCAGGTGCTGTGGGCCGCGGCCGGTGGCAGCACCGGCTGGAGCCGCGAGTCGCTCTCGGGCGTGGCGCAGAAACTGCTCGCCAAGCTGCTGCGTCCGCTGCTGGTTGCGGCGCGCTGAGCGATGGCAGTCTCCTGGCGCGACCTGAGCCGGCGCGTGTTGCCACCGTCTCAAGCCGGCGCAACACCGGTCTGGGCCTGGAGCCTGGCCGCACTGGAAGCGATCTTCCTGTGTGTACTGGCGTTCGCGCTGAGCTGCTGGATCGCGCCGCAGGATCCGCTCGGACTGGGCGCGCAATTCCCGTGGTTGTGGATCGTGCCGGCGCTGCTGGCGATGCGCTATGGCACCGCCATCGGCGTGACGGCAGTGGTGACCTTCATCGCCCTCTGTCTGCTGTTGCCGGAACTGGCCGCTTACCTGCCGTGGTCGCGCGCGCTGCTGGTGTCGGCGACGAGTCTGGCGGGGCAGGAATTTCCAAAAGCGTTTTTTTTGGGCGGGCTGGTACTGACGCTGGTCTGCGGCCAGTTTTCGGATATCTGGTCGGCCCGCACGCGGCGCCTGCGGGCAGTTAATGCCTACCTGGACGAGCGCCTCAATACGCTGACCAAAAACCATTTCCTGTTGCGGCTATCACATGAACGGCTCGAACAGGATTTGCTGGCCAAGCCGCTGACACTGCGCGAAACGCTGGCCCGCTTGCGCGAGCTGACAGCCGGTCAGCAAGCGGCCGATCCTGTCGAACTGCCCGGCGCGCGCGAGTTCATCCAGCTGCTCGGCCAGAGCTGCCAGCTCGAAATCGCTGCGCTGCATGGTGTCACCGGTACCGACCGCTATGCGGGCATGCCGACCGCCGTTCTGGGCGAACCGGGTACGCTGGACCAGGACGATCCGCTGGTGCGCTACTGCATTGCGCAGGGACGGCTGGCGCATGTCCAGACGACCGATATCACGCCGGCCGATCGCAGCGCCAGCCGCTATCTGATCTGCGCGCCACTGCTGCCGTCGGGTAGCGCGCCGGTCGGCTTGCTGGTGGTCGAGAAACTGCCTTTTTTTGCGCTCAATGACGATGCGCTGCAATTGCTGTCGGTGCTGATCGGTTATTACGCCGATGGCGTGCGGCTCGGTCATGCGGTGCGCGCGGTGCTGGCGACGGTGCCGGACTGTCCTGCAGACATGGCGCTGGACCTGATGCGCTTGCAGCGCATTCGCGTCGAAGCCGGTATCGAAACCTCGCTGGTGGCGCTGGTGTTCGGCAAGGATGAGGCATCACTGGACCGCTTCGAGCAGGTCAAGCGCCTCAAGCGCGGGGTCGACCTGTCGTGGGAACTGACCGGCACCAGCCATGTGGCGCTGATTACCCTGCTGCCGCTGGCCTCGGTTGCGGCGGTCGATGGCTATCTGTTGCGCATCGAATCGGCCTTGCATCAGCAGTTCGGCGGTGGCTTTGTCAGCAGCCAGATCACTACCCATACGGCGCGGCTGGGCCATGCCGATGCCGGCGAAACCTTGCTCGGACTGGTGCGTCGCTGTGCTGTATAAGCTGCTCTTTCTCGGCCTGTCGTTCGAGTTCAGCGCGATCGGATTGCTGTTCGCCGGCAGCCACAGTGCCGCGCTGATCGGCAGTTACCTGTTGCTGCATGCGCTAGGTTGCGCGCTGCTGGCGCTGGTGCTGATCCTGCTGATTCCGGCGCGCTACCGGCGTCCGCGCAGCTGGGTGCTGGGCTACCTCTTTGCGTTCAATTTCTTCATGCCCATTGTCGGGCTGGTGTGCGTAACGGGTGGCTTGCTGCTGGGCTTCTGGTTGCCGCGTACGTCCGGCAAGGAGCCGTTCGAGACCGCCGGCCAATTGCGCTTCACGACCCATCGCAATCACGAGGGCACCGGGTTTCGCGGCGGTCAGGTGCGGGCGCAACTGGGCAACAACCAGACCCCGCTGGACCAGCGCCTGAAAGCACTGGTGGCGGTGCAGAACACGCCGGCGCGGGCCACCGGCAGCCTGTTGCGCACACTGTTGGCCGACCCGGCTGATGACATGCGGCTGCTGGCTTACGGCATTCTTGATGGCAAAGAAAAACAGATCAGCAATCGCATCCTCGAGAGCCGGCGCCGGCTCGATCAGTCCGGCCCGCCGGCCGAGCGGTTCGGCCTGAGCAAGCTGGTCGCCGAGCTGTACTGGGAATTGATTTATCAGGATCTGGTGCAGGGTGACATGCGCAGTTTTTCTGCCGGCCAGGTACGCAAGTACGCGGTACAGGCTTTGCAGTTACGTGACGATGATGCCGGCGTCTGGTTTTTGCTGACCCGGCTCGAACTGTTCAGTGGCGATGTCGAGGCGGCCGGGCGGGCGCTGGCCGAAGCGCGCAAGAACAACTTTGCGCGCGAGCGGCTGCTGCCCTATCTGGCCGAATTGCGTTTTTTGCAGCGCCGCTACGACGAAGTGCGCGCACTGTTCGACGAACTGGGCGATCAGCCCGGCGTGCCGGCACTGGCGCAGAGCCGGCGCTACTGGCGTCCCGAGTTGTCGGCTGCGACTATCCTCCTCTTACCCGAAGGTGACCGCACTTGAAACCTGATGCCACGATCAACCGCCGTGCCGCCGATTGCGATGTGATGCTGCTGCTCGAAGGCACCTTCCCGTATGTCAGCGGCGGTGTCTCGAGCTGGGTCAACCAACTCATTCGCGGCTTTCCGCAAATCCGCTTCGGCATCTGCTTCATCGGCAGCCGGCGTGACGATTACGGCGATCCGAAATATGCGCTGCCGGACAACGTCGTGCACTTCGAAGCGCATTACCTGCACGAGCGCCATGCCGCACCGCTGGTGCTGCCGCAGGATGGCGACGCTGCTGCGTATGCGCAGATGGACGCACTGCACCAGCAATTACGCGCGCCGGTGCGGGCCGATATGCCGCAGGGGGCGATTTCGGCATCGCTGCATGCGCTGTTGCCGCTGATGCAGGATGGCGGCGCGCTCGACGAGGCGTCGTTCCTGTACAGCCAACTGTCGTGGCAGAGCATCGCCGAAAATTACCGCACCCATTGCACCGATCCGTCGTTCGTCGATTATTTCTGGACCGTGCGCATCATGCATACGCCGGTCTGGACGCTGGCGCGGGTGGCCCGCAAGCTGATTCCGGCGCGCGTTTATCACAGCGTATCGACCGGTTACGCGGGGTTTCTGGGTGCGCTGTTGACGCAGCAAACCGGCCGCCCGCTGATCTTGTCCGAGCACGGGATCTACACCAAGGAACGCAAGATCGACCTGTTCCAGAGCGAATGGATCCACGACAACCGCGGCGTATTCGAGAAGGATGCGTCGCAGCTGTCGTACTTCCGCGACCTGTGGATCCGTTTCTTCGAGGCGCTGGGGCGGATGTGCTACGAAGCCGCCGGCGACATCGTCGCGTTGTACGACACCAACCGGCTGCGTCAGATCCATGACGGCGCGCTGGCCGGGCGCACCCGCAATATCCCGAACGGTATCGACCTGCCGCGCTTTGCCGCCTTGCGCGCCTTGCGCCCGGCTACGCCGCCGCCGGTGCTGTGCCTGATCGGACGCGTGGTGCCGATCAAGGACGTCAAGACCTTCATCCGTGCGATGCGCACGGTGATCAACCTGATGCCCGATGCGCAGGGCTGGATTGCCGGTCCGGAAGACGAGGATCCCGGATACGCCGAGGAGTGCCATAGCATCGCCGAAGGACTGGACCTGCAGGACAGAATCAAGTTTCTGGGTTTCCAGAAAGTCGATGCACTGTTGCCGCAGATCGGACTGGTGATCTTGTCGAGTATTAGCGAAGCCTTGCCGCTGGTGCTGCTGGAGGGTTTTGCCGCCGGCGTGCCGGCTGTGGCGACCGATGTCGGCTCGTGCCGCCAGCTGATTCATGGGCTGGACGACGAAGACCGGGCGCTGGGCGCTGCCGGTGCCATCGTCAGCATTGCCGAACCGCAGGCACTGGCGCGTGCAGCAGTGGCATTGCTGACCGACCACGAGCGCTGGCAGGCGGCCCAGGCGGCCGGCATGGCGCGGGTCGAGCGCTATTACACACAAGACCTGATGTTCGCCGAATACAGCCGTCTGTACGACAAATCGCTGCAGCAGGCCGATGCGCCAACGGTGCGTGCGGCAAGCTGCCCGATGCGCCCGCCATCGGCGCAACAAAGTCACTAGGAACTGAGACGTCATGGCCGGTATCGGATTCGAATTACGCAAGATCCTCAAACGCGACAATCTGATGTCGCTGATGCAGGCCTACACCTATGCCGCCGTGATCAGCTCGGGACCGTGGGTGCTGTCGATCGTCGGCATCCTGATCATCGGTGTGCTCAGTTACGCGATCGTGCTGCCGAACCTGCTGATCGTGCAGTTCCAGGTCAGCATTACCTATGTGATTGCCGCGTCGCTGATTTTTACCGGGCCGTTCCAGCTGGCCTTCACGCGCTTCACGGCCGACCGCTTGTTCGAGAAGAACAACGACGTCATCCTGACCAATTTCCATGCGGTGACGCTGGCCGTGACGGTGGTCGGCGGGATTGCCGGATTGCTGTGCGTGCTGTTCCTGTTTCCGGAGCAAAGCGTGATGTACCGGCTGCTGCTGCTGGCGGCCTTCGTGATCATGTCCAATATCTGGATCGCGACGATCTTTTTGTCCGGCATGAAGCAGTACAAGGAAATCGTCTGGATGTACCTGGGCGGCTATGCGATCACGGTGCTCGCGGCACTAGCGATGCGGCCGTTCGGGCTGGAAGGATTGATGGCGGGTTTCGTGATTGGTCAGGCTTTGTTGCTGATGGGGATGACGATTCTGATCCTGCGCAATTATCCGGCGCAGAAGTTTATTTCGTTCGAGTTCTTTGAACGCAAGCTGATGTATCCGGCGCTGCTGTGCATCGGCTTGCTGTACAACCTCGGCGTCTGGGTCGACAAGTTCGTATTCTGGTTCACTGCCGATACCAGTCAGGCCATCATCGGTCCGTTACGCGCGTCGGTAATTTACGACTTGCCGGTGTTTCTGGCCTACCTGTCGATCATTCCGGGGATGGCGATTTTTCTGTTACGCATGGAGACCGATTTTGTCGAGTACTACGACAAGTTTTATCAGGCCGTGCGCAGCGGCGGTTCGCTCGAAGCGATCGAGGAAGCCCGCAACGGCATGGTCGAAACCATCCGCCTCGGCATCTTCGAAATTATCAAGATCCAGACTATCGCGACGCTGCTGCTGATCGTGATCGGCGAAGCGGTACTTAAGTGGTTGGGGATATCGACGCTGTATTTGCCGCTGCTATACATCGACGTGATTGCGGCCGGTTTGCAGGTGGTGTTGCTGGGTATCCTGAACGTGTTCTTTTACCTGGACAAGCGGCGCATCGTGCTGGCGCTGTGCGCTGCGTTTGTCGTGCTGAACCTGGTGCTGACGCTGGTGTCGGTGCAGCTCGGCCCGGCGTTTTTCGGGTACGGATTTGCACTGGCCTTGCTGGTGGTGGTGCTGGCTGGGTTGGGGATGTTATCGCGGACGCTGGGGGTGCTGGAGTACGAGACGTTTATGTTGCAGTAGGCGGGGCAGTTGTTCTTCTGCAGCGACCGGTGGAGGATGCCCCCGGGCGCTGACAGCACAATCAACTGTCGACTTACTGATCGTGACGCTCGTTGAAGATTCTGCGTGACTGGCGATTTTCAGTGCGTTGAACATGTCGCTGCTCGGCTGCCCCGACGTGTCCGTCAGCACCGGCCCTGGCTTGCAGTCGGCTTTCCCGGGCCTGACCACGCTCGAGTCGCGCTGCTTCCTCCTTGGTCAGCGATCCATCCTTGAGCCCGTTCCGGATGCGCTGTTCCTGGTTCACATTGCGTTGCACGTCGGCTTGCATGCGTTGGCTCGATGCCGAGTTCGGGTTGCCAGTCTGCGCATCATGTTTCTCTGTGTAGATATTGCGGCTGACCTTGTTTTGCTGACGATTGATGCGCGTTTGTTCGGCGGGGGTGAGCGTGCCGTCTTTGAGTGCATTAGCTTCCATGCGGTCGATGCGGGCCTCCTTGCGCTCGAGGCCGGCGGCTTCCCGGGTGGTCAGTTGACCGGACTTTAAACCCTCTTCAATGCGGGTTTGCTGATTGACGTCGCGCTGGACGGTGGTGGTACCTGTCGGATCAGGCAGGGCGCGCTGGGCGAATGCGCTGGTGGATATCATGGTGACCATTGCCAGCATGACTAGGGGAATCGTTTTGGGCTTGAACATGCTCTTTCCTTTCGGGTGATAGGGCGAAAGAGTTTCGCCCTGAAGGCACGAAACGCGACCGCTATCGGCACGGTTTCACTCAAAGAGTAACCAGTGATACCAATTGTAAGCAACCACTAATCAGGATGTGCTCAGGTCTTTTTTGTGGGGGTGGAGATGGCTGCCATCAGCGCTAAGGTTCCTTGTCAGCACGGTTCGTAGGCTGCAGGATTACCTTGAAGACCATCGTCAATGATTCAAAAGTATCTATTCAAATTCAATTCAATTGTGATTAAATAGGTCTTCTCTCTGCTATGCAGACGACCATTATTTTATCTATTCATACTCTATGATAAATCCCAAAAAAGGCGACCAGATAGCGGCGCTCCGACGCCTCTTGTCGCGCCAGCCGGCGGATGCCGGAACCCTGTCGTCAGCATTGGGAATCAGCCAGCCGACCTTCTCGCGGCTCTGGCCGGCGGCCGGCAATGACGTCTGCGTTCTTGGCGCTGCACGGTCTACGGTATATGGATTGCGCCGTGATTTGCGCGACCTTGGCAGCAAACTGCGGGTCTATCGTGTCGATACCTCGGGAGAAACTGCTCATTTTTGTGACTTGATCGTCCTCGTCGGGCACTGGTATGCGTACCAGCTCAACGGCAGTGCCGCAGTCAAGCTGTGTGAAGGCTTGCCGTATTTTCTCCAGGATCTGCGGCCGCAAGGTTTTTTGGGCAAGACGGTGCCGAAAGAACATGCTGATCTGGACTTGCTCGCGGATGTGCTGCAGTGGAGTGATGATGACGTGCTGTATTACCTTGCGCGTCGCGGCGAGAACAGCACGGGCGATTTGATCGTCGGGAATGAATCCTACCGCCGGTACCGGCAAGAAAGGGCGGAGGGAGCGCAGAACGTCATTGCCGGGGCGGGCCGATACCAGCGCTACCCGGAACTTGCCGCGCGCGCCTTGTCAGGCGAGGTGATCGGGTCTTCCGCAGGCGGCGAGCAACCAAAGTTTCTTGCGACCATATCAAGCGATGAAGCTGACCGGCCGGGTTGTCATGTCATCGTGAAATTTTCAGCGGGCATGGACACGCCTGGCGGCCGGCGATGGGGCGACCTGCTGATTGCCGAGCACCATGCTTTGCAAACCCTGGCACGCAACGGCATTGCCGCAGCGAAGTCCGACATCCTGATAGCGCAGAATCGGGTCTTCCTGGAATCTACCCGATTTGACCGGCGCGGACTGCAAGGCCGGTTGCCGATGCTGTCATTGGCAGGCCTGGCAGGAGAAACCGGCGCGCTCGAACAATCCTGGTCTACCGTGGCAAACCTGCTGTTTAACCAGCGCCAATTAACGCTGCCTGATTACACGGTTATCGAGCTGCTGGACTTGTATGGCGCGCTCATCGGCAACACCGACAGGCATCAGGGAAATCTGTCGCTGAGCTGGGTACCGGGGCAGCAATTCACTTTGCTGCCGTGCTACGACATGCTGCCGATGCTGTATCGGCCGAACATGCAAGGTGAGGTGATCGATCGACGGCTGTCTCTGGATGCAATGGACAAGCTGGATCTGCGGCAGTTGCCGCGAGCCGCGATGCTGGCCGGCCAATTCTGGACCGCCGTGCTGGCGGATAAGCGTATTTCGGATGACTTCAAAACGGTCGCGGCACGGCATCTGGACGATGCGGCGCCGATGATGACTTAGGACGCCGGCATGTTGTGCTGCCGCGCCGTCACCGGCTGGCGTCGCAACGTCCAGCCGGGACAGCGTACCCGCTCCGTCAAGCCCAGGGCTTGATCACCACTTTCCCCATTACCTTGCGCGCCGCCATGTCATTCAAGGCCTGCGCGGTCTCCGCCAACGCATAGCGTCCGGAAATCCGCGGCTTGATGGTGCCGTCGGCCAGCCAGCCCATCAGTTGCTGCATCGCGGCCTGATTGGCTTTCGGTTCGCGTTTGGCGAACTCGCCCCAGAACACGCCGACCAGCGAGGCACCCTTGAGCAGCATCAGGTTCAGCGGGAGAGCTGGAATTTCACCGTTGGCAAAACCGACCACCAGGTAACGGCCGCGCCAGCCGATCGAGCGGAACGCCGGCTCGGCATAGATGCCGCCGACCGGGTCGTAGATCACGTCCGGTCCCTTGCCATCGGTGGCGGCCTTGATCGCGCCGCGCAAATCTTCGGTGCTGTAGTTGATGGTCAGGTCGGCACCGTGCTCGCGGCAGACCGCAAGTTTTTCATCGGACGAGGCGGCGGCGATCACGCGGGCACCGAGCGCCTTGCCGATTTCGATGGCGGCCAGTCCGACACCGCCGGCGGCACCCAACACCAGCATGGTTTCGCCGGCTTTCAGTTGGGCCCGGTCGACCACCGCATGATGCGAGGTGCCGTACGTCAGCGTGATGGCGGCGGCGATATCGAAGTCCATGCCGGCGGGCATCGGCATCACGGCATTGGCGGCGACCACGATCTGCTGCGCGAACGCGCCTTGGGCACTGAAGGCGATGACGGAGTCGCCCGCCTTGTAGCGGGTCACGCCTTCGCCGACGGCCAGCACGACGCCGGCCAGTTCGCTGCCGGGCGTGAAGGGCAGGGCAGGCTTGAACTGGTATTTGTTCTGGATGATCAGCACGTCGGGAAAATTCACGCCGGCGGCGCGTATCTCGATGGCGATCTCGCCCGGGCCGGGGACGGCATCAGGCAGCTCTTCGATGACCAGCGTGTCGGGCAGGCCCCAGGCATTGCAGACGATGGCTTTCATGGGTGTCTCCTCATGGCATGTGAATTAATAGAACGGTCGTTTGATTTTTTGAGTTTTTGATTATGCCGCATATTCTTGCCGCGCCGACCTATTCTGCAGAGCGCTTCGGGTAAAATCAGCCGCATGAAAATCTTAATCAGCAATGACGATGGTTACCTTGCGCCCGGTATCGTGGCGCTGGCCGATGCACTGGCTTCGATCGCCGAGATCGTTGTGGTGGCACCGGACAGCAACCGTTCCGGTTCTTCCAATTCCCTGACGCTCGACCGGCCGTTATCCGTCTACAAGGCGGCTAACGGCTTTCATTTTGTCAATGGCACGCCGTCCGATTGCGTGCATGTGGCGCTCACGGGTGTGCTGTCGTTCCGGCCTGACCTGATTGTCTCGGGCATCAACCAGGGCCAGAACATGGGCGACGACACGCTGTATTCCGGCACTGTCGCGGCCGCGACCGAAGGCTATCTGTTCGGTATCCCGTCGATTGCGTTCTCGCAAGTCGACAAAGGCTGGGGCGAACTGGCGGCGGCAGCGCGGGTGGCACGCGAGATCGTGCTGCGCAAGTTCGATACGCTGGACAAGCCGTATCTGCTCAATGTCAACATTCCGAACCTGCCCTACGACGAGCTTGGCGAGATCGTCGCCACGCGACTCGGCAAGCGGCACCAATCGGAGGCAGTTATCCGCGCCATCGATCCGCACGGACGCGAGATCTTCTGGATCGGCCCGGCTGGCCAGGCCCGCGAAGCCGGTGAAGGCACCGACTTTCATGCGGTTGCGCACGGCAGGATTTCGATCACGCCACTGCAGATCGACCTGACCCATAACACCCAGCTCGACAGCCTCAAGAAAAGTCTGCGATGACCGACAAGGGCAAGCGCTTTCCATTGACGCTGTCCTCCCTGGTCGACAAGCCTGCCCGCGGCAGTACCGGCTACGTGCCTCCCCGCGTTGCCACGCCACAAACCGCCACGCGCAACGCGGCAGGACATGTCGCTGCGGTGGTGCGTCCTGCCGAGGCGCAGGAGCGCCGTGCCAGCGCGCTGCCGCAGCGCCAGCAACCGCTGGTGTCGGACAGCGTGCGGCGCGCCATGGTGATGCGATTGTCGGCGCAAGGCATCAAGGACACCACGGTGCTGGCCGCCATGGAAGCGGTCCAGCGCCATCTGTTCATCGAGCCTGGCCTGGTCGCGCAGGCGTATGTGGATGCGTCCATCCCTATCGGTTATCACCAGACCATCTCCCAGCCGTATATCGTCGCGCGCATGATCGAAGTGCTGCGCGACGGCGGTCCGCTCAATCGCGTGCTCGAAATCGGCACCGGTTGCGGTTATCAGGCTGCCGTGTTGTCGCTGGTCGCCAAGGAGGTGTACTCGATCGAACGGATTCGTCCGTTGCATGAGCTGGCGCGCACGAACCTGCGGCCCATGCGGATCGCAAATGTCCGTTTGCAGTACGGAGATGGTATGCTCGGCCTCTCGCAGGCAGCGCCGTTCGACGGCATCATTCTGGCGGCGGCAGGGCTGGAAGTTCCACAAGCACTGCTGGACCAGATGACAATAGGCGGCAGGCTGGTAGCCCCGGTCGGAGCCCGTCATCAGGTGCTGCAACTGATCGTACGCGTCGGCAAATTCGACTGGACCCACACCACGCTGGAAGATTGTCATTTCGTGCCATTGCATGCAGGCACGGTATGACAGCCTCAACAGCATCAATACAAAACACATCACCCAGAATGAATAAACCCCACTTAGCTATTTTCCTTTTGGTCAGCGCCGTCCTGGCCGGTTGCGCGACACCGCGTCGCCCCGCACCCGTGGTCGACATGGCAACGCCAGTCAGCGGTGTCCGCGCACCGGATGCGCCGGGCTTCTATACGGTCAGGAAAGGCGACATGCTCAACCGCATTGCGCAGGAATTTGGTCAGAATACCCGTGACATCGTGATGTGGAACAACCTGACCAACCCGAACGATATCCAGGTCGACCAGGTCTTGCGCGTGCTGCCGCCAGCCGGCACCGCGCAGACCGGTAGCGTTGCCGCCGGTTCCGGTGTCGATGTGCGCCCCCTCAACGGTACCGGCGCAACGCCGGCAAAAACCGGCCCGCGCGGCGACAAGCGGCCGTATTCCGAAGCGACGCTGGCCGAAATGCAGAAGCCGGACGGCACACCTGCGGTAGTGACGCCACCACCACGCGCCGAGGCACCGAAAGCCGTCGAGAAAAAAGCCGATCCGTCGTCACCCGAAGAAGAAAATGTCGGCTTCATCTGGCCAACCGAGGGCAAGGTAGTGGGTTCTTTTGATGCCGGCAAAAAAGGTATCGATATCGCCGGCAAGAGTGGCCAGGCGGTGATTGCCTCCGGTGCAGGCAAGGTCATGTATGCCGGTAGCGGCATCCGCGGCTACGGCAACCTGGTCATCGTCAAGCACACCAGCAATTTGCTGTCGGCCTACGCCCACAACAAATCGATTCTGGTCAAGGAAGGCCAGACGGTGACCCGTGGCGAAAAAATTGCCGAGATGGGGAATTCCGACTCCGATAGCGTCAAGCTGCATTTCGAAATCCGCCAGCAAGGCAAGCCGGTCGATCCTGCGAAGTTTCTTCCCGGCCGATAAATGAGCCATGTTCATGATGCGTTGCCCGATGAAGATGAAGCCGGTGACGCCGCGTCCAATGAGGACGGGCTGGATGCACGGAGCGACGGTGATGCGGACAATGATTCCCCTGGCGTCACCGTGCTGGTCAAGTCGATCGATGACATCCGCAAGGTGCTCGCATCGGAACTGTCCACCGACACGACCCAGCTGTACCTGAACCAGATCGGCGCGCGCGCCTTGCTGACAGTCGCGCAGGAAGTGCATTACGCCACGTTGGCCAAGGCCGGCGATTTCCCGGCGCGCCAGGTCATGATCGAGCACAACTTGCGGCTGGTGGTATCGATTGCCAAGCACTACATCAACCGCGGCGTCGTATTGCTCGATCTGATCGAGGAAGGCAATCTCGGCCTGATGCGGGCCATCGATAAATTCGAGCCGGAACGCGGTTTCCGCTTCTCGACCTACGCGACCTGGTGGATACGCCAGAGCATAGAGCGCGCCATCATGAACCAGGCACGCACCGTACGCTTGCCGGTGCACGTGATCCGCGAGCTCAACCAGGTACTGCGCGCCAAATACCATCTCGAGGCCCTGCATCACGACGGCAAGGATGCGTCCATCGATGATGTCGCGCACCTGACGGGGCGCAGCGCCGAAGACGTGCAGGATATCCTGTCGTTGTCCGAGCACGCGGCCTCGCTGGACGCGCCGCTCGACGCCGATCCGCACAGCAGTCTGATGGACCTGCTGCCGGGCGATCCCGGCGACGGACCGGAGGCACGTGCCGAGCAACATGAAACCGCCTTGCTGGTGCGCGACTGGCTGGCCCGCCTGAGCGACAAACAGCGCCTGGTCATCACGCGTCGCTTCGGACTGGGAGACGACGACCCGGCCACGCTCGAAGCGCTGGCCGCCGAGATCGGCGTGACGCGCGAGCGGGTGCGCCAGGTGCAGCAGGAAGCGCTGATCAAGCTCAAGCGCGCTCTGGTGGCACGCGGCGTTGACCGCGACTCCTTGCTCTAATCCTTTTTCTATTTACCTCGACGGCCTTGCCGTCAGTCTCTGGTCACTCCTATGCCGCACACTATTCTGGAAATCCGATCCCTCGACATGGAAGCGCGCGGTGTCGGTAACCTCGTCAACGAAGACGGCAGTCACGGCAAGGTCATTTTTGTCGAAGGCGCGCTGCCGGGCGAACAGGTGCGCTTCCTGTCATTTCGCAAGAAATCGAAATGGGAAGCCGCCCGTATGACGGCACTGGTGCGTGAATCGGCGATGCGGGTCACGCCGCAATGTGCGTACTTCGGCACTTGCGGCGGTTGCGCGATGCAGCACCTCGATGCTGCCGCACAGGTTGCCATCAAGCAGCGCGTGCTTGAAGACAATCTCTGGCATATCGGCAAGGTGCGGCCGCGCCTGATGCTGCGACCGATCTACGGCCCGACCTGGGGTTACCGCTATCGCGCCCGTCTGTCGGTGCGCAACGTACCGCGCAAGGGCGGCGTGCTGGTCGGCTTCATTGAAAAAAAATCCTCCTACCTGACCGACATGACCAGCTGCGACATCCTGCCGCCCAAGGTCTCGGCATTGCTGGTGCCGCTGCGCGAACTGATCGCTGCCTTGTCGATTGTCGAACAGGTACCGCAGATCGAACTGGCTGTCGGCGAGGGCAATGACGGCGTGGTCACGGTACTGGTGTTGCGCATCATGGCGCCGCTCAGTCGTGCCGATGAAGTATTGCTCAAGGCCTTTGCCGATCTGCACCGGATCGTCTGGTGGCTGCAGGCGGCCGGTCCGGAGAGTGCCGTGCCGTACTACCCGGCCAACCAGTCGCTGCAGTACTCATTGCCGGAATTCGGTATCACGATGCCGTTCAAGCCAACCGATTTCACGCAGGTCAATCATCAGATCAACCGGGTGCTGGTCGCCCGTGCGTTGCGCTTGCTGGATGCGCAACCGGAGGAGCGCATCGCCGACCTGTTTTGCGGTCTGGGCAATTTCACGTTGCCGATCGCCACGCAGGTGCGCGCGGTGGTGGGCATCGAAGGCAGTGCCGCGCTGACGCAGCGGGCGATGGACAACGCACGCTTTAATGGTGTGCAGGACAAGACCAGTTTCGAGTGCCGCAACCTGTTCGACATCACGGGCGCGGATCTGGTCGCGCTGGGTTACTTCGATCGCCTGCTGATCGATCCGCCGCGCGATGGCGCGATGGCGCTCTGCGAAGCGCTGGCCGAACTGCAGCCGGTGCAGAAGCCGCGACGCATTGTGTATGTCTCGTGCAATCCGGCGACGCTGGCAAGGGATGCCCAGTTGCTGGTGGCGGGAGGGTATGTGCTGTCGCAAGCCGGCGTGGTCAACATGTTCCCGCACACCGCGCATGTCGAATCGATGGCGGTCTTCGATCTGGCATGAAGATAACGAGCGCGTAAAAAAAGCCGGCCTGCCGGTCGGCTTTTTTTACTAAGGCATCATCCTGGCCGCAATCGTAGGGTGCAATAACCGCAGGGCATTGCACCAAATGCTCCGCTGGCGGTGCAATGCCCTTCGGTTATTGCACCCTGCATTCTGCGGTACTCTTATGCTCGCAATGTCAGTCCCGCTGTCCGCCGAAAATGCCGAGCAGTGCCAGTAGGTTGGCAAAAATATTGTAGACATCCAGATAGATGTGCAACGTTGCCGTGATGTAGTTGGTCTCGCCACCATTGATGACCTGTTGCACGTCATGCAGGATGTACGCCGAAAAAATACCGATTGCCAGCACCGAGACTGCCAGGTAGAGCGCCGGCATTTGCAGAAAAATATTGGCCACTGCCGCGACCAGGATGACCAGCATGCCGACAAACAACCAGCGCCCCATGCCTGAAAAATCGCGCTTCGAGACCGTCGCAATCGTGGCCATCACGCCCATGATCGTGGCGGTGCCGCCGAAGGCTGTCATCACCAGCGTGCTGCCATTGGCGTAACCGAGCGTATGTGCAATCAGGCGCGACAGCATCAGGCCCATGAAGAAGGTAAAGCCCAGCAGGACCACCACGCCCATGCCGGTTTCCTTGGTTTTTTCGATCGCATAAAAGAAGCCGTAGGCAATCCCCATGAACAGCATGAAGCCGATGAACGGGCTGCCGGCGAAGAGCGAGAAGTTCATTTTGACGCCCAGCCAGGCACCAAGGACTGAGGGAATCATTGACAGCGCAAGCAGCCAGTAGGTGTTGCGCATCACGCGGTGGCCGGCGCTGCGGGTCGTCGCCGGGGAAGAGTAGGTCTGGTCGTAGTGCTGGTTCATGCGGGCTCCGGGTAAGTAGAATAGGGGGTCATGCGTCGGCTATCGTCATGGTTTTGGTTTAATCGAGGGGCTTTCATGCTAAAATCCCGCGTTCGTTGGTGGATCAAATTCAACACTTAACCCTTTAATTTCATTGGAGTTTTTACAGATGTCTATCGAACGCACCCTGTCAATTATCAAGCCGGACGCCGTCGCAAAAAATGTCATTGGCCAAATTTACACCCGTTTTGAAAACGCTGGTTTGAAAATCATCGCTTCGCGCATGATGCATCTGTCACGCACCGAAGCCGAAGGCTTTTACGCCGTGCACAGCGCCCGTCCTTTCTTCAAGGATCTGGTTGACTTCATGATCTCCGGTCCTGTTGTGGTTCAGGCCCTCGAAGGCGAAAACGCCATTGCCAAGCACCGCGACCTGCTCGGCGCCACCGATCCGAAAAAAGCCGACAAAGGTACGATCCGTGCTGACTTCGCTGACTCGATCGATGCCAACGCTGTCCATGGTTCGGATGCCGTCGATACCGCACAAGTCGAAATCGCGTATTTCTTCCCAGCACTGAATATTTATTCCCGTTAATTTTTAAATCCGGCCGCAGCGATATTGCGGCCACATTGTTAGGACGCCATGGCTCTCACCAATTTGCTGGACCTCGATCCCGCGCAGCTCGTTGCTTATTGCGGCGAACTGGGTGAGAAGCCGTTCCGCGCCAAGCAATTGCAGCGCTGGATCCACCAGTTCGGAGCCAGTGATTTCACGGCAATGACGGATCTGGCCAAATCACTGCGCGACAAGCTCGCGACCCGCGCAGTGGTGCAGTCTCCTGCGGTGATCAGTGATCACACCTCGACCGACGGTACACGCAAGTGGCTGCTCGATGTAGGGCAGGGCAATGCAGTCGAAACCGTGTTCATTCCGGAAGAAAATCGCGGCACGCTATGCATCTCGACGCAAGCGGGCTGCGCAGTCAATTGCCGGTTCTGTTCGACCGGCAAGCAAGGCTTCAACCGCAACCTGACGGTCGGTGAAATCATCGGCCAGTTGTGGATGGCCGAATTCGAATTACGTAAGACCAAAGGCATCGAGCCCGGCCCGAAAGGCGAGCGCCAGATCACCAATGTCGTGATGATGGGCATGGGCGAGCCGCTGCTCAATTACGAACCGACCGTCACCGCGCTCAAGCTGATGCTTGACGATAACGCCTACGGCCTGTCGCGCCGGCGCGTGACCTTGTCGACCAGTGGCGTCGTGCCGAACATCGACAAGCTCGGCCAGGATTGCCCGGTCGCGCTGGCGGTCTCGCTGCATGCGTCCAACGATGCACTGCGCGACAGCCTGGTACCACTGAACAAAAAATATCCGCTCAAGGAATTGATGGCGGCCTGCGTGCGCTACCTGGAATTCGCGCCGCGCGATTTTGTGACCTTCGAATACTGCATGCTCGACGGCGTCAATGACACCGAGCAGCATGCGCGTGAACTGGTAGCGCTGGTGCGCCACGGCGCGCAACTGGTGCCGTGCAAGTTCAACCTGATTCCATTCAATCCCTTCCCCGAATCCGGCCTGACCCGCTCGAACAATCCGCAGATCAAGTTGTTCGCGCAAGTGCTGATGGATGCCGGCATCGTGACGACCATCCGCAAGACCCGCGGTGATGACATCGATGCCGCCTGCGGCCAGCTCGCCGGTGAGGTGCAGGACCGCACCAAGGTGCAGGAACGCATGCAGAAAATGGCCGAGTACCAGCAAAAATTCGGCAAGGATTTTGGGCGTCTGGTCGAGGTGACTTCTTGAAAAATACCGTCAGTTTGTTGTTAGTTTCGTTGCTGGTCACGCTAGCTGGTTGTGTTGTCACCGGTCCCGGTGCGCCGGGCAGCAGCGGGCAGGCCGAGCTGGCCACCGCATCGGACCGCACTGACAACCAGCGCCGTGCACAAATCCGGTTGGAACTGGCGATCAATTATTACCAGCAGGGCCAGCTTCCGGTGGCCCTCGACGAACTCAAGCAGGCATTGCTGTCCGACCCGAATCTGTCCGATGCATACAGCGTGCGGGCACTGATCTACATGAACATGGGCGAGATCAAGCTGGCCGACGATAACTTTCGCACGGCAATCCGGCTGGCACCGAACAATCCCGAGCTGACCAGTAACTACGGCTGGTACCTGTGCCAGAACGGACGCGCGGCCGAATCGATCGCGTACTTCGAGGCGACACTCAAAAGCCGCACCTATCAGGAGCCGTCAAAGGCGCTCAATAACGCCGGCCTGTGCAGCCTGAAACTCAATGACGAAGCTGCCGCGGAGCGGTACTTCAAGCAAGCTTTCCAGTTCGATCCGAACAATGCGTCTGCCATGCTCAGTCTGGCGAACATGCACTACAACCGACGCGAATACGAGCGTGCCCAGTTTTACACCGGGCGTCTGCTGAAGGCGGATGTGTTGAGCGTCGAGGTGCTGTGGCTGGCGATCCGGACCGAACACAAACTAGGGAACCGGACTGCCGAAAACAGCCTGGTTACCCAACTGCGGAGGCGCTACCCGGCGTCGAACGAATTCGCAGCCTACCAACGCGGGGCTTTTGATGAGTGAAGACGGATCCAATCCAGTGCCATTTGAACCAGCAACACCCGGCCAGCCGGAACAAGCCACCCAACCAGGCCAATCGACCTTGTCGCCAGGTGCGCAAATGGCGCGCCAGCGGGTTGCGCGCGGCTGGAGTATTTCGGAGGTGGGCTCGCACCTGAACCTGGCGCCACGTCAGATCCAGGCAATGGAAGACGACAACCATGCCGCCTTGCCCGGCATTGCGGTGACGCGCGGCTTCATTCGCGCCTATGCAAAATTATTGGGTATCGACGCAACCCCGCTGATGGTCAACCTGATCCTGCCGGTCGAGGATTTGAGCGGGACCGTCCCTGCACACGCCCGACGCAGGATGTCACCGACCAATTTTTCTGATAATCGGCTGACTTCTGCGAGCGGACACCGGGCGTCGTCGAAGTGGTACTCCGCTTTGCTGGTGGTCGTGGCCGTGGTTGCGATCAGTTCGGTGGCGCAGCATTACGGCTGGTTGCCACATGACTTCGAAACCGCTTCGGCCAAGGTGTCGTCCGGCCTGAGCGTGTTGCGCGGCGATACCGTCGAGCCGGCCGGTACCGGTCCCGAACCTTCTCCCGGGCATGTCGAAATTACGCCGGACATGCCGATCGGAACCACGCCTGCGCTGGCTGTCCCCGTAGCGGCTGACATAGTCGTTGCAGCACCGGTTGCAGCACCGGTTGCAGCACCGGTTGCCGCACCGGCTGCCGAAGCGAAGGTGCCTGTTACGGCCGCAATTCCGCCAGTGGACCTGGCGCTGGTTGCGCCACCGGCAGCATCGACCAATAACCAGTTAGTGCTCACTGTGCGCAGCGATTCGTGGATAGAAATTCGCGGCAGCGGCACGACAGCCGTCGCGTCGAAACTTTACCGCGCCGGCAGCGTTGGCACCTTCGACATCGCCGGGCCGGTCACACTGGTGGTCGGCAACGCGGCGGGCGTCGATGCTACCTTGCGTGGTGCGCCCCTGCCGCTAACGTCCGCGTCGAACAATAATGTTGCCCGCATCAACCTGAAATAGACCATGAGCCTGCTTTCTTCAGATCTGCCTTCTTCTGATCCACTTTATTGCCTGCCGATTCCGTCCGGTCCGGCATTGCGCCGCATGGTGCGCCAGGTCGCCATTCGTCATGGCGATCACGTGATTCTGGTCGGTGGCGATGCGCCTGTCGTCGTGCAATCGATGACCAACACCGATACCGCCGATGCGATCGGTACCGCCATCCAGATCAAGGAGCTGGCCCGCGCCGGTTCCGAGCTGGTCCGCATCACGGTCAACAATGCCGAAGCCGCTGCTGCCGTGCCGGCGATCCGTGAACAGCTCGATCGCATGGGTGTCAATGTGCCGCTGGTGGGCGACTTCCATTACAACGGCCACACGCTGCTCAACGACTATCCCGATTGCGCCCGTGCGCTGTCGAAGTACCGCATCAATCCCGGCAATGTCGGGCAGGGGGCCAAGCGCGATACCCAGTTTGCCCAGATGATCGAAGCCGCCTGCAAGTACGACAAGCCGGTGCGCATCGGTGTCAACTGGGGCAGTCTGGACCAGGCGCTGCTGGCACGCATCATGGATGAAAACGCCAGGCGCGCCGTGCCTTGGACCGCGCAGGCCGTGATGTACGAAGCACTGATTACTTCGGCGGTCGACAACGCCTTGCGCGCCGAAGAACTCGGTCTGGCGCGCGACAAGATCATCCTGTCCTGCAAGGTCTCCGGTGTGCAGGACCTGATCGCCGTCTACCGTGAACTGGCCAATCGGTGCGACTATCCGCTGCACCTCGGCCTGACCGAAGCCGGCATGGGCAGCAAGGGCATCGTCGCCTCGACGGCGGCACTGTCGGTGCTGCTGCAAGAGGGCATCGGCGACACGGTGCGTATTTCGCTCACGCCCGAGCCGGGCGGCGACCGCACCCGCGAAGTCATCGTCGGCCAGGAAATCCTGCAGACGATGGGCTTGCGCAAGTTCACGCCGATGGTCATCGCTTGCCCGGGCTGCGGCCGTACGACATCGACCACATTCCAGTCGCTGGCCGACAGCATCCAAACCTACTTGCGTGACCAGATGCCGGTCTGGAAAATCGATTACCCCGGCGTCGAGGCAATGAATGTCGCGGTCATGGGTTGCATCGTCAACGGTCCCGGCGAATCGCGCCATGCCAACATCGGTATCAGCTTGCCAGGTACCGGCGAGACGCCGGCCGCGCCGGTGTTTGTCGATGGCGAAAAAACCGTCACGCTGCGCGGCGAGCGCATCTCGGAAGAATTCCAGGCCATCGTGCTGGAGTATGTACAAAGCCATTACGGCAAGACCACGCCAGTGGCATGAATTGATAGCGGAAACACACCCTTATGTCAGATATGTCAGATAAGTCAGATAAAAAAACGGCCCCTAAAAAAGCCGACAAGATCACCGCTGTAAAAGGCATGAACGATATTCTGCCGGCCGACACCGGCCTGTGGGAATTGTTCGATAACACCGTGCAGACCGTACTCAAAAGCTACGGCTTCCAGCAGATCCGCACGCCTATCGTCGAATCGACCTCCCTGTTCGCGCGCGGCCTCGGCACTGTCACCGATATCGTCGAGAAGGAAATGTATTCATTCGCCGATTCGATGAATGGCGACCTGCTGACCTTGCGTCCGGAGGCCACTGCCGGCGTCGTGCGTGCGGCGATCGAACACAATCTGACCTACGAAGGTCCGAAGCGGCTCTGGTATACCGGTCCGATGTTCCGGCACGAGCGGCCGCAGCGGGGACGCTATCGCCAGTTTCATCAGGTCGGTGCGGAAGCGCTCGGGTTTTCCGGTCCGGATATTGATGCCGAACTGATGATGTTATGCCAGCGCCTGTGGGATGACCTCGGCCTTGATAACATCCGGCTTGAACTCAATTCGATCGGCAATGCCGAAGAGCGCAATCGCCACCGGATCGACCTGATCGCGTATTTCGAGCAGCATCTGGACGTGATGGACGAAGAAGCCAAACGGCGCCTGCACACCAATCCGCTGCGCATTCTCGATACCAAGAACCCGGCGATGCAAGCGATGGTCAATGCCGCGCCGCAATTGCTGGCATATCTGGGCGAGGAATCGCAAACCCATTTCGACGGCGTGCAAAACATCCTGCGCCATAACAACGTGCCGTTCACGATCAACCCGCGCCTGGTGCGCGGCATGGACTATTACAACCGCACCGTGTTCGAGTGGGTCACCGACGAACTCGGTTCGCAAGGTACGGTCTGCGCGGGCGGTCGTTACGACACACTATTCGACATGTTCGGCGGCAAGCCAACGCCATCGTGCGGTTTCGCGATGGGCATAGAACGCCTGCTGGAGCTGATGAAAGCCGGCGGCGAAAAGTATGCCGGCAGCCAGTGCGACGTCTATGTCGTCCATCAGGGTGAGGCCGCGCAGCTCAAAGCCTCGGTCGTCGCGGAGCGTTTACGCGATGCCGGCCTCGACGTTGTGCTACATTGCGCGTCGGCTTCGAGCAGCAGTGTCAAGGCACAAATGAAACGCGCTGATGCCAGTGGCGCTGCTTATGCCGTCATTCTCGGAGAAGATGAAGTCGCCGGCGACATGGCGACCGTCAAGGCATTGCGTGCCACTGATGGAGAGACACACCAGCATCAGCAAGCCCTGGTGCCGTTCGACAGCGTGGCCGATTATCTGGTGGACCAGATTATTGGCGATGACAGCCACGCGGACCACGACCATGCCGCGCATGATCACACGCATCACTAATCCTCTCATCCACCGATGACAATTCACGATTGAGACAAAGTTAACATGGCATACGATCACGAAGAACAAGAGCAAATGGCCAGCATCAAGGCCTGGTGGAGCCAGTACGGCAATCTGCTGACCTGGGCGCTGACCATTGTGCTGGCCGGGTATGCGGCATGGTCCGGCTGGAATTACTATCAGCGCACGCAATCGACGCAGGCATCCATGCTGTACAACGAATTACAGAATGCGGTCACCGCCAAGGATAACGCCCGTATCCAGCGCGCGGCGACCGATCTGCAAGACCGCTATGTACGGACAGCCTATGCCCAGATGAGTGCGCTGGTTGCTGCCAAGGCAGCGGTCGACGCCAACGATGTGCCGCTGGCTAAAGCCCAGCTGCAATGGATCATCGACAAGGGTGCCGATACCGAATACAAGGCGATTGCCCGCATTCGCCTCGCTGGTGTGCTGCTCGACGAAAAAGCTTACGACGCCGGTCTGGCGCTGCTGGCGGGTGACTTCCCGGCCGCGTTTGCCGCAGACGTCGCCGACCGCAAGGGCGACTTGCTGGTCGCCCAGGACAAGTTGCCCGAAGCACGCACGGCCTATCAACTCGCACTCGACAAGGCAGAACAAAAAAATCCCGGACGTCAGTTGATTCAATTGAAGCTCGATGCCATCGGCGGCGCTGCTGCCAAGGCTGCAGCATAAAACTGACTGCGCGAACGGTGCGGTCAATCTTCTTCGGTTAAAGGAAAAAAATGCATAGTGCAGTCAAATTGGCAGGAGCGATGATTCTGGTGACGCTGGCTGGATGCGCTTCGCTCAATCCGTTCAGCAAGCCGCCGCAACGCAATCCGCCAGTCGCGCTGGTCGAGTTCAAGCCGACGATGGCTGTGCGTACCGCATGGACCGTCGCGGTCGGCAAGTCGAATGGTTTCGACCTGTCGCCGGCAGTCGTCGGCAGCAATGTTTTTGCTGCTGCGGCGGACGGTACCATCGCCCGTTTTGATGTGGCTACCGGTGCGGTAGTCTGGCGCATCAATGCCGGCGCAGCACTGACTGCCGGTGTCGGCAGTGACGGCAACACGGTCGCTGTATCCGCGGCAAAAGGCATGATCTACGCGTTCGACGGCGACGGCAAATTGCGCTGGAAAGCACAGACCACCAGTGAAGTGCTGTCGGCACCGGCGGTCACTGCCGACCTGGTCATCGTACGCAGTGTGGATAACCGTATCGCCGCATTCGATGTCGCCACCGGTACGCGTCGCTGGTTCCTGCAGCGTACGACGCCGGCGCTGACATTGCGTTCCGCGCCGGGAATTGTCACCAACGATACTGCCGCGTATGCCGCGATGCCGGGCGGTCGCTTGCTGGCGATGACACTCAACAATGGCGCACCGCTGTGGGAGGTTGCCGTCGGTGATCCGCGTGGTGCGACCGAACTCGAACGGGTTTCCGATACCTCGGGCAACCCGGTCATCATCGGCCGCGAAATCTGCGCGGTCGCTTATCAGGGCCGTGTCGGTTGCTTCGACCTGGCTGGTGGCACGGTGCGCTGGTCGAAAGACTGGTCCAGCGATGTCGGCGTGGGTGCCGACGAGCGCTTCATTTTTGCTGCCAATGATGTCGGTGCCGTGTCGGCCTTCGCGCGTGATACCGGAACCAACGTCTGGCGCAACGACAAACTCGGGTATCGCAGGTTGTCTGCGCCAGTGTCTTTCGGCCGGTCGGTAGCAATCGGTGATGGTCAGGGTTACATCCATTTTCTTGCACGCGATGACGGCGCTTTCCTGGCCCGTGTTGCCACTGACGGCAGCCCGATTGTGGCCACGCCGGTAGTGGCTGGTGATCGCGTGATCTTTCAAACTCAAGCAGGGGCATTGGTCGCGTTGGCGGCCGAGTAAAACTATTTAATGAAGCCGGTAATTGCACTCGTGGGCCGACCGAACGTCGGCAAATCCACCTTATTCAACCGACTGACCCGCTCGCGGGATGCCATCGTCGCCGATATGCCGGGCCTGACCCGCGACCGCCACTATGGTGAAGGTCGCATGGGTGAGCGCCCCTTCCTGGTCATTGACACCGGTGGTTTCGAGCCGGTCGCCAAGGAAGGCATCATGCACGAAATGGCCAAGCAGACCCGTCAAGCGGTCGCTGAAGCCGACATGGTGATTTTCATCGTCGATGGCCGGCAAGGCATGACGCCGCACGACAAGACCATCACTGATTTTCTGCGCAAGTCCGGCCGGCAGGTCATGCTGGTCGTGAACAAGGCCGAAGGCATGCGCTACAGCGCGGTGACGGCCGATTTCTACGAACTCGGCATGGGTGATCCATACGTGATTTCGGCCGCCCATGGCGATGGCGTGATGGACCTGGTCGAAGAAGCACTGACCCTGGCGCTGGCACAAAAGCCGGTCGATGAAGAAGTCGCCGTCGACCTCGGCAAAGCGATCCGCATTGCCATCGTCGGCCGTCCGAACGTGGGCAAGTCGACCATGGTCAACACGCTGCTGGGCGAAGAGCGCGTGATCGCATTCGACATGCCGGGCACCACGCGTGACTCGATCGAAATTCCGTTCGAACGCAGCGGCCAGCAATACACGCTGATCGACACGGCCGGTATCCGCCGGCGCGGCAAGGTGTTCGAGGCGATCGAAAAATTCTCGGTCGTGAAAACGCTGCAATCGATTTCGGAAGCCAACGTGGTCTTGCTGCTGCTTGATGCGCAGCAGGATATCTCGGAGCAGGACGCACATATCGCCGGCTTCATTCTTGAATCCGGCCGTGCGCTGGTCGTCGGTGTCAACAAGTGGGATGGCCTGACCAGCAGCCGTCGCGACGAGATCAAGATCGACCTCGACCGCAAGCTCGATTTCCTGTCGTTCGCCAAGTTTCATTACATCTCGGCGCTCAAGGCGACTGGTGTCGACCAGTTGATGAAGTCGATCAATTCGGCCTACGCGGCAGCGATGAGCGACCTGTCGACACCGAAGCTGACGCGTGCACTGATCGAAGCCGTGGAGCACCAGCAACCGCGTCGCAAGGGGTCCATTCGTCCGAAGCTGCGCTATGCGCATCAGGGCGGCATGAACCCGCCTATCGTCGTCATTCACGGTAACTCGCTCGATGCGATCGATGACAATTACAAGCGCTTCCTGGAAAAGCATTTCCGCGAAACGTTTGCGCTGGTCGGTACGCCGTTGCGCATCGAGTTCAGGTCGGGCAAGAATCCGTTCTCGCGGCACGAGAAATAAAAAACAACGGGTCGGCGTACGCTCGTGCCGGCCCGACAGTTTGCTTTGTGGCAGAGATGGCGACAACGCCGGAAATCAATTACATTTTCAAAAGGCGCCGTGTAGCCCTTGAAAAGTCCGCGAGCTGTCACCAACTCCTAAACACGCCACTACAACACAACAACATATCGGAGTTTCCATGAGCAACAAAGGGCAAATGTTACAAGACCCCTTCCTTAACGCTTTGCGTAAAGAGCACGTTCCCGTCTCTATTTATCTGGTCAATGGCATCAAGCTGCAAGGCCATATCGAATCGTTCGACCAGTACGTTGTTTTGCTCCGTAACACCGTGACCCAGATGGTCTACAAGCACGCCATTTCTACCGTCGTGCCGGCCCGTGCAGTGACCCTCAATCTCGAACCTGAAGCAGACTAAGCGGATGCCGATTCCCGCGCCAATGGGGCGCAATTAGCATGCGCGCCGCATTGGTCGGCGTCGACTTCGGCAAAGGTGAATTTGCCGCCAGTCTCGAAGAACTCTCGCTACTGGCAAAGTCCGCCGGCGCGGTTCCAGTGACTCGCATCACCTGCAAGCGCAGCAGCCCCGACGCGGCCTTTTTTGTCGGGTCGGGCAAGGCCAGCGAGATCGGTGACGCGGTCATCGATGACGAACTTGAACTGGTCATCTTTAATCATGCGCTGACACCGGCACAGCAACGTAATCTCGAACGCCACATGAAGGTGCGTGTCATCGATCGCACCAGTCTTATCCTCGACATCTTTGCGCAACGGGCCCAAAGCCATGTTGGCAAGGTGCAGGTCGAACTGGCGCAATTGCAGCACTTGGCCACGCGGCTGATTCGTGGTTGGACTCACCTTGAACGCCAAAAAGGCGGTATTGGTTTGCGCGGTCCCGGCGAAACGCAACTCGAGACCGATCGCCGTTTGCTGGGTGAACGGGTCAAGGCATTGCGGGCCAAGCTCGATAAATTACAGCAGCAGCACGCGACTCAGCGGCGTGCGCGTGGTCGCGGGCAAGTGTTCTCCGTCTCGCTGGTCGGCTACACCAATGCCGGTAAATCGACTTTGTTCAATACGATGTGCAAGGCGCGCGTCTATGCAGCTGATCAGTTGTTTGCGACGCTGGATACGACATCGCGTCGCGTCTACATGGGCGATGCTGGCAACGTGGTGTTGTCGGATACCGTCGGTTTCATTCGCGAACTACCGCATCAACTGGTAGCCGCGTTTCGTGCCACCCTCGAAGAAACCGTCCACGCCGATCTGTTGCTGCATGTTGTCGACGCCGCCAGCCCGAACCGGATGGAGCAGATCGAGCAAGTCAATAATGTCCTCAAGGAAATCGGTGCAGATCAGATTCCACAGATACTGGTCTGGAACAAGATCGATGCAGCTGGCCTTGAGCCCGCTTTGGAACGCGACGAATATGATAAAATTCGACGCGTTTTTGTGAGCGCTCAAAGCGGCCTTGGTGTTGATTTGCTGCGAAGCGCGATCGGTGAAATTGCAAAATCAAGCAGGGTAGCGACGTCAGGTGAAAGCCCGGTCGTTCTCCCTTGCGATGCGCCGGTTTGACGGCATGTATGCAGTAGCGACACTCCCTTTAACCATCACTTCAGCCTGATTGCGATCGAATGCTCGTTTCTCTTCTCAAAAAATTTGGTTTGAAGTTTTCGCTGAACGACCCGCGTTGGGGTCGAGGTTCGCAAGACGACAAACAAAGCCAGAATGGCAATCAGGATGGCCGCCGGCCACCCGACGGGCCACCTGATCTCGAACAACTCTGGCGCGACTTCAATGTCCGCCTGAACCGCCTTCTCGGCGGAAAAAAAGGCGGTGGCGGATCGGACTCCGGCGGCAACGGCGGTGGTGGTTTCAATCCCGACATGCGCGGTGCCGGCGTCGGTGCTGCTGTTGTCGCAGTGATTGCGGCGTTCCTTTGGCTTATCAGCGGATTTTTCATTGTTCAGGAAGGTCAGACCGCCGTGGTCATGACCTTCGGTAAGGTCAGTCACATGACGCCGGCCGGTTTCAACTGGCGCTGGCCAGCACCGATTCAATCGCATGAAATCGTCAATGTCTCGTCGGTGCGTACGGTCGAGGTCGGCTACCGCGGCAACGCCAAGAACAAGCAATTACAAGAGTCATTGATGTTGACCGAAGATGAAAACATCATCGACATTCAATTCGCCGTGCAATACCGGCTGAAGAATGCAGCGGACTGGCTGTTCAATAATCGCGACCAGGAAGAGATGATCAAGATGGTTGCCGAGAGTTCGATTCGTGAAGTTGTCGGTCACAGCAAGATGGACTTCGTCCTGTACGAAGGGCGCGAAAAAGTCGCCCTCGATGTTGGCCAACTCATGCAGCAGATTCTCGATCGCTACAAATCGGGCGTGCAAGTTGCCAACGTCACGATGCAGGGTGTGCAGCCGCCGGAGCAAGTGCAAGCCGCGTTCGATGACGCCGTCAAGGCAGGTCAGGACCGCGAACGTGCCAAGAACGAAGGTCAGGCTTACGCCAATGACGTGATTCCGAAAGCCCGTGGTGCGGTGTCGCGCTTGCTGCAGGAAGCCGAAGGCTACAAGTCGCGTGTTGTGTCGACCTCCGAAGGTGATGCGTCGCGCTTCAAGCAAGTACTGGTCGAATACGAGAAAGCTCCTGCGGTTACCCGCGATCGAATCTATCTGGAAACCATGCAACAAATATTCACGAACACCAGCAAGGTGATGGTTGACGCTAAATCCGGCAGCAACCTACTGTATCTGCCACTCGACAAGCTGATTTCGCAATCGGTAGCGAGCGATCCGGCAGCCAAGGCGGTAACGCCGGCAATGACACCGGCCGCAGCGGCTCCGGCCGAGTCCGTCGAGTTGCAACGACAACGCGAATCGCGTGGTCGTGATCGGGAGGTGCGCTAATGAACCGCATTGTTTCTGCTGTCGTACTCGCGCTGATTGCCTTATACCTGCTGACCTCGTCGATCTTCGTGGTCAACCAGCGTCAATACGCGATCGTGTTTGCCCTCGGTGAGGTCAAGCAGGTCATCAGTGAACCCGGCTTGCATTTCAAACTGCCGCAGCCGTTTCAAAATGTGCTGTTCCTTGACAAGCGCATTTTGACCCTCGACACACCGGATGCCGACCGTTTCATCACGGCCGAAAAGAAAAACATCCTGGTCGATGCATTCGTCAAATGGCGCATCATTGCCCCGACCTTGTACTTCGTCAGCTTTGGCGGTGACGAGCGACGTGCACTGGACCGGATGGCACAAATCGTCAAGGCCGCACTGAACGAAGAAATCACCAAGCGCACCGTGCGGGAAGTGATTTCCGGCGAGCGTGGCAGCGTGATGGATGCGATCCAGAAAAAGGTCGCTGATGAAGCCAAGGAGATCGGTGTCGAAATCGTCGATGTGCGCCTGAAGCGGGTCGACTACGTCGAGCAGATCAACATCTCGGTCTACGAACGGATGAAGGCAGAACGGACCCGCGTGGCCAATGAGCTGCGTTCAACCGGCGCCGCCGAATCCGAAAAAATCCGTGCCGATGCAGATCGTCAGCGTACCGTGTTGCTGGCGGATGCCTACCGCGATGCCGAAATGCTGCGCGGTGAAGGCGACGCCAAGGCTTCCCAGATTTATGCCGAAGCCTTTGGCAAGAGCCCCGAGTTCTACAAGTTTTATCGTAGCCTGGAAGCCTATCGCAGCAGCTTCAAGAGCCGCAGTGACCTGATGGTGCTCGATCCAAGCTCGGAGTTCTTCAAATATTTCAAGAGCCCCGGCGCGACTGCCGCCAGCCCGAAGAAATAACATTGCGGGCAGGGCCGGTTGCAGCGTATTCTGCGTCCGGCGTGTGCTCTTCCCCATAATGGCGCCGTGCCTGCTGTTGTCCCGTTGGATAGTTCAACCGGAACAGCCGCTGCGGCGCTCAGTTGCGTGAGCTTGCGACGCGACTTGCCTTTTTTTTACCCACACTGCTCCTGTCATGCCCAACTGGCTACTCCCTGAAAATATTGCCGATGTGCTGCCTTCCGAGGCACGCAAGATCGAAGAGTTGCGCCGTCAACTGCTGGATAATTTCCGTCACTACGGCTATGAACTGGTGATGCCGCCCATGCTCGAGTATCTCGAGTCGTTGCTTACCGGTGCCGGTGCCGATACCGATTTGCGCACCTTCAAGCTGGTCGACCAGCTATCCGGTCGAACCATGGGCGTGCGTTCCGACATGACGACCCAGGTGGCGCGCATCGACGCACACCTGCTTAACCGGTCATCCGTGACGCGCTTGTGCTATGCCGGCAGCGTGCTGCACACCCGACCGTCCGGCTTGCACGCTACTCGCGAGCCATTCCAGATCGGTGCTGAAATTTACGGTCATGCCGGCCTCGAAGCCGATGCAGAGATCCAGCAACTGGTACTGGCGTCGCTGGCACTGGCGGGTATCCGTACCGTACGACTGGATCTGTGCCACGTTGGCATCGTGCGCGCGATCATGGCGCAGGATGCGGTAGCGCGTGCCAATGAAGCCGCTCTGTTCGCGCTGCTCAAGGCCAAGGATGCGCCTGGCCTGCGTTTGCTGACCGCTGGTTTCGGCGCCATCGCGCGTGATGCGATCCTCGCATTACCGGATTTGTACGGCGATGCCACCACGCTGGTGCGCGCCCGTGCGGTGCTGCCCGCATTGCCGGGTATTGCGGCGGCGCTCGACGATCTCGACGCCCTCGTGCAGCTGGCGGGTGCTGCGCAGATCATCATCGATCTGGCTGACCTGCGCGGTTATCACTATGAAAGCGGGGCGACGTTTGCGGCCTACGTGCCAGGCTTGCCGAATCCGGTGGCGCGCGGTGGCCGCTATGACCATGTCGGCGAAGCCTTCGGTCGGGCAAGGCCGGCGACAGGTTTTTCGATGGATTTGCGTGAGCTGGCGCGTTTGCTGCCGGCAGCACAACGGCTTAGTGCGATTCGTGCACCGTGGGGCACCGACGCGACATTGCGCGCAGAAATCGCCGTCTTGCGGCAAGCCGGTGAGGTGGTAATTCAAAATCTGCCTGGCCACGAAAATGATCAGGAAGAGTTCGACTGCGATCGCGCACTGGTTCTCGACAATGGCAATTGGCAACTCAAAAATTTAGGTTAAGTGATGACTCAGACAAAGATGGCAAAAAACGTGGTGGTAATCGGGACCCAGTGGGGCGATGAAGGCAAGGGCAAGATCGTCGATTGGCTGACCGATCACGCGCAAGGCGTGGTGCGTTTTCAGGGTGGCCACAATGCCGGCCATACGCTGGTCATCGGTGGCAAGAAAACCGCGTTGCAGCTGATTCCGTCAGGCATCATGCGCGCCGGCGTGGCCTGCTACATCGGCAACGGCGTCGTGCTGTCGGTCCCTGATCTGCTGCGTGAAATCGACAAGCTGCAAGCGGTGGGCGTCGAAGTCGAATCGCGCCTGAAAGTATCGGAAGCCTGCCCGATCATCCTGCCGTATCACACCGCCCTTGATGGCGCGCGTGAAGCGGCCCGTGGCGCGGCCAAGATCGGTACCACCGGCAAGGGCATCGGCCCGGCCTACGAAGACAAGGTTGCGCGTCGCGCCATTCGTGTTGCCGACCTGCTCAATGAAAAACGCTTCGGCGAAAAGCTGCGCGAGAATCTCGACTTCCATAACTTCGTGCTGACCGAATATCTGAAAGCACCGGCGGTCGATTTCCAGCAAACCTTTGACAACGCGCTGGCCGACGTGCCGCGCCTGGCACCGATGGCAAGTGATGTCTCCAGCGCCCTGCACGCGGCCTACAAAGGCGGCGCGAATCTGCTGTTCGAAGGCGCACAGGGCAGTTTGCTCGACGTCGATCACGGTACCTATCCGTTCGTCACTTCCAGCAACTGCGTGGCCGGTAATGCCGCCGCCGGCAGTGGTGTTGGTCCGAACATGCTGCATTACATCCTCGGTATCACGAAGGCTTACACGACCCGTGTCGGCAGTGGTCCGTTTCCGTCCGAACTGCCCACCGATGCCGGCGTTGGCTTGCATCTGTCGAGCGTCGGTCACGAGTTCGGTACCGTCACCGGTCGTCCGCGCCGGTGCGGCTGGTTCGATGCGGCGTTGCTGCGTCGCTCGGTGCAGATCAATGGCGTCTCGGGCATGTGCCTGACCAAGCTCGATGTGCTCGATGGTCTTGAGTCACTCAAACTGTGTACCGGTTATCTGATCGATGGCAAGCACGTCGATATTTTTCCGGTCGGCGCCGAAGATGCCGGTCGTTGCGAACCGGTCTACGAAGAAATGCCTGGCTGGACGGACACCACCGTCGGTGCGAAGTCGATGGCGGCGTTGCCAGCCAATGCGCGCGCCTACATCAAGCGCATCGAAGAGCTGGTCGGCGTGCCGATCGACATGGTCTCGACCGGTCCCGACCGCGAAGAAACCATCGTCCTGCGTCATCCGTTCAAGTAAGGATCGGGCTCATCATGTCGCTACCTGCATCGAATGACAAAGATCTCTGGGTCTCGTGGGATGACTATCATCGGGCGATCGAACGCCTGGCGATGATGGTCCATGATTCCGGCTGGAAGTTCGACCAGGTGTTGTGCCTGGCGCGCGGTGGTTTGCGGCCGGGCGATGTTTTTTCTCGCATTTTTGATGTGCCACTGGCGATCCTGTCGACCAGTTCGTATCGCGAGGAAACCGGCACCAAGCGCGGCGACCTCGACATCGGCAAATTCATCACGATGACACGCGGCTCGTTGGGCGGGCGCGTGCTGCTGCTCGATGATCTGGTCGATTCGGGCGTGACGCTGGAAAAAGTCCAGCATCACCTGAAGACCAATTTCCCCGCCGTGACCGAAGTCAAATCGGCGGTGATCTGGTGCAAGGCCTGCTCGTCGATCCGGCCGGATTTCTATCTGGATTATCTGGAATCGAATCCGTGGATTCATCAGCCGTTCGAAGAATACGACGGCCTGCGTGCCCATCAGTTGCATGCGTGGCTTAAGAAGGGCGAGCCGCAGTAACAGCGTTTAAAAAAGCCATGCGATGCGTGGCTTTTTTATTGACGTCGACGTGGTTGTGAAGGGGGTCGTGCTTACCGGTAATGAATCGGCAGGCGAAAAAAAACCCACTGTCGAAACAATGGGTTTTTTAATGAAAGGCTTGGTGCCCACGGAGGGACTCGAACCCCCACATCCGAAGACACATGGACCTGAACCATGCGCGTCTACCAATTCCGCCACGTGGGCCTTCCAAAGAAACCGAAGTATAAAGGAAAACCTCCCCCTGTCAAATAGCGTTTCATGCCGGTCTGCAAATAACTGGTGTGATAGGTTAAACTCGCGCAGTCCGTTACACTACGCGGGCGCGCAGTTTCGCGAAGTTGCTGTTGCAGAGCCTGCCGAGTCCGAAGCAAGTCGACCATCATGGCCGCACGCTGATCAACTCGCCGCGAACGCGCCAAGATGTTTTCCGGTTTTTCCGAATTCTTACCAATAACAACTAACTGACCCACATTTGAGCCAATACACAATTCCCAGCCGCGAGGAAATTCTCGGCATCCTGCGCACGTCAACCGACGCGCTCAACGTAGAGGCAATCGCCGCTGCTCTCAACGTCCACGGTGACGAATTCGAAGTGCTGATGCGCCGTCTGAACGCGATGGAGCGTGATGGCCAGCTCAAGCCCGACGCCGAAGGTCTCTATCATCTTTCCAGTAGTACCGGTTTCATCGATGGCCGCGTCAGCAGTCATCGTGAGGGCTTCGGTTTTCTGGTCCCGGATGACGGCGGCGACGACCTGTTCCTGTCCGAAAAAGAAATGCAGAAAGTCTTGCACGGCGACCGCGTCAAGGCCCGCATCATCGGCACCGACCGTCGCGGTCGTCCGGAAGGCACTATCGTCGAAGTCGTGTCACGTGCCAATACCCATGTCATCGGTCGCTTGCTCAATGAAAACGGCGTCTGGCTGGTCGCTCCTGAAGACCAGCGCATCGGTCAGGATATTGCGTTGTCCGGGTCCCCGGGCCACGCCAAGACCGGCCAGGTCGTCAGTGTCGAACTGACCGAACAGCCATCGCGCTTCAAACAACCGGTCGGCCGTATCGTCGAAGTGCTCGGCGAGATCGATGATCCCGGCATGGAAATCGAAATTGCCGTGCGCAAGTTCGGTGTGCCGCATATTTTTTCCGACGCAGCCCAAAAAGCTGCCGCCAAATTGCCAAGTGAAGTGCGCGAGAGCGACCTGACCGATCGCGTCGATTTGCGCGATGTGCCGCTGGTGACCATCGATGGTGCCGATGCCCGCGATTTCGATGACGCGGTGTATTGCGAGCCGATCAAGATCGGCCGCGCTGATGGTTTCCGCCTGATCGTGGCGATCGCCGATGTCAGCCATTACGTCAAGCCCAACGAGCCGCTTGATGTCGATGCGCTCGAGCGCAGCACGTCGGTGTATTTCCCGCGCCGGGTAATTCCGATGCTGCCGGAAAAACTCTCGAACGGTTTGTGTTCCTTGAACCCGGGTGTCGACCGGCTGACGCTGGTGTGCGATGCGGTGATTACCGCTAAAGGCGAGATCAAGGCCTACCAGTTTTATCCGGCCGTGATCCATTCGGCAGCGCGCCTGACTTACGACGAAGTCGCGGTTATCCTTGCCAATACCAAGGGCACGGATGCGGCCAAGCGGCCGGCGCTGGTGCCGCATTTGCTGAACCTGCATGCGGTTTATCACGCGTTGCTGAAAGCGCGCCATCTGCGTGGCGCAATCGATTTCGAGACCACCGAAACCTATATCGTTTCCAATGCCAACGGCAAGATCGAATCGATCCTGCCGCGCACCCGCAACGATGCGCACAGGCTGATCGAAGAGTGCATGCTGGCAGCCAACGTCTGCGCCGCCGATATCCTCGAGCGCCACAAGCAGCCCAGCTTGTACCGCATCCATGCGACACCGACCAAGGAAAAGCTCAACCAGGTCCGCACCTTCCTCAAGCAGGTCGGTTTGAACCTCGGTGGCGGCGACAAGCCATCAGCATCCGACTATGCCGAGCTGATGCCGAAGATTAAGGCACGGCCCGATGCAGCACTGTTGCAAACGATGCTGTTGCGCTCGATGCAGCAAGCAGTCTACAGCCCGGAAAACATCGGCCACTTCGGCCTGTCGTACGAAGCCTATGCCCATTTCACCAGCCCGATCCGGCGCTATCCCGATCTGCTGACACACCGTGCGATCAAGGCCATTTTGCTCGGCAAGCGCTATGACCCGAAGGGCATCGACACGACCGTGCTCAATACGACGGTGTCGAACGCGGCGCGCAAGCAAGCTGTCAAGGACAAGGCCGATGGCAAGCAAAAGAACGCCGCCGACCTGACCATCTGGGATGCGCTGGGCGTGCATTGTTCGGCTAACGAGCGGCGTGCTGATGAAGCCTCGCGCGATGTCGAAGCCTGGCTGAAGTGTTACTTCATCCGCGACAAGCTCGGCGAAGAATTCACCGGTACCATTTGCGGCGTCGCCACCTTCGGCATTTTCGTGCAGCTCGACTCGTTGTTTATCGAAGGTCTGGTACATGTCACGGACCTGGGTGCCGATTACTTCCAGTTCGATGAAGCACGGCATGAGTTGCGCGGCGAGCGCAGCGGCATGCGCTACCAGCTGACCGATCGGGTCACGGTGCAGGTCGCACGCGTCGATCTCGATGCGCGCAAGATCGACCTGAAACTGGTGACCGAGCCGGGTATCAAGACCCTGCTCAAGAACGAGGCGCGCCGCGCCGACGAAGAACATCAGGAGCGCGATCCATCCGGTCGCCGCAATTCCTCCACCTCACCAGCAGACCGTTCGGGTGCGCAAAAAGCGTCTCCGAAAGCAGGCAAGAAGAAACGATAAGAACTATGAGCAAAATGATATTCGGCTTCCATGCCGTGACCGCGCGCTTGCGCCACGAAGCCTCGACCGTCGAAGAAATCTATGTCGATACGGCGCGCCACGACCAGCGCATGAAAGACATGCTCAAAGCCGCCGCGGCTGTCAAGGTACGCGTCATTCAGGCCGACGACCAGCGCCTGTCGAACATGGTTGGTACACGCCGCCATCAGGGTGTGGTGGCCAAGGCCGGTGAAGTCTCGCTGGCCCGCAACCTCGATGAATTGCTCGATGCAATCGATGGACCGCCGCTGTTGCTGGTCCTCGATGGCATCACTGATCCGCATAACCTCGGTGCCTGCCTGCGCGTGGCCGACGGTGCCGGTGCGCATGCCGTGATTGCGCCGAAGGACCGCGCAGTTGGCCTCAATGCGACGGCCGCCAAGGTCGCCAGTGGCGCCGCCGAAAGCGTGCCCTACATCACCGTGACCAATCTGGCGCGCACCTTGCGTGACCTGAAAGACCGCGGCATCTGGCTCATCGGTACTACTGAAGACGCCGAGCAAACGCTGTATCAGGGTGACTTCACCGGACCGACTGCGCTGATCATGGGCTCGGAAGGCGAGGGCATGCGTCGCCTGACCACCGAGACGTGCGACTTCCTCGTGCACATCCCGATGTTCGGTGCGGTCGAGAGCCTGAACGTGTCGGTCGCCTCGGGCGTGTGCCTGTTCGAAGCGCGTCGCCAGCGTCTGGTCAAAGGGTAGCCATTCCTGTACGGGTGTGCTCACTGGTGCGGTTCGGCCACGACTACCCGAAGCTGCTTGAGCGGTTACCATAGGCGTCCTTTTCAACAGCACAAGCCATCCATGTTCAACCGCCTCCGTGAAGACATCGCCAGCATCATCGATCGTGACCCTGCCGCGCGCAATGCGTGGGAGGTGCTGACTTGTTATCCGGGTCTGCACGCGATCATGTTGCATCGTGCTGCCGGTTGGTGCTGGTGGCATGGACTCAAGTGGTTTGGTCGCTTCATTGCCTATCTGGCACGCATACTCACTGGCATTGAAATCCATCCCGGCGCATCGATAGGCCGGCGGGTATTCATCGATCATGGCTTCGGCGTCGTCATCGGCGAGACGGCCGACGTGGGTGACGATTGCACCATCTATCAAGGCGTGACGTTGGGCGGCACGTCCCTCAACAAGGGTGCCAAGCGGCATCCGACACTGGAGGCGGGCGTCATTGTCGGGGCCGGAGCGCAAGTGCTGGGCGGCTTCACGGTCGGGGCGGGTGCCAAGGTCGGATCAAATGCGGTCGTGGTCAAGGAAGTGCCGGCCGGCGCGACTGCGGTCGGCAATCCGGCGCGCATCATCCTCAAGCAGGCGCGCAGTCCACAGGAAGACGCCGCGGCGCGCATGTTTGCCGCTTACGGCGTCTCGCCCAACGGTGACGATCCGCTTTCCAAGGCGTTGCATGGCCTGATCGATAACGCCGCCACCCAGGAGCACCAGATCAGCAAGATTCTCGCCGCGCTCAAATGTGCCGGCATCGGCTGCGAAACCATGCCCGAGCTCGATAAGTTCGATCCCGCATCGCTCAACCGCATGGTCGAATAAGGCATCACCTGATGACTACCGAAGACAATCCGGACATCCTCGACCAGCTCGAAATCCGCGTGCTGGCGGTGCTGGCCGAAAAGGAAGCAACGACGCCGGACGCTTATCCGCTCTCGCTCAATGCGCTGACGAACGGCTGTAATCAATTGTCTAGCCGTGATCCGGTGATGACGCTGACTGATGCGGGCGTTCATGACGTGTTGCAGCGACTGATGCAGCGCAAACTGGTGGCCGAAGTCAGTCAGGCCGGGGCGCGCGTCGCCAAGTTCGAGCACCGGATGCGGATCAAGTGGACGCTGGAACCGGACAAGCTGGCGGTGCTGACGGTGCTGATGCTGCGCGGATTTCAGACCGCTGGCGAACTGCGCGCGCGCTGTGAACGCCTACATGCGTTCGGGTCTATCGAACAGGTCGAGGTGTGCCTGCAATTTCTGATCGATAAATATCCACCGCTGGTGGCGAGGCTGGCACGCGGACGTTTTGCCCAGTTGCTGGCCGGCGAGTCTTTCGTCGAGCAGCAGGAAATTGCCGGTACTTTTTCGGGCAAGGTCAGGGCAGATAGCGGCGTCGACCGGCTTGCACAACTGGAAGCCGAGGTGCTTCAGTTGCGTGCCGGGTTCGATGACTTGTCGGCGCAGTTTGCGCTGTTCAAGCAGCAGTTCGATTAACGCCGGATAGTGTTGCCGGCGGTGTCGTAACGGCTCAGTTCACCTGTTGTATCAATACCCATCCAGCCACCGCGCGCTGGTTCGGCATCCACATCCCAGTCAGGCAGCACGTGTCTTGTCCGTCCTTGCGCATCCAGATGCGCGGCAGGACGGTGCGTGTGACCGTGAATCATCAGCGTCGTACTTGTCGCCTCAAAGAGCGCGTCAATGGCTGCCGGATTGACATCCATGATCTCGGCACTTTTGGTGCTCTGTGCATCACGGCTTTGAGTACGCATGCCGGTAATGATGGCCTTGCGGCGCGCCAGCGGCATCGCCAGGAAGTCCTGTTGCCACTGCGGTTGCCGGACTTGATGACGAAATGCGATGTAATCGATGTCGTCCGTGCACTGGGCATCACCGTGTGCCAGCACGATCGATTTTCCGGCGACGTTGATGACGGTACCGTCAGGCAGCAAGGTCATGCCGGTGGCGCTGGCAAATCCGGGACCGACCAGGAAATCGCGGTTGCCCGCCATCCAGAACAGCGCGGTGCCACCATCGCTGAGAGCCCGCAGTTCGGTGACAATGCGTTGGTGCAGCGGCGAGGCGATGTCATCATCCCCCGCCCAATATTCGAACAGATCACCCAGCAGATAGAGCCGGCGGGCTTGTGACGCGTGGCGCTGCAGGAAGTCGATGAATGCCGTCACCGTCGCTGGCATTGTCTCTTGCAAATGGATGTCGGAAACAAAAAGCGCAACCGTTTCCGGTTGCGCCTTGTTCACTGTGTCAGTGGTGGTCACGCTTTGCAATGGCGCATCAGACCACGGTGACTTTTTCGATCACGACGTCTTCAACAGGGACGTCGGCAGACATGCCTGAGCGGCTGGTCTTGACGGCCTTGATCTTGTCGACGACATCGGCACCTTCAACGACTTTGCCGAAGACGCAATAACCCCAGCCGTCCTGGCCTGGATAGTCGAGGAAGCTATTGTTCTTGATGTTGATGAAGAACTGCGCTGATGCGGAATGCGGGTCTGAGGTACGTGCCATCGCGACGCTGTACTCGACATTTTTCAAGCCATTCTTGGCTTCGTTCTCGACCGGTGCATTGGTCGATTTCTGTTTCATGCCTGGCTCGAAACCGCCGCCCTGGATCATGAAGCCATCGATGACGCGATGGAAAATTGTGTTCGAGTAATGGCCTGCGTTGACGTAGGCGAGGAAATTCTCGACGGTCTTCGGTGCTTTCTCTGCATCGAGTTCCAGCTTGATGTCGCCGTGGTTGGTGGTGATGATGACTGCCATGGATTACCTCTTTGTGGTCTGAATGGGTGGGTGGAGATCAGTGCGCTTATTTGGCAAGCGTCGCACTTTCGATCACGATGGGTGTTTGCGGCACGTTCTGGTACATCGCCGCATCTTTGGTCGGCACGCGACGGATCTTGTCGACCACGTCCTGGCCTGCAACGACCTTGCCGAAGACCGCATAGCCGTAACCGTCACGGCCCGGGTAATCGAGCATGCCATTGTTGCTTACATTGATAAAAAATTGCGCAGTCGCCGAATCCGGGTCACCGGTGCGTGCCATTGCTACCGTGTAGGCTTCGTTTTTCAAGCCATTGCTGCCTTCGTTCTTGATCGGCGCGCTGGTCTGCTTCTGATTCATGCTCTTGTCGAAGCCACCACCCTGAATCATGAAGCCATCAATGACACGATGAAAAATCGTGCCCTTGTAGTGGCCGTTCTTGACGTATTTCAGGAAGTTATCGACTGACACCGGCGCTTTCTCGGCATTGAGCTCGAGCACGATGTCGCCCATGCTGGTTTTGAGTATGACCCGCGGTGCTTCGGCAGCGTGGGCTATCAATGTGCCGGTACTTAGCACCAGTGCGGCGATCAGGCCGGTCAATTGCC
This sequence comes from Actimicrobium sp. CCC2.4, assembly GCF_034347385.1. Lineage (NCBI taxonomy): Bacteria > Pseudomonadati > Pseudomonadota > Betaproteobacteria > Burkholderiales > Oxalobacteraceae > Actimicrobium > Actimicrobium sp. CCC2.4. The sequence continues at coordinate 3,307,546 of NZ_CP133777.1, read as the reverse complement.
TGCGTGTATTGTGCATCGGGACTCCCTTAAAGTATGCCTTCATAGACGATTTTCCAGTGACGGCCTTCCTTGGCCCAGTACTGGCGCTTACGTTGCGAGGTATGCCGCTTGCCCGACGTGGACGCTTGCGTAAAGGTGCTGACAATCAGATCCTTGTGGCCCGGATACGCGAACATCGTCACATCCTGCAGCTTGATGGTCATGTCCTTGATGCCTGCCATTGCTTGCAAATGCTTGCCCGACCAAACGGCTAAATCTTCACCTAGCGCTGACTTGAATTGCGCCGAATAATTATTCATGAATCGTGTGGTGTTCAGGCTTTCGAGATCGCGCCGCCATTCGTCCAGCAAGCCATCGGCACTGTCGCGTTCTACCGTGAGCGCTTTTCTGCTGACGAATTCTACCTGTTCGCTGATGACGACAGGCGTCTTGCCCGGTTCGACCGAGCGAAACAGCTTTTCGAGGTCGGGGTTGGTCAGCACCACGCAACCGTCCGACGCCAGCGGTGGCCGGCTGTAGCTAGTTGATGGCGTGCCATGCAACCAGATGCCGGAGCCACTGCGGCCTTTCATGCGGTCCCACTCGTTTGGGTAATTGATCGGGAGCGCGCCGGCACCGTAGAAATCGGGCAGGCGGTTGCGGCCCAATCGGCCGGTAATGTAATAAACCCCGAGCGGCGTTTTCTGGTCGCCTTCCGTGAGCTTGTTGCTGCCCAGCTTGCCTTGCGTGATGTAGTAATCGGATAGCAGCTTGAGTTGGCCCCGCGTGTTTTGATACACGTAAAGCCGGGAGCGTTTGGTGTCGACGACAAAGGCAAAGCGCTGGTCGTCGCGCAGCTTCAGTAACGCTCGGGGCACCAGTTCCGGATCGGGGCGCTCGCGCAGCGAGTTCAGCCGCACCATCGCTTCTTCACGCAAGTCATTGAGCTTGTCGTGATCGCCTTTGGAGAGTGTCCCCAGACCGGTAACCGGGCGCGTGTGCATCATCAGCAAATCGCCACGTACCAGCTGCGCCAACAGGAAATTGGGATAGGCGGTGACCAGCGCATCGGCCCTGAGCTGAGCCTGGCGCAAGTTATTGGCACTCAGGTCTTTATAGATGGCAATCAGCTGCGAATCGGGGTCGGGCTTGCCCGCCGGTTGCAGCAGGTCTGGCACGCGCGCTGCTGCCTGTGCAACCGGCACGGCTGCCAGACACAGTGTCGCCATCAGCGCGGGGATCAGGGAACGGCTAAGCAGATTCTTCAGTACATTCACGTAGTTCATCGAACCAACCATCAGCTACCTGTGCGCTCCTGCTTGATCAGCCATTTGCCGCCTTGCTTTGTCATGACCATCGTTTTTGGCGCATTCGAACGGACCTGCTTCGAGGTGTAGGCCTGCTGGAACTTTGCGGTTGCCGTCGATCCGTTGACAGTCACTTTCGGGGTCTCGATCTTGATGGTGATGTTGTCATTGCCTTTGATGCGATCCTGGCGTTGCTGGACCCAGGCTTTGCGCGACAGCCCATTGGCCGGCTCGAAATCACTGGCGTAATAGCCAAGGTATGCCTGGACATCCTCGGCTGCCCAAGCCTTGGCCCAGCTAGTGATCACGTTGGTAATTTCTTCCTGGTCAGCACTGACAACGGGTGCCTTGGCGACTGGTTTGGGTTCAGGTTTTGGCTTTGGCTCGACTTTCGCTACTTCAACCTTGGCGACTTCCACTTTCGGCGCTGGCTTCGGCTCCGGCTTGGCGTCTATTTTGGGTTCGGGCTTGGGCTCGAGTTTGGCAACAACAACGGGTGCAGGTGCCGGTTTCGTCACAACTGTGGCAGTTGGCACCGGAGCGGCAACTGCGACGCCGGTTTTCGGATTCGTGCCGCCGGTGTTGTTGCCTACCAGCGTGCGGACCATGGTCAGTTTGGTCTTTGCCGTGGTGTTGGCGGAATCGAGTTGCAATGCCTTGTCGTAGGCCTGGCTGGCCAGCTTGGCATAGACATCCCCCAGGTTTTCGTGGGCGGTAGAGTAGGTCGGATTGGTGCGAATCGCCATTTCCAGCGAGGCACGTGCCTTGTCGTATTGCCCGCCGGCAGCAAACAGGACGGCAAGGTTGTTATACGGCTCCGGCAGTTCCGGGAAATCTTCAGTTAGTTTGGTAAATATGACAATGGCTTCGCCGGGTTTGTTTTGCTCCGTCAGGATCACACCCTTCATGAAGCGCAACTGTTTGTCTCGCGGTGTTTGTATCAACGCGGCGTCCACTTTGGTGAGCGCCTCGCCGAACTGTCCAGCCCGGATGAGGGTGCTGATATCGGCCATGTTGTCGGCAAAAGCAGGGGGGGCGAAGAGTGCTGCAGAAAGTGCTGAGGCGGCTAGGATTTTGCCGAAGCATGAGGTCAGGCGCGGCGGAAAGTACTGTCGGGGCGTGAGTGGCATGGTTTTTTTAGGTGATATACTTCGGCGGAAAGCAACATACTATCAAAATTAGCCAACTAAAAGGGTTTTGGTGAGCGCGTTGTTTATTCATCTCGAGCAACGTTATCGGCTCGATTGTTGAACCGACGTTCGCCATGCAACCTGTGCTTCCGAACCCTGAAATTCCCTATGACTTCCCTGAAAATCTACAACACGCTCGCGCGTGAAAAGCAGTTGTTTACGCCGATGGTGCCTGGCGAGGCGCGGATGTATGTCTGCGGCATGACCATCTACGACTACTGCCACATCGGCCACGGCCGCATGATGATGGCGTTCGATGTGGTCTACCGCTGGTTGCAGGTGTCCGGCTATAGCGTGACCTATGTGCGCAATATCACCGATATCGACGACAAAATCATCCGTCGTGCGGTCCAAAATAACGAATCGATTTCGTCGCTGACTGATCGTTTCATCGACGCGATGGCCGATGACACCGGCGCGCTCGGGATTCTGCCGCCCACGCATGCACCACGCGCTACCCACTACGTGCCGCAGATGCTGAATATGATTACGCGTTTGCAGGAAAAAGGTCTGGCCTACCAGGGTGACGATGGCGACGTCAATTATTCGGTTCGCGATTTCCCCGGCTACGGGAAATTATCCGGCAAGTCGCTAGACGATCTGCGCGCCGGCGAGCGGGTGGATGTCAATACGGGTAAGCGCGATCCGCTTGATTTCGTACTCTGGAAAGCGGCCAAGGATAGCGAGCCCGACGATGCCAAATGGGCCTCACCGTGGGGCCGCGGCCGTCCCGGTTGGCATATCGAATGCTCGGCAATGGCGTGCGCCTTGTTAGGCGAGCAATTCGACATTCATGGCGGTGGTACCGACCTGCAATTTCCTCACCACGAAAACGAAATCGCCCAATCCGAGGGCGCGAACGAAAAACCATTTGCCAATTATTGGTTGCATAACGGTCATGTGCGTATCGACAATGAAAAAATGTCGAAGTCGCTGGATAACTTCTTCCTGATCCGTGACGTGCTGGCCAAATACGATGCTGAAGTCTTGCGCTTCTTTATCCTGCGCGCACACTACCGCAGTCCGTTGAACTACTCCGATACGCATCTTGATGATGCCCGTGTGGCACTGACCCGCTTGTACACCGCGCTTAAGGATGTTGCGCCGTCGCCGGATGCGCTGGATTGGGCATCGCCTTATCCGCAGCGTTTTGCCGAAGCGATGGATGATGACTTCAATACGCCGCTGGCGCTGGCTGTTCTGTTCGATCTGGCCACTGACATTAATCGCAGTCGCGACCCTGCGCTGGCTGCGCAATTGCGCGCCCTGGCTGCAGTGCTGGGTTTGCTCGAACGCAGCCCGATGGAATTCCTCCAGGGTGCCCACGGTACTGGCGCCAGTGACGAAGACAACGCGCTGATCGCAGAAAAAATTGCCGCGCGTATTGCTGCCAAGATTGCCCGGGACTACGCAACGGCGGATCGTTTGCGCGATGAACTGCTGGCTGCCGGTATCCTGCTGGAAGATAAACCGGGCAACATTACCGAATGGCGAAGGGCTTAAGCGGCATGGCAAATTTGATGGAAATGGTCGGCCAGCTTGGCGCGCCAAGCTATTGGGAAGACGCCAAGATCGAGCTGATGAAGCGTGACCGCATCATGCGTAGATTGATTCCGCAATTCGGCGACGTGCATCTGACCGGACGCGGCGAGCCGTTCGTCACACTGGCGCGCTCTATCATCGGCCAGCAGATTTCGGTCAAGTCGGCCGAAGCAGCATGGCAGCGCTTCCTGCTGGTGTGTCCGAAGTCGACGCCGGCTCAGGTGGTCAAAGCCGGCGCTGCGGACTTGGCCGGGTGCGGCTTGTCCAAGCGCAAGGCTGACTATATTCTCGATCTCGCCGAACACTTCAAGGCCAAGCGTGTCCACGCCGACAAATGGGCTGAAATGGACGACGAGGCAGTTATCGCCGAACTGATCCAGATCCGCGGCATCGGTCGCTGGACGGCCGAAATGTTCTTGATCTTTAACCTGCTGCGCCCCAATATCCTGCCGCTGGATGACGTTGGCTTGCTCAACGGTATCAGCCTGAATTATTTTTCCGGAGAACCCGTGTCGCGCAGCGACGCTCGTGAGGTGTCAGCCAACTGGGAGCCGTGGCGCACGGTCGCTACCTGGTACTTGTGGCGCAGCCTCGAACCGGTGCCGGTCGTCTACTAATGCTTCGCTGGATTTTCCAATTTTCTGCATGCCGTAATAAAAGGGGAGCACGATGACAAAAACAACTTTCCTGTCATTTGAAACACCGATCGCCGAACTGGATTCGAAGATCGACGAACTGCGTTTCGTGCAGGATGATTCTGCTGTCGATATTTCAGAAGAAATCGACCGTCTGGCCAAGAAGAGCCAGCAACTGACCAAGGATATCTACGCCAAGCTGACGCCATGGCAAGTGTCACAGATCGCCCGCCATCCGCAGCGACCGTACACGATGGACTACGTTAATGAAATCTTCACCGACTTCCATGAACTGCATGGCGATCGCAGCTACGCCGATGACCTGTCGATTGTGGGTGGTCTGGCCCGTTTCAATGGGCAGGCCTGCATGGTGATTGGTCATCAGAAGGGCCGTGACACCAAGGAGCGCGCGCTGCGTAACTTCGGAATGCCGAAGCCCGAGGGTTATCGCAAGGCGCTGCGTCTGATGAAAGTCGCCGAGAAATTTGGCCTGCCGATCTTTACCTTCGTTGACACGCCAGGTGCGTTTCCCGGTATCGATGCAGAAGAGCGTGGCCAATCCGAAGCGATCGGCCACAACCTGTACGCGATGGCCGAGCTGAAAGTGCCACTGATTGCTACCATCATTGGCGAAGGCGGCTCCGGCGGCGCGCTGGCAATTGCCGTTGGCGATGCGGTGCTGATGTTGCAATATGCGACGTATTCGGTGATTTCGCCCGAAGGCTGTGCGTCGATTTTATGGAAGACGGCCGAGCGGGCGTCCGATGCTGCCGAAGCACTTGGGCTGACCGCACATCGCCTCAAAGCCATCAACTTGATCGACAAGATTGTCAACGAACCTCTGGGCGGTGCACATCGTGATCCGAAGCTGATGGCGTCGATGCTCAAGCGCGCACTGGCCGATACATTGCGCCAGTTCACCGGGATCAAAACCAAGGACCTGATCGCGGCGCGCCATGACAAGTTGATGAGCTATGGCAAGTTCAAGGAAATCGCTGCGCCGGAATGAGGGTGTAATTCGTCTTGAAAAATCAGCAAACACCTGGCATCGATGATGTCTTTGACCGTGCCCTCGCCGTAATCCGGGAGCGCATAGCCGTCTCTGTACCGGCGGCCGGTGGGGCACTGGCGATCGCGTACAGCGGCGGCCTTGACTCATCGGCGCTGCTGTATCTGGCGCACCGGCATGCAAAAAAAACGGCATCCGTCTCTTCGCCTTCCACGTCCATCATGGTCTCAGTGCTGACGCCGATGACTGGCTCCAGCATTGCGCCAGCGAGTGCGCGCGTCTCGACGTGACGTTTGCCGCACAGCGCGTGCAACTTGCCGATGCAGGTGCCAGTGGCATCGAGGCCGCCGCCCGTAGCAGTCGCTACGCCGCGCTGGGCAAGATGTGTCGCGATCACGATTTGCCGTTATTGCTCACAGCCCATCATCAGGATGACCAGGCCGAAACCGTCTTGCTGCAGTTGCTGCGCGGTTCCGGCGTTGCTGGCTTGTCGGGCATGGATACTGCCAACTGTGCGCCTGATCTGCTCGGCGATGCGGAGCTGGTCATGGCGCGTCCGCTGCTGTCGTTGTCGCGGATGCAGCTCGCTGCGCTCGTCGCCAAAGAAGGCATCACGCATGTCGATGACGCTTCCAATCTCGACACGCGCTACGCCCGCAATGCCCTGCGTCACGAAGTGATGCCGGCGCTGGCAAGATTTTTTCCGGGTTTTCAGCATCGGCTGGCGCGGACCGCCAACCATGCGCAATCAGCGCAACGGCTGCTTATTGAGTTGGCCACGCAGGATCTCGCGTTGTGCGCTGCCGGAGAGGCGCTCGACATCAGCTGCCTGCGCCTGCTCAGTCCCGATCGGGCAGACAATCTGCTGCGTTACTGGTTCGGTTCGCGCGGTGTGCGCATGCCGTCGACATCGTGGTTGCATGAGATGCGCACCCAGTTGTTCGAGGCCAAGCCTGACGCGCAACTGTGCGTCACGCACGCCGATTGTCATATCCGGCGTCATCGTGATCACGTCTTCATCACCCCGCACCGGATCGAGTTCGATCCCGAGGAATTGCCGGTGATCGGCTTTCGCTGGAGCGGCGAGGCGCAGCTGGATTTTCCTGCTCTAAATGGTTCGCTGATGTTCGATGCTGCAGAGCAGGGCGTCGCGTCGGACTGGTTGACCGGGCAGGCCCTGGCGATCAGTTTGCGCAGCGGCGGCGAGCGACTCAAGCCGGCACCGAACCGCTCGACCCGTGCCCTGAAATATCACTATCAGGCGGGCAATGTTCCGGCCTGGGAGCGCGAGCGATTGCCGGTCGTACGGGTCGGAAAAAAGCTGCTGTTCGCAGCCGGCGTCGGCATGGACTGCCACCATTTCAGTAGCGCTGACGGGCCGCGTATTGCCTTGCGCTGGGTCTTCGCAGCAGATTGATGCCGCTGCAAGGCTTGTCATTTCACCTCGTAGCGGGTACAGTCGGCGACTCGTTTTTTGGTTTGTTTTTTTAACGCAAGCAGTTTTTTCTACTATTCCTATGGCTTTGATCGTTCATAAATACGGTGGCACATCGATGGGCTCGACCGAGCGCATCAAGAATGTAGCCTTACGAGTTGCCAAATGGCATGACGCGGGTTACCAGATCGTCGTGGTTCCGTCGGCAATGTCCGGCGAAACCAATCGTTTGCTGGGCATGGCCAAAGAGCTGATGGCGCAACCTGATCCGCGCGAAATGGATATGCTCGCGTCGACTGGCGAGCAGGTATCGGTAGCGTTGCTGGCGATGGCCTTGAAGGCCATCGGCAAGGACGCTGTCTCGTATGCCGGCTGGCAAGTCGCGATCAAGACCGACTCGGCCTTCACCAAGGCCCGCATCCAGTCGATCGATGATGCCAAGGTACGCAATGATCTTGATGCCGGTCGTATCGTGATCATCACCGGCTTTCAGGGCGTCGATGCCGACGGCAATATCGCCACCTTGGGTCGCGGTGGTTCGGACACGTCGGCGGTCGCGGTGGCGGTGGCCATGAAAGCGGAAGAGTGCTTGATTTTTACGGATGTCGATGGGGTTTATACGACCGATCCGCGCGTTGTTACTGACGCGCGCCGGCTCAAGACCGTAACTTTCGAAGAGATGCTGGAAATGGCCTCGCTAGGATCGAAGGTATTACAGATCCGATCGGTCGAATTTGCCGGTAATTACAAGATGCCAACCCGGGTACTGTCGTCGATGACTGACCCGATGCTGCCGCTGGAGATCGAAGCCCGCTCCGGCACCCTGATTTCGTTTGAGGAAGACACAAATATGGAACACGCCGCCATCACCGGTATCGCCTTCAACCGCGACGAAGCCAAGATCACCGTGCTGGGTGTCCCGGATCGTCCGGGTATTGCCTACCAGATCCTAGGTCCTGTTGCCGATGCGAACATCGAAGTCGACATGATCATCCAGAACCAGTCGGTCGCCGGCAAGACCGACTTCACGTTCACCGTGGCGCGCGGCGAATACCAGCGTTCGATGGAAGTGCTCAACGGCAGCGTCAAGGAACATATCGGTGCCGGTAGTATCGCTGGCGATGCCAAAGTTTCGAAAGTATCGGTAGTTGGCGTCGGCATGCGCAGTCATGTTGGTATTGCCTCCCAAATGTTCCGGACCTTGTCGGAAGAGGGCATCAATATCCTGATGATCTCGACGTCTGAAATCAAGATCTCGGTACTGATCGATGAAAAATACATGGAGCTTGCCGTACGTGCGCTCCACAAGGCCTTCGAACTCGAAAGCGCCTGAAATGTTTGATTGACCAAGCAGGCTCGAATAGCTATGATTCGAGGCTTGCTGAAATGAGTCATGCGACTTGTTAAAGCGTGGAGACGTGGCCGAGTGGCCGAAGGCACATCCCTGCTAAGGATGCATACGGCTTATACCTGTATCGTGAGTTCGAATCTCACCGTCTCCGCCAGATTGAAAAGAAAAAGCCCTTGGAAACAAGGGCTTTTTTTTGCGTGCTGATTTCTCTGACACCATCAAATAGTAGTAGATTATTCGATAATAGTATTTTTATATATGAAATATAGTGAATATTATTTTTAATAAAAATAATATGTTATTCGTTAAAGTGGTTGGTAGTATCTAAGGCGTGCAGTCCGTATTCGTATGACTTGCTTCTTTGAATAACAGGAGATCAAATGTCTATCGCACAACGTTTGTATGCATTGATTTTTGGCGCCGTCGCTGGCCTGGTGGGAATTAGCTGTGTTGGTCTCTATCAGCTACAGAGCGTCTATACGGCAGCCAATTATTCCAACGTCAATACGATACCGAGCTTCAGGCTGATCGATTCTGCTTATGTGGACGTATCGGAGTTGCGAACGAAGTTTTGGCAATATCTTGCTCTGAGGGATCCCGTTCAGCGCAATGAAATGGCAGCGCGTATGACCGGACTTCATGCCAAAGCAGCTGATGCTTTTGCTACTTATGAACGAGACTTTATTTCTGATGACAAAGATCGTCAGTTGTTGCAAGCAAGTCTTGCCCATGTGCTTACTTACGAAACCATGCGCCTAAAAGCAATCGCGCTGGCTAATGACGATAAAAACGAGGAAGCGCGTGATCTGGCATTGGCCAATCAAGGTCTGTACGTGTCGGTTCAAAAAGGATTTGAGGCCCACCTTGCGTATAACGCTGCGCTTGGTAAAAAGGGGGCAGACGAGGCCGCATCGCTGGTATCACACGCAACCTGGCAGTTGATCTTGATCGCTACTCTGGTGAGCTTGGCCACGGCGGTTACTGGATTACTGCTGGTGAGGAAACTGTCGCAGTCATTTGCACAAGCGATACGGATTGCGCAGACCGTCGCTGCCGGCGACCTGACCTCGGAAATCGATATACGGTCGAAAGATGAAATTGGCCAATTGCTGATTGCGCTTAAGTCGATGAACGACAGCCTGACGGATATTGTCGGTCAAGTCCGTGCCGGCACCGAGACCGTGGCGACGGCATCGGGCCAGATCGCCAGTGGCAATCATGATTTATCCAGTCGTACTGAAGAGCAAGCTGCATCCCTCGAAGAAACTGCCTCGTCGATGGAAGAATTGACATCGACCGTACGGCAAAATGCCGATAACGCGCGTCAGGCAAATAGCCTTGCCTCGTCGGCGTCTGATATCGCCAGCAAGGGCAGTAGCGTCGTGGCGCAAGTGGTCGAGACGATGAATTCGATCAACGATTCATCCAAGAAAATTGCCGACATCATCAGCGTCATCGACGGTATCGCCTTCCAGACCAATATCCTGGCGCTGAACGCGGCGGTGGAAGCCGCCCGTGCCGGCGAGCAGGGGCGTGGTTTTGCGGTAGTCGCCAGTGAAGTGCGTAATCTGGCGCAGCGCTCAGCCAGCGCGGCAAAAGAAATCAAGGCTTTGATCAACGATTCCGCCGAAAAAGTCGATGCCGGTTCGCGGTTGGCCGGGCAGGCCGGCAGCACGATGGACGAGGTTGTCAGCAGCGCCCGGCATGTGACCGACATCATGGCCGAAATTATGGCTGCCAGTCAGGAGCAGACCGTTGGCATCGAGCAGATCAATCAGGCCATCATCTAGATGGATAGCGTCACCCAACAGAACTCGGCGCTAGTCGAAGAAGCCTCTGCCGCAGCTGAATCGCTGCAGGATCAGGCCGCCATGCTGGCCGTCGTGGTCGGGCACTTCAAGTTCGCAGGCGCGGCAGCGATGACAGTCCAGTCGAGCCGAGTTGCGAACCGTCAGTCAGTATCCCGGCCGGCAGCGCCCGCAAGGAGCATCGCCAAGCCCAACGCTGTAAAGAAAATTGCGCCGAAAAAACTTGTCTCGGTGGCAGAAGGTGGTGCCAATGCCGGTTGGCAAGAATTCTAATCCATAACAACGGGCAGAATCGTTGTCGGCGGATTCGGGGCCGATCGGATAAATCCCGGCGGCCTACAGGTTTGCTTAGTATCGTTATTACTATTTACTCACCTGAAGTCCCGCTGGCGCGAGCGGGCAGGGTACACTGCGGGCAAATCACAGCATGTTGTTGCTGGATAAACCGTATAGCCCATCAGCGCACCACCTCCCGTTGTAGTGTCGCAGCAGCCGTTATTTGCCGACGGGATCCGCCGATGCTGTTAGCCGATTCTTTGCCTGCGCGAGGTGATACGCGGGCCAACATCCCATTCGGCACTACCCATGAAAACCCCAAAAAGAATCCAGCCACTGGTTGAAGAAGGCCTGATCGATGAAGTGATGCGTCAGCTGATGAGCGGCAAGGAAGCCACCGTCTACGTAGTGCGTTGCGGCGACGATGTGCGCTGCGCAAAAGTCTACAAGGAGGCCAACGAGCGCAGCTTTCATCAGGCGGTTGCCTATCAGGAAGGTCGTCGCGTCAAAAACAGCCGCCAGGCCCGTGCGATGGAAAAAGGAACCCGCTACGGCCGCAAGATGGCTGAGGAAGTCTGGCAAAACGCTGAAGTCGACGCGCTCTACAAGCTAGCCGCCGCAGGCGTGCGCGTGCCGGTGCCTTACATCTGCTTTGAAGGTGTGCTGCTGATGGAACTGGTTACCGCAGCGGACGGCAATGCCGCGCCGCGGCTCAATGATGTCGAGCTGACCCGTGAACTGGCACTTCAATACCATGCCGTGCTGTTGCATCAGGTTGTACTGATGCTGTGCGCCGGAGTGATTCATGGCGATCTGTCCGAATACAACATTCTGGTGGATGCGCAAGGTCCGGTCATCATCGACTTGCCGCAAGCCATTGATGCTGCCGGCAGTAGCGTCGCGGCTGACATGCTCGATCGCGACGTGACCAATCTGGCCAATTTTTTTGGTGTTGTCGTACCGGAGTTGCTCAGCAGTCAGTACGGTAAGGAAATTTGGAATCTGTACAAAGATGGCTTGCTGACCCCGGATACGCCGTTGACCGGTGTAGTCGCCGCGCCGGTACACGACGCCGACGTCGGCGCAGTAATCCGCGAAATTGCGCTGGCACGCGAGGAGGAAGAAGAGCGGCAACGTCGCCTGGCCGAATCACAATCCTGATTCGCCGGTGTCGGCTATTCTGCGGAAAACTCGGCTGCGGCCCTGGCCGTGCCCAGTGCTTGCCGGTAACTGGCAAACGGCGCGTCATAGCTATCGATAACACTGTCCTCGCCAATAAAATGAACCCACCAGCCATCTGCCAATTCTTGAAGCACGATATCGCCCTCGCGGCCCTGGCCCGATAGAGCTTCTTCTGAATCCAGTGTGAGGATGCGTATGGTGTGGTGCACGATCAGAGTAGCCATGGTCAATCCGTAGTGGTCAGGAGCGTCGCGGTATCAAGGCATTGATATTACTGCAACGCGAGTCCTGCCGATATGTTCGCGACTGTCGGTGCGAGGTTGGTTTTGGTATTCGTAACGGGCATAATCCGTTGGCAGATCATCATGCAGAAAACTATCAAGCTGCAGGCCTATCAAGGAGAAGTGATTGAAGCATCGTCATTACGGGGTCGTCGTAGGAGCCACGTTGCTGGCTCTCGCGGTGTTCTGGCAAATTGCGCGCGAAGTCAGGCCGACAGCATCGGAATCTTTGGTGAGTAAGCTACCTGCGCCGGCCACGGGAGCGATGCTGGTGCCGCCATCGGAGCCCGTCGCAACAGAGTTTTCGCCGTCGGTCAGTGGCGCTTCCTTTGCGACGCCGCCCGAGTTGCTCGCCAGGCGCAAAGCCGGGCGGGCGCAAATGGACGAACGACTTCAGTTGCAACCTGATGCCAACAACCACAAGCAAGCCGATCATGATGCCCGCCGCAAAGCGCCTGATGACGTGCGCCAGGCCCAGGACCGGGCGCGCACCGAAGAGGCCGAGCTGCGCCAGCGTCAGGATGAATTAACCCGCCAGCAGAAAGCCACCGCAGCCGAGCAAAAATCGCCGCAACAAGTTTGTGCTGATCGGCCCAATTTCATTAGTCGCGGTATTTGCGAGGCCTACGAGTGCGAAAAATCTGAGCGTCTCAACTTGCCATTTTGTATCGAGATGCACGAGCGCCGTGCTCCGTCTGACTATATCAACTAACTTTCCCCGCTGAAGGCTGTCTGCCTTCCTCCCGCTTGCGTGCTCTTGTGGTCTGGCCTTCAGCGGCGGGCAATGTCGATCGAATAAAAATAAAGTCCTTACTCGCCCTAAAGTTTGTCGCTGCTCTGCCGATAACTACATTCAAGCAAGGTAATTAACACATCGGACTTATTTGCCCCTCAGCCCTAAAGTTCACGATTTCGTTGCCGTTAATGATAAGCAGATGATGTGATTGAGCAACAAATTTAATTATTGAGTCGAAATTGGTTAATTAATTGAATTGGTTTCGTTCAAAAAGTTGCCCAAAGTTATGTCATATCAGGCCCATGTTCAGTGCGTCAATTTTTAAGAAAATGTCGCTGGATCAAGGCCCAGAGCCACTTGGCACCTCTTTAAAACAGAGCGTGCAAGATAGCGCGTCGCCCGTGTAGGTCAAACTCCGTCATGCAAGCCCTCCTAATTTCCGTCAAGAAATACCGGTTAGTGCCTATTCCCCCCCTATGTCCGTCCGATCAGAATGCATTCACTGGCTGAGCAAAACGCTTACCGGACCACATGCTGAGGGGCAAAACAATGGATACGACTGGGATGATGGCTGAGATCCGTGATGCAAATCTGGGTTATCTAATGCTTGCGCAGCAAATGATTCGTGCCGACAAGGCGACTGCGATTTACAGGCTTGGTGTCAGTAGCGAAATCGCCGACCTGATCGCCGGCCTCAATAACGCCCAGATTCTAAAATTATCCGGTACTAGCATGATGCTGGCCCGCTTCCGCTTTGAAGACGGCGCCATCCTCGGCATGCTGACCAACTACAACAAGGATCGCGCCTTGTCGCAGTCCCATGCCGCTATCCTGATGGCCAGCCAGGGCGTCGAAGAAATCGTTTAATCCATTCATCGCAGGCGATTCCGCGCAGTACATCAAACAAGCAGCAAATCGAGGTGACATCATGGCTAAAAAAAGTGTCGTTACAGAATCCCATGAAATCCAGCTGGCGATCGAGTTGATCAAGCTGGGAGCCCGGTTGCAGTTGCTGGAGTCGGAAACCTCGTTGTCACGAGAGCGCTTGCTGAAGTTGTACAAGGAACTCAAGGGTGTCTCGCCACCGAAGGGCATGTTGCCGTTTTCGACCGACTGGTTTATTACGTGGCAACCGAACGTGCACTCGTCACTGTTCATCAATATTTATAAATTTCTGCAAGAACACGCCCACATCACCGGCATCGTGGCGGTGGTCAAGGCCTACAAGTTGTATCTGGAACAAATGGGCCCGGAAGGCGATGAAGAGCCAGTCCTGTCACTGACTCGCGCCTGGACGATGGTGCGTTTTTTTGACAGCAAGATGCTGAGCACAGCTTGTTGTACCGAATGTAACGGCCATTTCGTCGTGCACCAGCTCGACCTCAACAACGGTTATGTCTGCGGCTTGTGCCACATGCCGTCACGCGCCGGTAAAACCCGCAAAGCGAAGGAAGCAGCACAGGCAGCAGTTGCCAGCACATGATCAAGTGGGCATGATGTCGCAGCCTGCATGTTCCGTTAAAGAGTCCTTGCCGTGCCATTCCTGTCGCTCCCTCTTCCTGTTTCCTTGAAATCGCCTGCAGTCCGTGCGCTTCTGCTGCAATTACTTTCCTTTGTCATCGTGGTCGCTGGTGTGCTCGTATTCTGGAGAGCTGCCGGCCAAGTCCTGCCTCTGTGGCTGCTCGCGGTCCTGCAAGGATGCATCGCCGCGGCACTGACGCGTTGGCGGGCGATGGCCAGCTGGTGGCTACCAATCCAGTTGCTATTTGCGCCGGCGCTGGTGCTGGTATTCGGATGGCAACTGCCTTCCTGGATTTTTTTGTTGGCTTTTTTGTTGATGCTGGGACTCTACTGGAGTACTTATCGCACGCAGGTTCCCTTGTACTTGTCCGGTCCGCGTGTCTGGCATACGGTGAACCAATTGCTGCCGGTGCGACCATTACGTGGGATCGACATCGGCAGCGGGCTGGGTGGTCTGGTGCTCGATCTGGCTGACCGCCGGCCCGACAGCCATTTTTTTGGCATCGAACTGGCACCGTTACCGTGGCTGTTCAGCTGGCTGCGCGCACGCGTGCATGGCAGTTCCGCCTGTTTTTTACGCGGTGATTACCAGGCACTGGACTTTTCGGGCTTTGATGTGGTGTTTGCTTACTTGTCGCCGGTGGCCATGCCACCGCTCTGGGCCAAGTTTCAGAATGAAATGCCCGTCGGTGCGCTGCTGGTGAGCTATGAGTTCGCCATTGAAGGGCAGCCTGCCGATGAAATCCATCAGCCGATCAAGGAAGGGCCGTATTTGTATGTCTGGCACAAGCACTGATTTCGCCTGAAAGACAAATAGCCGGGTTTGTGTCCTGAGAGCCCCACTTCAATAACATTCAATTAACAATCCATTTTGTTTCTGCCATTTAGCACTTAAAATCGAGCACCTTCTTTCAGCTAAAGTGTTACCTGTGGTAAATTCCACAGGCGCTATATTGGGATTTTGGTTCGGGACCAAAGGGTAAATGCGCGATCATTTTTTTCGTGATTTGATGCCGCCAAGAAAGGCTGCACGGATTACCAAGAGTGAATTTTTAACCGCCGGACGGCGGCTGCCGTCGGTGTTGACCGGAGTAACTGCTTGTTAGTCATCATTGGATATATCGTTGTCATGTTGTCGGTGTTTGGCGGTTTCGCCATGGCGGGCGGCCATCTTGCTTCGCTATGGCAACCAATTGAGCTATTGATGATTGGCGGCGGCGCGCTAGGCGCTTTTTTTGTCGGCAATAACGGCAAGGCGATGAAGGCAACAATGCAGGCCTTGCCAACTTTGTTGAAGGGGTCGAAATTCACCAAGTCGCTTTATATGGATTTGATGTCGTTGATGTTCGAGATCCTGACAAAAGTGCGTAAAGAAGGATTGATGTCGATCGAGGGTGATGTGGAGAAACCGGAAGAAAGTCCGATTTTCAGCAAGTACCCGAGCATCATGCACGACCATCACGTCGTCGAATTTATTACCGATTATTTGCGCTTGATGGTGTCCGGAAACATGGACGCATTCCAGATCGAGAACCTGATGGACAATGAAATCGAAACGCATCATCACGAAGGTGAGGTTCCTGTCCATTGCATCGCCAAGCTTGGTGATGGCTTGCCGGCGTTCGGTATTGTCGCGGCAGTAATGGGCGTGGTGCATACCATGGCATCGGTCGGGCTGCCACCCGCTGAGCTCGGCATTCTTATCGCCAATGCGCTGGTGGGAACCTTTCTTGGCATCTTGCTGGCCTATGGTTTCGTCGGCCCGCTGGCTAGTCTGCTCGAGCAAAAGCTCGACGAATCCACCAAGATTTACCAATGTATCAAGGTGACTTTGCTAGCTAGCTTGAACGGCTATGCTCCGGCGCTGGCGATCGAGTTCGGCCGCAAAGTGTTGTTCTCGACGGAGCGGCCGACCTTTGGCGAGCTCGAAGAACACATCAAGCAATCAAAATCCAAGTAATCGGGCGAGCAATGAAACCACGTAGCAGGGCACATCATGGCTGACGAAGGCACCCGCCCCATCATTGTCAAACGCATCAAGAAGGTCGCCGGCGGACATCACGGCGGAGCCTGGAAAATTGCGTACGCCGACTTCGTCACCGCAATGATGGCCTTCTTCCTGCTGATGTGGCTGCTGGGATCGACGGCGAAGGGTAGCCTCAGTGGTATCGCCGAATACTTTCAAACGCCGTTGCTAGTGGCGATGGGCGGTGGTTCGGGTTCCGGCGATAGTTCTAGTGTTATTCAAGGCGGCGGTCAGGATCTGACGCGCAAAGATGGCCAGGTCAAGCGCGGTGAGACCGTTGCGCCGAAAAAACTTACAACATCAAGGCATCGCAGTCTGACCTTGAGAAAGCATTGGAGAAAGCCGAGGCCGGTCAGCTCAAAGCGCTGAAAGTGAAGATCGAGGCCTTGATCGAATCGAATCCGACGCTCCATAAATTCAAGAATCAGCTACTGCTCGATATCACCAGTGAAGGCTTGCGCATTCAGATCATCGACGAGCAGAACCGGCCCATGTTCGCTTCAGCCAAGGCCGAGTTGCAGCCTTACACCAAAGATATCCTGCGCGAAATCGGCTTCTCACTCAACGACGTGCCCAACAAGATCAGCCTGTCCGGCCACACCGATGCCTCGGCTTATTCGAGCGGTGAAAAGGGCTACAGCAACTGGGAACTATCGGCCGACCGGGCCAATGCGTCGCGCAAGGAACTGATCTATGGCGGCATGAACGAAAGTAAGGTTTTGCGCGTGGTCGGGCTTGCCTCGGCGGTGTTGTATGACAAGGAAAATCCGTACAACCCGGTTAATCGTCGCATCAGCATTATCGTCATGAACAAGAAAGCCGAGGACGCCGCGTCGCGCGAAGGCGCGCGTGCGGTCAATATCGTCACCGGCGACGAAGACGGTGCCGAAGTAAGCGTGGGTCCCGCCAGCGTGACCGGTACACCCGCACCGGCACCGGCAGCGGCACCAGTGCGCGCCCCCGTCCCCGCCGTCGCGGTGCCGCGATGAACCCGCTCGAATCCGGAACGGATCCCCTGATGTCGCCGGACAATCCGCTGGCATGCCATATCCGCCAGCTGTTTGGCGCGGTGGCCGGGCAGGGCACCAGTCACCTTGCCGAAGTCGAAACTGACCTCACCCAAACCGCGTTGCTGCTGACTGAAGCAATCGACAAACTGGGTGCGAGTTTCATGTCCATCCATGCGGTTATCAGCGCTCAGCAGGAGGCCATCGCGCGCTTGCTGGAAGGGGAGGCGGCTGACAAGGATCAACGTGCGCATTGGCAAGTGATGAAACACGACATCGACCGGCACGTCAATGCGGCCATGACCGGTTTGCAGTTCCAGGATATGACGAGCCAGTTGCTGCAACGCTCGCTGGGCCATGTCGACAGCCTGCGCGGCATGATCCAGGTGCTCGGTACGACGGCTGCAGCGATCGGTCCGGATGCTCCTGTTGATCAGGTGGTCGCGCAACTGGCGCTTGCCAGCGGCGGGATAGCCAGTAGCCGCGTTCTACTCGACGGCGCGCAGTCAAGCAAGGCCGTCAGTCAGACGCATATGGAATCAGGCGATATCGAATTATTTTAAGCACGCTGACCTTCCGGTAGACGGTGGCGTAGCGACATTTCGAACAACGAACAGATCAACAGCATAGCGGAGCACACATGGCAAAATCGATACTCGCGGTGGACGACTCAGGTTCACTCAGGCAAATGGTGGTGTTCAGTCTCAAGGCCGCCGGGTATTTGGTGACTGAAGCGGTTGATGGCCAGGACGGACTCGACAAGGCGCGGCTGCAAGCCTTCGACCTGGTGCTGACCGATCAGAACATGCCGCGCATGGATGGCCTGACCTTGATCCGCTCGCTGCGCGCGCTGCCGAGTTACCAGCGCGTACCCATCCTGATGCTCACTACCGAAGCCAGCGATGAAATGAAAGCCAAGGGTCGGGCCGCAGGTGCCAACGGCTGGCTGGTCAAACCATTCGATCCGCAACGCCTCACCGAAGTGGTCAAGAAGGTGATCGGCTGACCATGCCGTTGTCCTCACAGTGGCGCGGGTGGGCAGTCATGCCGCTGGCGCAAACATCACGGTTTTACGGAGCACTGCAATGACGATCGACATGAGTCAATTTTTCCAGGTGTTCTTCGAAGAGACGGAAGAACTGCTGGCGGAAATGGAAAAGTTGTTGCTCGCGGTCGACGTGAGCAATCCGGATCCGGAAGACCTGAACGCAATTTTCCGCGCCGCACATTCGATCAAGGGTGGCTCCTCGACCTTCGGCATCACGGACCTGGGAGAAGTCACGCACGTCCTCGAAACCTTGCTCGACCGCATCCGCAAGGGCGAAACCGCACTCACGGCAGACCATGTCGAAGCCTTCCTGGCGGCTAAAGATGTGCTCAAGATGCAGCTCGACGGTCATCGTCTCGGCACCGCGGTCGACCTGGAAGAGGTCGGTGATATCCGCATGCTGTTGCAGTCGCTGTCGGAAGCGCATGTGCCGATGCCGGTAGCGGTGGTCGCGGTTGCGCCGGAGAGTCCGGCCGACGGTGGCGTCTTCGCGCATCGCTTTCATATCGAATTGCCGGTGACCAGCGAAAGCGATATCGATGCGCTGGCCAGCGAGCTCGGTTTGCTCGGCACCATCGTGCGTTCGCGCCTGCCCGACCAGCGCGCCGTCTTCGAACTGGCCACCAATGAATCGGCTGCCGACATCATTGCGCTGTGTTCCTTTGTGCTCGATCCCGATGCACTGATCATCACCTTGCTGCCGGCACCGGCCAGCGCTAGTGATGCCGCACTCGGCTATGGCTTTTTCGAGCCGACCGACAGCCGGTTCGGCAATCTGACACCGGCTGCGGCCGGCACCCGGCAGGAACAGGATCAGGAAACACAACAGGGCTATGGCTTCTTCGCCCCGTTTGTACCTCTGGGTAAAACTGATGCACCGCCGGAAGTTGCTATCGAACACGAGGCGGCCGCGCTGGCAGTGACCGAATCGCATCTGGATGCGGGTGCCGCGCATGGGGCCGGCGAGGCCGACAAGCGTGCGCATCAGCGCCGCGAGACCGACAAGGCCGCATCGGCCGAAGCCAGTTCAATCCGCGTCAGTATCGAAAAAGTCGACCAGCTGATCAATCTGGTGGGCGAACTCGTGATCACGCAGGCCATGATCGAGCAGCGCACCGATACGCTAGACCCGATGAAGCATGAGCGCCTGCTCGACAGCGTCTCGCAACTGACCCGTAATACCCGCGATCTGCAGGAAGCCGTGATGTCGATCCGCATGATGCAGATGGACTACGTGTTTGCCCGTTTTCCGCGCATGGTGCGCGACCTGGCAACCAAGCTCGGCAAAAAAGTTGACTTCGTCACTGTCGGCGCTGCCACCGAACTCGACAAAGGGCTGATCGAACGCATCGTCGATCCGCTCACGCATCTGGTTCGCAACAGCATCGACCATGGCATCGAGACACCGGCTATCCGGCTGGCTGGCGGCAAGAATGAAACCGGTCGCTTGTCGCTCTCGGCCGGTCATCAGGGCGGCAACATTGTCATCGAAGTCAGCGACGACGGCGGTGGTCTGAATCGCGAACGCATTTTGCAAAAGGCCGCCGAAAACGGTCTGGTCGTGTCGGACGACATGACCGATCCGGAAGTCTGGCAACTCATTTTTGCACCGGGCTTTTCGACTGCCGACATCGTCACCGATGTGTCCGGTCGTGGCGTCGGCATGGATGTCGTCAAGCGCAACATCACGGCGATGGGCGGCGTGGTCGACATCCGTTCAGCCAAGGGTTTCGGCACCACGATTTCGATTGCGCTGCCGCTGACGCTGGCCATCCTTGATGGCATGTCAATCCGGGTCGGCGACGAGGTCTACATTCTGCCGCTCGGATACGTGGTCGAATCGTTGCAGCCGCGACTGGCCGACGTCAAAGAGATCAGCGGTCAGGGCCAGGTCATCAAGGTCCGCGGCGAATATCTGCCGCTCATTCCCTTGCACCAGATGTTCGGCATCGCGCCGCGTTACACCCATCCGTCCGAAGGCATCGTCGTCATCCTCGAATCGGAAGGTCGCAAGGCCGGGTTGTTTGTTGATGATCTGGTCGGTCAGCAGCAAGTCGTTGTCAAGAATCTCGAATCAAATTACCGCAAGGTGGCAGGCATTTCAGGAGCCACCATCCTGGGCGACGGCGGCGTATCGCTGATCGTTGATGTCGCCGCCCTGTTACGTTCCAGCCGTCAGAGTATCGACGAAACCATTTTTTCTTAAAGGACACCACCATGTCAGAAGCCGCCCAAATCAACGCCCAGGTCCTCGGCGCAAAAGCCACTGCCGAGATCGCCGGTAACGAATTCCTCGCCTTCACGCTGGGCAAGGAAGAGTACGGCATCGATATCCTGAAAGTGCAGGAAATCCGCGGCTACGAAGCCGTCACCCGCATCGCCAACGCGCCTGAATTTGTGAAGGGCGTCGTCAATCTGCGCGGCATCATCGTGCCGATTGTCGACATGCGCATCAAGTTCAACTTGGGCGAGCCGACCTATGACCAGTTCACCGTCGTCATCATTCTCAACATCGGTGGCCGCGTCATGGGCATGGTCGTCGATAGCGTGTCGGATGTGATCACGCTGTCGGCCGAGCAGATCAAGCCGGCCCCCGAGATGGGCACCGCGTTCAACACGGATTACCTGATCGGTCTCGGTACGCTCGATGAGCGGATGCTGATCCTGATCGATATCGACAAGCTGATGTCGTCGGCCGAAATGGGTCTGATCGAAAAAATCGCTGCCTGATCAGCACCCCGCCAGTGCAGCGCGGTGACCCCGTCGCTGCACGGCAACCTTGAACCGGAGTCGTGAAATGAACTTGCGCAACTTGCGGATCGGAAGCCGGTTAGGGATTGGCTTCGGTAGCATTCTGATGATTCTTGCGCTGGCCCTGGTATCGGGCAGTATCGTAAATGCGAGCAACAAGCGACAACTCGTTGAGGGTTTGGCCACGGCCAATCATAAGCTGGAGCTGGCGGGAGCGATGAAGAACGCGCTGCTCGAAGGTGGCATCGCGATGCGCGACATCGGTTTGCAGTCAGACCTGGCCGCGATGCAAAAAGATAGCCAGGCGGTCAAGGACGGGCGCCAGCGCTATGCGCAGGCGCGGGATGGGCTGTCGGCACTGGGCCTGACCGGGGTCGAGAACAAACTGGTTGCCGATATCGCCCGCATTGATGCCGAACTCGATGCGCCGCTGAAGACAGTCTTGCGTCAGGCAATGGCATTCAACAGCGAAGAAGCGATCAAGGTCATCAACGGCAGCATCGATCCGATCAACCGTCGCACGCTGGTCGAGATCAACAAGCTGGTCGAGCTGCAGCAAAACGCCACGCGCCAGGTCATGGCTGATGCCGTCATTGGCGACACGCGCCTGCTGCAATTACAGCTTCTCAGCGGTGCCATTGCGCTAGCCATCGGCGTGCTGCTGGCATGGCTTATTACCCGCAGCATTACCGCACCCTTGCAGCAAGCGGTGATGATTGCCCGTCGGGTGGCCGATGGCGAGCTCGATTCCGGGCACGTCAGCCTGACCGGACGGGATGAAATTACCGATCTGCTGCAGGCGCTGCAGGCGATGAGCAGCAACCTGCTGCGCATCGTCGCACAGGTGCGCAGCGGCACCGAAACCATCGGGGTCGCCTCGCGTGAAATCGCCTCGGGCAATGCCGACCTGTCCTCGCGCACCGAGTCGCAAGCCAGTTCGCTCGAACAGACCGCATCCTCGATGGAAGCGCTCACCGGGACCGTGCGCCAGAATGCCAACAATGCGCAACAGGCTAACGAACTGGTGATGTCGGCGTCGACCGTGGCACGGCGTGGCGGCACCGTAGTCGGGCAAGTGGTCAGCACGATGAGCTCGATTACCGACAGCTCGCGCAAGATCGTCGACATCATCGGCGTCATCGATGGCATCGCATTCCAAACCAATATCCTCGCTTTGAATGCCGCGGTCGAAGCCGCCCGCGCCGGCGAGCAGGGGCGCGGGTTCGCCGTGGTCGCATCGGAAGTGCGCAGCCTGGCGCAGCGTTCGGCGGCAGCGGCAAAAGAAATCAAGAGCCTGATCGGCGACTCGGTCGGCAAGGTCGAGGCCGGCAGCCGGCTGGCCGATGAAGCCGGCCGGACCATGCAGGACATCGTCAGTTCGGTCCAGCATGTCGCCAGCATCATGGGCGAGATCACCGCCGCGAGCCAGGAGCAGAGCGCCGGTATTGCCGAAGTCAATCAGGCGATTGCACAGATGGACGAAATGACGCAGCAGAATTCGGCCCTCGTCGAGCAAGCCTCGGCGGCGGCCGAGAGCATGCAGCAGCAGGCAGTCGTACTGCTGGAAGCGGTTGCCCAATTTAAGCTCGGGCACGATGGCCACGCTTCCGACCTGATGATTGCGCCGCGCAGGACAAGACCGGTAACAGTCGCCCCCCAACGGCTACCAGCGCAAAAGAGCGCTGCCGGCGGCGATGACTGGGAAGCGTTTTAACTTCACTGAGCTAACACACCAAGTAAGGAAATAACTGATGGCAGTAATGACGAATTTGCGGATAGGGTCCCGGCTGGCGCTGGGCTTCGGACTGGTACTGCTGGGTGCGCTGGCACTGCTGGCATTGGGGCTGTGGCGCATGGGTGAACTGCGTGCCGAGGCGGTCGCTGTGGTCGATACCAAAGTGGTCAGCCTGACCAGCGCGATCGGTATGCGCGAAGCCAGTGCCAGTCTTGCGCTGGCCTTGCGCAAGGTTGCCACCCCGACCGACCGCAACGAGGGCGAGCGCGAAAGCCAGCGCGCCACCACCATCCTCGCGACCTATGCCACCGCAGAGAAATTGCTCGCTACCGTCTCGTCCAGTGCAGCCAGCAAGGCCGAGCAGCAGCAGATCCTGTTGCTCAAAGCACCTATCCTGCCGCTCATTGCGAAAGCGCGCGAACTGATCGGTGCCGGCAATTACTATGACGGTTCGGCGCTGCTGAAAACCGACCTGATGCCGCTGCATGACAAATGGAGTGCCGGTCTGTCGCGGCTGGTCGAGGCCGAGCAGGCTGATCTGCGTCAATCTATCGCCGCCTCGCAGGATAATTACAACCGCGCCCGTATCGGCATGCTTGCCATCGGCATCATCACGCTGTTGCTCGGTGCCGGGATTGCGGTGCTGATCACGCGCAGCATCACGCGGCCGATGCAGCGTGCCGGCCAGATCGCCGACACCATCGCCGCCGGTGACCTCAGTGCCGTGATCGCAGCCGGTGGCCCGGACGAAGCCGGCCAGCTGATCAATTCGCTGCGCACGATGCAGTCGCGCCTGATCGATACCGTCAACCGCATCAAGCAGGGCACCGACACCATCACGCTCGCCTCGCGCGAGATCGCCTCGGGTAATGCCGACTTGTCCGCCCGCACCGAATCGCAAGCCAGTTCGCTGGAGCAGACCGCAGCATCCATGGAAACGCTGACCTCGACCGTGCGCCAGAATGCCGACAATGCGCGCCAGGCTAACCAGCTCGTCATCGCTGCGTCTGATTTCGCACTCAACGGTGGCAGCGTGGTTGGTCAGGTGGTCGCTACGATGGGTTCGATTACGGAGAGTTCGCGCAAGATCGTCGACATCATCGGCGTCATTGATGGCATCGCTTTCCAGACCAATATCCTGGCCTTGAATGCCGCCGTCGAAGCTGCCCGGGCCGGCGAGCAGGGACGCGGATTTGCCGTGGTCGCGTCGGAAGTGCGCAGCCTGGCACAGCGCTCGGCGGCAGCCGCAAAAGAAATCAAGAGCCTCATCGGCGACTCGGTCGGCAAGGTCGAAGCCGGCAGCCGGCTGGTCGATGAGGCTGGCCAATCGATGCAGCAGATCGTCGGCTCGGTGCGGCAGGTGGCCGATATCATGGCCGAGATTACGTCGGCCAGTCAGGAGCAGAGCGCCGGTATTGCTGAAGTCAATCAGGCTATCTCGCAGATGGATGAGATGACGCAGCAAAACTCGGCCCTGGTCGAGCAAGCAGCGGCAGCCGCCGAAAGCATGCAGCAGCAATCGGTCGAACTGATGCAGGCCGTCGCACTGTTTCGTCTGACGAAAGGTGACAGCCCGCCGGCCATGCAGCCGACATTGCGGCCTTTGTCCGTGCCGGCGCGTCCGCGTGCTGTGGCCGCTTTACCGGGCAGGAGCAGGACCGCAACAGACGACCAGTGGGAACAGTTTTGATCCATTCAGCGCCTAACAAGGAATTGTCATGATGACCCCTATGCAAGTCCGCGCCCTGTCGGTAGGACTGGCCGTCGCGCTGGTAGTGAGCGGAGCCACGGCATGGCTGTTGCAATGGCTGGCCGGTGCGTTGCTGGGCCCGGTTGTTGTGGCGGTGTTGGCCGCGGCAATCGGGGTTGCCGTGGTGGCGGTGATGGGCGTTCAGCGCGACAGCAGCGGGTTATTTTCGCAGCGTGTGGGCGACGAGATCGACCACATCATGATCGGTGCTGCCGAGGCCGCGTTTTTCATTGAATCGATCAAGAAAAAAATCGATGCCGATGTCGCCAGCACCGATGCGATTGCCGTCAGCGCAGGCCAGAGCGCCAGTGCCACCGAACAGATTGCCGCCAATGCCGAGCGGGCTTTTCAGGTCGCCGGCGAAGTGCATGGCGAAAGCGTGCTGGCCCGCGCCGCCACCGAGAAAGTGCTGCTCGAAATCCACCGCGCTGAAAACGATGCGCTGGCGGCTTCCGAACTGATGGCCATCCTGCAAAAAAAATCCAGCCAGATTTCGACCATCACCGAAGTCATCAACCAGATCGCCGCTCAGACCAATTTGCTGGCGCTCAATGCCGCCATCGAAGCCGCCCGCGCGGGTGAGCACGGGCGCGGTTTTGCGGTAGTCGCCGGCGAGGTCCGGCAGCTGGCGCAGCGCACCCATCTGGCCACCGGTGAAATCGGCACCATGGTGCGCGAGATTAATCAGCAGGCGCTATTAGCTGCCAACGGCATGACCGCGCTGAACCGGCGCGTCAGCGGTGCCGCCAGCGAGGTCGACGTGGTCAAGCTGTCGCTGGTCAATATTGAACGTGCCGCCACCACCGCCGAAGAAGAAGTACGGCAGATCGCGGCGGCTTCGCGCGAACAGGTCGGTACCAGCCGCGAAGTCAGCAGCGCGATCGCCGACATCCGTGACAGCATGATGGCAACCGAGACCGATTTGCCGGCAGCCGCAGCGGCAGCGATGCGTTTGTCGGAACGTGGCGAATCCATTTTCGATGCGCTGTCGCAGTCGCAGGCGGTGACCCGGCATGACGCGATCCGCGAAGCCGCACAAATTGCCGCCGGCCAGATCGGTGCCTTGATGGACAACGCCATTGCGCAGGGACAGATCACGCGCGAAGCGCTGTTCGATCGCCGCTATGTCGCCATCGCGCGCACCAATCCGCCCAAACACAGCAGCGCTTTTGATACCTATACCGACCGCGCTTTTCCGGCCATCCAGGAAGCATTGCTGCAAGCGATGCCGCAGCTGGCCTATGCCGGGGCCGTCGATACCAGCGGCTACTTCCCGACCCACAACAAGAAATTTTCGCAAGCCCTGACGGGCGACTACGACGTCGACCTGGTCAACAATCGTACCAAGCGCATCTTTACCGACCGTACCGGCAAGCGTTGCGGTGCCAGCACCAGTGCCTTCCTGTTGCAGACCTATAAGCGTGATACCGGCGAAGTCATGCACGACTTGTCGGTGCCCATTCTGGTGGGCGGCAAGCATTGGGGTGGCTTCCGGATCGGTTACCGGTCGGACCAGAATAACTAAAATTAACGGAAAAAATTCCATTGAAAACCGCTCCGGGAAGCAGGCAAGACTCCAGCAAGGAATTCGATTTCACGGCCCGTGATTTTGAACGCGTGCGCGCGCTGATTTATCAGAAGGCCGGCATTGCGCTGGCCGAGAGCAAGCAGGAAATGGTCTATAGCCGGCTCGCCCGTCGTCTGCGGGCGACCGGTATCACGTCGTTTGCGGCCTATCTGGATGGCCTCGAATCGGGCCGCGATACCGACGAGTGGGAAGCCTTCACGAATGCGCTGACAACCAACCTGACCTCGTTTTTCCGTGAGGCGCATCACTTTCCGATCCTGGCCGATCACCTGAAAGGGCGCAGTGGCCAGATCGACCTGTGGTGTTCGGCCAGTTCGACCGGCGAAGAGCCTTACTCGATGGCGATGACGGCGTGCGAAGTGTTCAATACCCTGACGCCGCCGGTACGCATCGTCGCCACCGACATCGACACGAATGTGCTGAACACGGCTGCCAGCGGGGTGTACACCGCTGACCGGCTCGACAAGATGTCACCCGAGCGGGCCAGGCGTTTTTTTCAGCGTGGCAAGGGCGAGCAGGACGGCCTGGTACGGGTGCGCCAGGAATTGCGCCAGCTGGTGACGTTCAAGAAGCTCAATTTGCTGGCGGCCGACTGGGCGTTGTCCGGGCCCTTCGATGCGATTTTCTGCCGCAACGTGATGATCTATTTTGATAAGCCGACGCAAGGCAAAATACTGACCCGCTTCGCGCCGCTGATGAAACCGGATGCCTTGCTGTTTGCCGGTCACTCGGAAAACTTCCTGTACGTGTCGGATGCGTTCAAGCTGCGCGGTAAAACCGTCTATGAACTTGATGACCAACCCGGACTGAAAGGACGCAGCGCCCTGCGCCACGCGTAAAATCCCATGGCAAAAGTCAACGAAGAGCAATTCGCGACCAATGTGTATTACGACCGCACCTTCGACTGCGATGCGGCAAAGATTCTGCCGGGGGAGTATTTTTTTACTCCCAAGGACATGCTGATCGTGACCGTGCTCGGTTCATGCGTGTCGGCCTGCATCCGCGACCGCGTCAGCGGCATCGGCGGCATGAACCATTTCATGCTGCCGTATGGCGGCACCGATATCGACAGTCCGGTGTCGGCCTCGATGCGCTATGGCACCTACGCGATGGAAGTGCTGATCAATGAATTGCTCAAGGCCGGGGCGCGACGCGAAAATCTGGAGGCCAAGGTATTCGGCGGCGGCAACGTGCTGCGCGGCTTCATTGCCATCAATGTCGGCGAGCGCAATGCGCAATTCGTACGTGAGTATCTGAAGATGGAAAACATCCGCGTCCTCGCCGAAGACCTCAACGACATCCATCCGCGCAAGGTCTACTACTTTCCGCGCAGCGGCAAGGTGCTGGTCAAGAAGCTCAAGCAGCTCAATAACAATACGTTGGTCAATCGTGAACAGGACTACGCCACCCGGTTGCAATCCGCGCCGGTGTCGGGGGATGTCGATTTGTTTTAATTGAACAGTGCAGACCGAAAGGGACAATATGAAAATCAAGGTACTGATCGTCGATGATTCGGCATTGATACGCAGCGTCATGAAAGAAATCATCAATAGCCAGCCGGACATGGAAGTCGTCGGCGTCGCGCCCGACCCGATCGTCGCGCGCGACCTGATCAAGCAGACCAATCCGGACGTGCTCACGCTGGACGTCGAAATGCCGCGCATGGATGGCCTCGACTTCCTCGAAAAGCTGATGCGTTTGCGACCGATGCCGGTACTGATGGTGTCGTCGCTGACCGAGCGCGGTTCTGAGATTACCTTGCGTGCACTTGAATTGGGTGCAGTCGATTTTGTCACCAAGCCCAAGCTGGCCATCCTCGACGGCATGCGGGATTACACCGAGATGATTGCCGATAAGATTCGTGCTGCCTCGAAAGCCCGCATCAAGGCGCGCGTAGTGCCGGTGGCCGGCGCCGAGAGCCAGGCCGGGCGGCCGCTGCCGCAGGTCGGTAATACCTTCATCAGTAGCGAAAAACTGATCATCATCGGTGCCTCCACCGGCGGCACCGAAGCGATCAAGGAATTCCTGTTGCGCATGCCTTCGGATTGTCCCGGCATCCTGATCACACAGCACATGCCCGAAGGATTCACGCGTTCGTTCGCGCAGCGGCTCGATGGCCTGTGCAAAATCTCGGTCGTCGAAGCCGCCGGCGGCGAGCGGATCCTGCCTGGCCATGCCTACATCGCACCGGGCCATTCGCATCTGTCGCTGGCGCGCAGCGGGGCCAATTACATGACCAAACTGGACCAGGGTCCACCGGTGAACCGCCACCGGCCATCGGTTGATGTTTTGTTCCGGTCGGCGGCCACCGGTGCCGGCAAGAACGCCGTCGGTGTGATCCTCACCGGCATGGGCAAGGATGGCGCGCTCGGCATGCTGGAGATGAAGCAGGCGGGCGCGCACAATTTTGCGCAGGATGAAGCCAGTTGCGTGGTCTTCGGCATGCCGCGCGAAGCCATTGCCGTCGGCGCTGCCGACGAGGTCGCGCCGTTGCTGGAGTTGCCGGCCAAAGTGCTGGGTTATCTGGCAACCCACAGTAGCCGTGCATTACGGGTCTGATAGTGCAGTTCGCAGGTGAAAGCCAAGATGGATCCGTGCATAATGCACGCTAGGGTCAGTCACGGATCCCAACATAGACAAGAATTGATGGAGTAACTTATGGCCGGTCCCAATACCCGATTTCTCGTCGTCGACGATTTTTCCACCATGCGCCGCATCGTGCGCAATCTCCTCAAGGAACTTGGCTATACCAATGTCGATGAAGCCGAAGATGGCGCGATGGCACTGGCCAAACTGCGTGCCGGGCAGTTCGATTTTGTGGTCTCGGACTGGAACATGCCGGTCATGGATGGCCTGACGATGCTGCAGAGTATTCGCGCTGATCCGGCCCTCGCAAAACTGCCGGTCCTGATGGTCACAGCCGAAGCTAAAAAAGAAAACATCATTGCTGCAGCCCAGGCCGGTGCCAACGGCTATGTCGTCAAGCCATTCACGGCGGCGACCCTGGATGAAAAACTCAAGAAAATTTTCGAAAAGCTTGAAAAGGTAGGAGCCTGATTTGAGCGCGCCCGACATGCAGGCACCCGTATCAACAGCAACGACGGCAATCCAGCACGATGAAGTGCTGATGCGTGTCGGCCAGATGACGCGCAGTCTGCATGACAGCCTGCGCGGACTGGGTTTCGACAAGCTGATGGAGCGTGCCACGCACGACATTCCGGACGCCCGCGACCGGCTCGATTACGTCGCCCGGATGACCGAACAGGCGGCGCAAAAAGTACTCAATGCAACCGATGCGGCCAATCCGCTGCAAGACCAGATCGGTGATGGTGCCAAGGGTCTGGC
This sequence comes from Actimicrobium sp. CCC2.4, assembly GCF_034347385.1. Taxonomy (NCBI): domain Bacteria; kingdom Pseudomonadati; phylum Pseudomonadota; class Betaproteobacteria; order Burkholderiales; family Oxalobacteraceae; genus Actimicrobium; species Actimicrobium sp. CCC2.4. Next base: position 3,278,044 of record NZ_CP133777.1, on the reverse strand, counting down.
TGTACAGTGGCAAGCCACGCTGGACGCGCCTTTTTCGGAGATCCGTTATCGCGAAGAGGCAGCCCGAACGATGGCGTACCTGGCTGCTACGCAGATCGCCACCACCACAACGCATGCGCATCTGCTCGAGATCATGATGGCGCAGGATTTTCAGGATCTGACCGGACAGGTGATCAAGAAAGTCACTGAACTGGCGCATGGATTGGAGCAGCAACTGGTGCAATTGCTGGTCGATTATTCACCCGCCGATGTCAAACGCGATGCCGACAACAGTCTACTCAATGGTCCGCAGATCAATCCCGTCGGTCATGATGTCGTGGCCGATCAGAGCCAGGTGGATGATTTGCTCGACAGTCTCGGCTTCTGACGGATTGCGCTTGCGGTCCGCTCGATGCCGGTTTTTATTGTTCATGTAGCTGTTCTTTACCCTTGAAGCCATTCCATGCAAGACGTCAATTTCATCGTCCGTGAACCATTGCTCGATCCGACCCTGAAGGTGCTCGGTTATGCGTTGAGCTGGCAGGGGCCGGACGGCTATCTGTCGCAACCTGGCGAGCCCGATCTGCAGGCGCTGGCGGCATTTGCCGGCGAGCGCTTCACGCATGCGGAACGCGGTTATCTGATGGCCGGTTCTTTGCTGTTCCTGGAGGCCACACCCGAAACCTTGCGTTCCGGCGTGCTGAGCTCGCTGTCACCGAAAGACACAATATTGATGATCGACCGGGTCGACCTGGGTGACGCATCGGCGCTTGATGACATCAAAGCGGCGCGCGTGGCCGGCTTCGGCATCATGTTGTGCAATGTCGACCTGGCTGGCCAGGACAGGAATTTTCTGCCGCTGGTGACGCATATCGAAATCCGTTTTGGCAGTCCGGATTTTCCGGCGCAGGCGCGGCTGTATGCGTCGCTCAAGCAATCGTCGATCCGCATGGTGGCGCGCGGCGTGCGCACCTGGTCGGATTTCCAGGCCAGCTCGTCGCTTGGCATGGACGCCTTCGTTGGCAGCCTCTGCCTAAGTGAACGTCCCGGTGCGGTCATCGGCAAGCTCAATCCGGCGCAAGCGATGATCCTGCAATTAATGGATATGGTGCGCAAGAACGCCGACGTGCGCCAGCTCGAGGGCGTGCTCAAGCGCGATGCAGCCTTGTCGTACAAGTTGCTGCGTTACATCAACTCGGCCGGTTTCGGGTTGGGTACCGAAATCCAGTCGCTGCGTCATGCGGTGACGATGTTGGGTTATTCGCCGCTGTATCGCTGGCTGTCGGTGTTGCTGGCTGCAGCCGGCAGTGGCACGCAATCGCCGGTGCTGATGCAGACCGCGATCGTACGTGGCCGCTTTGCAGAACTGCTCGGGCAAAGTTTTTTACCGCGTGCCGAAGCCGAGAATCTGTTCGTTGCAGGCATGTTTTCACTGCTCGACCGGCTGCTCGGTATTCCGATGGCCGAAGTCCTCGACAGCATCCAGCTGTCCGAAGCAGTGACCCAGGCGCTGCTGACACGCGAAGGCATCTTCGGTCCGTTCCTGGCGCTGGCAGAAGCCTGCGAAAAGGATAACGGCACCGTGGGTGCGCTGGCCGAGTCGCTGTTCATCAGTGCGAGCCAGGTCAACGAAGCGCATTTGTCGGCGCTGGTCTGGGCGCAAAGTCTGAAGTTGTAGAAGACCGTGTGGGGCAGGTGGGCACGGTCTCACCGCGCCCGCGCGTGGCCGCCGGACATTTTCCCTCAAGTTTTATCCGCCTCTACGCAAGGATGTTTCGCATGCCCGAGCTCGATCCGCAAGTCATCCATCTGCTCGACATGATCCGCAAAACCGGTCGTCAGCCCTTCCAGACCATGACCCCCGAGGCAGCCCGCATTGCGTACACCGGTAATCGCGACGTGATGCAGTTGCCGGCCGAGGATGTTGCCGTAGTGCGTGATGTGACTTTGCCCGATGGACTGGTGCTACGGATCTATCGCGGTAGCGGCACCGGAGTCGACGCGCAGCTGCCGTGCCTGCTATTCCTGCATGGTGGCGGCTGGGTCATCGGTGACCTCGACAGCCACGACGTGCTGTGCCGGCGACTGGCCAATCTGGCCGGTATCTGCGTGGTGGCAGCCGATTACCGGCTGGCACCCGGGCATCGTTTTCCAGCCGCACTGGATGATTCGCTGACGGCATTGCAATGGATCGATGCCAATGCCGGCACACTGTCGATTGCCCGCGACCGTATTGCGGTCGGCGGCGACAGTGCCGGTGGCAACCTCGCTGCGGTACTGGCCTTGATGGGGCGCGACGGTACCGCGCCACGGACGATGTTTCAGGCTTTGATTTATCCGGTGGTCGACCTGACTGCCGCCAGCCAGTCGTACCAGCGCGTCACATCGGGCCTGCCGTTGACGGCAGCGACCATGCATTATTTTATCGAGCACTACACGCCCGATCCGGCGGACCGCACCGACTGGCGCGCGTCGCCCTTGCTGGCATCGAGCCTGGCAGGCACGCCACCGGCGCTGGTGGTGACGGTCGGCCATGATCCTTTATGTGACGAAGGCTTGGCCTATGCAAAGCGGCTGGAAGACGACGGCGTACGCGTGACCTCGCTGCATCTGAGTGACCAGATTCACGGCATGCTGCTGATGGGTAAGCTGATCGATGCCAGCAATACGGTTGTCACGATGGTCGGTGCAGTGTTGGGTGCGGCTTTGCATTGCGGGCCGGCGGCGCGGTAGGCTGGCTTTCAGCTACCGGTTATCTCTCAAGCGGCTGTCGACCTACTCGCCAGGCATCGTAGAGTGCAATAACCAACGGGCATTGCACCGAATGGACCGCTTACGATTGATGAGACTGTATGTGCCGCGTCATGCCCTGACCAGGCCGGAAGTAGCGGCAGTTATCCGATTTGGTCAAAATAACTACCGCCGGGTATCCCGCAGTCCTTCGCGCTATCCCACTGGCCGCCCGAAAAACGGATAGTTAGGATCGTTATACCCCGCCGTCGACGCATGCCCCGGCGTCACCAGTCCATCGACAAACGCTTCTTCTTCCCTCGAAATCACGACATCAACCGCCGGGTAATAATCTTCCAGCTGCGCCAGCGTGCGCGGGCCGGCGATGACCGACGAGACAATCGGATTGGCCAGCACCCACGCCGTGGCGAACTGGCCTGGGGTGATGCCGCGCGCTTCGGCCAGGGTCTTGATGTGCTGGGCGATCAGCAGGGAGTCTTCGTGGAATTCGGTGTCCAGTATGCGCTTGTCGCCGCGGCCGGCGCGGCTGTCGGCGGCCGGTTGCTGGCCGGGCGGATATTTGCCGGTCAGCACGCCGCGGGCGATCGGGCTGTAGGGCACGACGCCGATGCCGTGATACGCACAGACCGGCAGGATTTCGACTTCGGGACCACGCTTGAGCAGGTTGTAATACGGCTGGCAGACCACAGGTTGCGCGACGCCGAGCAAGCCACACCAGCGCATCACTTCGCCGATGCGCCAGCCACTGAAATTGGACAGGCCGAAGGACTGGATCTTGCCGCTGCGGATCAGGTCGCCGATGGTGCGGACTACCTCTTCGAGGTTCAGGTCATGGAAATCGCGGTGCAGGTACAGGATATCGATGAAGTCGGTGGCCAGGCGCTTGAGGCAGCTGTCGACTTCCTGCAGGATCCACTTGCGCGAGTAGTGCAGCGGGTTGGCTTGCACGGTTGATTTGTTCACCGTCATCGCATTGCCGACCTTGGTGGCGAGTACCCAGTGATGGCGCTCGCCGGCCAGTATTTTGCCGACCATTTCTTCCGAGCGGCCCTTGCTGTAGATATCGGCAGTGTCGATGAAGTTGATGCCGTGCTCGCGTGCCGACGCGACGATACGCGTCGCGTCGGTCAGTTCGGTTTGGTCGCCGAACATCATGGTGCCGAGACACAGGGCGGAGACTTTCAGGTTGCTATTGCCAAGGCGTCGATAGTGCATGGGTGTTCCCTTCGAAAGTGGTGGAGCAGCGATGACTAGCCGATCATAGTGCCTGATACGCGACGGTGCGGTGAAATACCCGGTGAGAGTTTGATGTGTCAGTGCGTCATGGTGCTCGCTTTCTGTCCGGCCGTGCGTCGCCGGCAGCGGTCAGCCTGGCGGGATGGATCCGGTTGTCCGGCGTAAATAGCGTAGCAAGGAGCTGCAACCATAAAACGAATAATTTGGTTAACCAGTAGCAACCCTTTACAGAGAGTTTTTGCTATCATTCGTGACAACCGAAAATCACCGTAACTTTGGGTGACCTCCGGTTGCAAAAGGGCTGACTTAACAGCTTGGGATCGTGCGCTGTAGTTCGTTGCCATACGCTTTAACGTGGCGGCAGAGCTGCTCCGCCGTAACTTCATGCAACATTTAGCTGGTATATACTCAACAGTATGAAAAAAATCCCTACTCCCGAAGTCGCCAGGTCCAAAGCATCGGCGGCTACCAAGAAGCGCGCCAAGGATGTTGCGGTTGATGTCAATGCGTTTGATGACATCCGTGATGCGGTCTCCAAGCTCAAGCGCGAGCGCATCATTTCAACGGCGGTGGAATTATTCCACCAGAACGGCCTGAGCAAGACCACGCTCGAAGCGGTCGCCGAGAAAATGAACTTTACCAAGCCGTTTATCTACTCCCATTTCAAGTCCAAGGACGAGTTGCTGGCCGAGATTTGCTCGCGCGGCATTCGTGCCTCACTCGATGCGTTGAAACGGGTAGTGGCAACGGATGCGTCATCGACCGAAAAGATGCGTGCGCTAGCCAATGACTTCACGCTGGCCGTGTTGGAAAACCAGGGCCATATCGCCATCTACAACCGCGAAGAAAAACAGCTGTCGGCCGACAGTCGCGACGCCATCAATCACTTGCGACGCGAGTTTGACCGCAAGGTCATTGCACTGATCGACGAAGGCGTTGCGTCCGGCGAGTTCACAGTCGACGACGCCGAAGTGGCTGCGCTGGCGATCGGCGGAATCGTCAACTGGTCGTATGTGTGGTACGTGCCGAATGGCAGATTGTCCAAGGCCGAGGCCGCAGAAAAAATCGCCGGCCTTGTACTGGCACTGGTGCAGGCAAAATCGGTCAAACGCAAACGCGTCGTCGCCAAGGCCGCTTGAGGCCGGGATGGCTTTGACGTAGCGACTGACGTCCCCGATCCGAATCAAACGCTACCGGCAGGTAGCGTTTTTTTTTGCCTGTTGTGGTGCGCTTGGTGATGACCCTGCTGCATCCCATTAGACAACTACATCATATATATCATTCATTTGACTTATGAAAACTTTGAATTTACACTCAGTCAAGTACCCGCCTATACCGGCTGTCGGTTGCGCCGGAAACCGGCGGGCACGCACTGCACTCATGATTTGTTTTAAAACAAACTACAAGGCGGAGACAAAATGGAGAAGAGACATGCATGGAAGGTGGTGCTGGCAGCACTGGCGGTAAGTTCGACGATGGCGGCAACGGCCGCAGGCTACCCCGACAAGACGATCAACTACATCATCCCGTTCGGTCCCGGCGGCGAGTCCGATATTTCGGCACGCTTCCAGGAAACCACGTTCAAGAAGCTTACCGGCCAGTCGCTGGCGATCCAGTACAAGGCCGGCGCGGGCGGGGCAGCCAGCTGGTCGCAGCTCAATGGCATGCCGGCCGATGGCTATACCGTGATGGGCACCAATCTGCCGCACATCGTCATGCAGCCTCTCGAAAAAAACGTCGGCTACAAGACCGACGATATTCATACCCTGTACTGGTTTCATTTCACGCCGGATGCCTTGCTGGTGCCGGCAGACAGTCCGATCATGACGCTGGCCGATTACATCGCTGCCGCCAGGAAGTCCCCCGGCGCGCTGACCCTGTCGGGCTCCGGCACCAATTCATCCAACCACATTGCACAGCAGCGCTTCGACAAGATGGCCGGCATCAAGACCACCTATATTCCGTTCGGTGGCACCGGCCCGTCCAATACCGCCCTGCTCGGCAGGCAGGTCAGTGCCAGCTGGGGCTACACGACCGTGCAGGTCCAGCTTGGCAAGCAGGTCCGCTGCCTTGCCGTGGCGATGGAACAGCGCCAGAAGAAGCTGCCGGATTGCCCGACCTTCAAGGAGGCCGGCTTCGATCTGGTTGGGGGTGCCTATCGTGGGGTAGCGGTGCCGGCCTCGACACCGGCCCCCGTGCAGGCCAGACTGGCCGATCTGCTCGGTCAGGTCAATCGTGATCCTGCCTTCATCAAGATCATGGAAGACAACGGCTTCGCGATGCTCGACATCGGCCCGGCCGAGATGCCCAAGTTCATGGCCGACGTCAAGTCACGCTATGAAGCCATTGCCAAAGAGATGGGTATCCGCAAGCGCTGAACCCGGCCCGCGGTGCGTACGTGCACTGCCCGATTGGACCATGCCGTCTGCACCGCTGATCGCCACAGGCATCACTGGTGCGCTGGTCGACGGCGCTCTTCTGGAAGCGACTCATCATGTTCGGTATCGATTTTTTGCTTGATGCGCTCACACCGCTCAATGTGCTGCTCGCCCTCGGCGGTGTCATCGCCGGTACCGTCATCGGTGCACTGCCGGGCCTGAGCGCGACCATGGCTGTCGCGGTGCTGGTGCCGTTCACGTTCGTGATGTCACCGGCCACCGCGCTGATCTCGCTCGGCGCGATCTACACCGGCGCGATTTACGGCGGTGCTTATTCCGCGATCCTGCTCAACACGCCCGGTACGCCATCGTCGATCGCCACTACCTTCGATGGCTATCCGATGGCCAAGCAGGGCCGCGGTGACCTGGCCCTGACGCTGGCTTGCCTGGCGTCGGTTTTCGGCGGACTGGTCGGTGCGATCTGCCTGCTGATGCTGTCGCCGCCGCTGGCGACGATTGCCCTGAAGTTCGGTCCGGTCGAGTATTTCTGGCTGGCGATCCTCGGCCTGACGCTGATTGCCGCCTTGAGTGAAGGCAGCCTGGTCAAGGGCCTGATCGGTGGCGGGCTGGGCCTGCTGCTGTCGATGGTCGGCATTGCCGAGGTCGGTGGCGACATCCGCTATGTCGGTGAATTCCAGCCGCTGCTCGGCGGTATCGATGTTGTCGGTGCGCTGATCGGCATCTACTGTATCCCGGTGATCATCGGACTGGTCGCTAATCCCGACCCGCATCTGAAGAGTGCGAGCACGGGCAATGGCTTCCGCTTGGCTGAAGCAGTCGGTGCCCTGATGCGCAGCAAAGTCAACCTGGTACGCAGCTCGTTGATCGGCACCGTGGTCGGTATCCTGCCGGGTGCCGGTGGATCGATCGCGTCGCTGGTGGCGTACTCGGAAGCACGCCGGGTCTCGCCGCGTCAGGATAATTTCGGCAATGGCGAACCGGACGGCATCATCGCCACCGAGTCAGCCAACAATGCCACCGTCGGCGGCGGCTTCATCCCGACGCTGGTGCTTGGCATTCCCGGCACCCCGCCCGATGCGATCATGCTGGGTGCCTTGCTGGTGCAGGGTATCCGCACCGGGCCGACGCTGTTTTCCGAACAGAGTTCGATTGTCTACACCTTCATCTGGGGCCTGATCATCGCGACGCTGCTGATGCTGCCGGTCGGTCTCGTCATCGGTCGCTATGCCTTCAGGTTCATCGTCGGGGTGCCGAAGGCGTTGCTGGTGCCGTCGGTCGCCTTCCTGACGATACTGGGCAGTTTTGCGATCCACAATAATCCGCATGAAGTGCAGCAGATGGTCGTGCTCGGCATCATCGCCTGGGGCCTGGCCCGCGCCGGATTCACGCCATCGCCTATCGTGCTGGGCCTGATCCTGGGGGCGATAGCCGAGCGCGGCTTCGTGCAGGGCTTCCTGATCGGCCGCGCACGCGGCAACATCGCGCAGGAGTTTTTTGGCCGGCCGATCGCGCTGGGGATCATTGCTTTCATCATCCTCGGCTTGCTGTATCCGCTCATTAGCGCCCGGCGCGCCCGCAAGGCGCACACCACTGACACCGACAGGAGACCGTAATGTCGACACCCGCTTACCGCAACCGGGCCTCGCTGGTGGCCTGCGTTCTGTTCATCGTCATCGGCGTGACAGCCTTCATGGCGGCCGATGATTTCTCGATGCTGGGCGCGGTATTCCCGAAAACGGTTTCCGCGCTGATCGTGTTTTTTTCCAGCCTGTGGCTGGTGCTGTCGTGGATCAAGCCGCGTGATGTGGTGCGCCATGTCGAGGGCTCGGTGGTGCGCCAGATCGCGGTTGGTCTGATCATGCTGGCGTGGGCCTTTTTGCTGGAGCCGGTCGGCTTTCTGGCCTCCAGCATGGTGGCCTTCGCGCTGTTGCTGGTGGTCGCGCATTACGGCAGTTGCAGTCGCAAATTACTGCTGCTGTATGTTGTTGCGACATGCGTTGTCACAGGCAGTCTGTACGTGCTGTTCACGACGATATTGCAGGTGCCGCTACCGGCCGGCATGCTGCTTTAGCATCAGGAGACGTCCGTACTTTTCAACAGGAGAAAACAACCATGACTACCCATCGTATTGCCGTCATCGCCGGCGACGGCATCGGCAAGGAAGTGATGCCCGAAGGCTTGCGCGTGGTCGAGGCGGCCGCCCGCAAATTTCATATTGACCTGCAGTTCGATCATTTCGATTTCGCCTCGTGCGACTACTACCTCAAGCACGGCCAGATGATGCCGGATGACTGGAAAGAGCAGATCGGCGGACATGATGCGATCTTCTTCGGCGCGGTCGGTGATCCGTCCGTGGTGCCGGATCACATTTCGCTATGGGGATCGCTGATCAAGTTCCGGCGTGACTTCGACCAGTACGTGAACCTGCGTCCGTGCCGGCTGATGCCCGGCATCCCGTCGCCACTGGCCAACCGCAGCGTGGGCGACATCGACTTCTACGTGGTGCGCGAAAACACCGAGGGCGAGTATTCGTCAGTCGGTGGCCGGATGTACGAGGGTACGCCGCGCGAAGTGGTATTTCAGGAGGCGGTATTCTCGCGCACCGGCGTTGACCGCATCCTCAAGTACGCGTTCGACCTGGCGCAGCGCCGCCCGAAAAAGCATCTGACCTCGGCCACCAAATCGAACGGCATTGCGATCACGATGCCGTACTGGGACGAGCGCGTCGTCGAGATGGCGCGCCAGTATCCCGAGGTGCGCTGGGACAAGTACCACATCGATATCCTGACGGCGAACTTCGTGCTGCATCCGGACTGGTTCGACGTGGTGGTCGGCTCCAACCTGTTCGGCGACATCCTGTCGGACCTCGGTCCGGCCTGCACCGGCACGATCGCGATCGCGCCATCGGCCAACATCAATCCGGAAGGTCTGTTCCCGTCGCTGTTCGAGCCGGTCCACGGCTCCGCACCGGACATCGCCGGCAAGGGTTGGGCCAATCCGATCGGACAGATCTGGAGCGGGGCGATGATGCTGGAACATTTCGGCTATGCCGAGGCCGGCGCGGCGATTGTCACGGCAATCGAATCGGTGCTGACCGCCGGGCCGAAGCATGCACCGCTGACGCGTGACATGGGTGGCACGGCCAATACCGGCGAGCTTGGCCGGGCGATTGCGCAGGCGATTTGAGGCCATTGCCTCTTGTCGCCGACCTGGTCGCCAAGCTGCGAATCCGGGGAATCGAGATTGCGCCAGGTCCGGTTCGGGCAGGCCGATACGGCGACTCGCCGGAACTGTCTGCCGCGCTGCTTGCCCTTATCCTGGACGGTCGCAAGAGAGCCGGGACAAGTCTGCTTTGGGCAATCGACGCAGCGAAGGAGGCGCTTCCCCGGATCGGCCAGATCGAGATCGTCGTGGATCATCAGAACGAGCCCGTAATCGTCACTCGCATCACCTGCGTTGAGCTTGTTCCGTTCAATCAGGTCACTGCAGAATACGCAGCCATTGAGGGCGAAGGCGATGGTTCACTTCAGTATTGGCGCGCGGCGCACCGGGCGTTTTTCTCGTCCGAGTGCAAGCGCATCGGCAGGGTGCCAACAGATTTCATGCCGGTTGTTTGTACTGTCTTCGAGGTGCTGAATAGTGTGTAGGGTGCAATAACCGAAGGGCATTGCACCGAATCCACTGCATACGCTTCGTCATGACCAGGCAAAGTCAGTTTGAGTTTCGGTACGCGGTGCAATGCCCCTCGGTTATTGCACCCTACGATCTGAAGCCGCTGCGTAGACCGGCCCATGACGCACTGGCCGGGTTAGCCGAATACGTGTTGCCGTTATTCCCGGCGGAGTGGGCGCGGCACACGCCGCTTGACGTCAGAGGGCGTCTCTGGAACGCGCCACGCATTGCCCATCAGCGGTGTCGCACCGGCCGGACTACTGCGCCGGCTTGGCCGCGTATTCGTACTGCCCGGTATTGACATACGTGATGCGCCATTCGACCGGCTGGTTTTCATACGAATAGGCCGACCGGCCGATCTGCAGCAAGGGCGTGCCTGCCGGCACCGCCAGCCACTCGACGAGCTCGTCATCGGCCAGCATCGCGCGGATGTGTTCTTCGGTGCGGATCACATTGAGTCCGAAATTTTCCTGATAAAAATTGTAGAGCGTGTTGGTACGCTGGCGCAGCTGCTGCTCGGTCAGGCCGGGGAAAAGATGTTCGGGCAGGGTGATCACATCGATGATCGGCTTGTTGCCGTCCAGCGAGAGCCGGTTGACGATCACGAACACCTTGCTGCCTGCGGCCACGCCGAGTTTTTCGCACGCGAGCGCATCGGCCTTGCTCTTCGAAAACCGCACCAGCTCGACCGTCGGATAACTCTTGTGTCCGTCATGCCGGGTGATGTTGAAGAAGTGGAAAAAATGGTGATTGCGGCTGTGTGACACCACAAAGGTGCCGCGGCCCTGATGGCGCACCAGGATGTTCTCGGAGACCAGTTCGTCGATGGCCTTGCGCAGCGTGCCGATCGATACCGCGAATAATTTGCAGAGTTCTTTTTCCGCCGGAATCAGTCCGCCCGGTTTCCATTCGCCGATGGCGAGAGCCGCCAGTATCCGGCGTTTGACTTCCTTGTAGAGGGGTAGGCCGGGAGTGGCTGACGGATCGAATGGTTGCATGGCGAGTACTCGTGAAAAAGGTGGCGGGCCGTGACCGGCTCAAGCCCGGATGACGAATAGTATCAGGCTGCACAAGTAATGGTCTGTGTCATATAGCTGACATTGATGAATTTATTTTGCACAGTGGTCCGGCAACTCGGTGCGAATATATATGAATGATATAGGTCATATAGTTGACTTAAGTAATCCGTGCTACTAAGATCAGGGCGTTCGAGTGAGTTGTCATTGCGGCTTCAATCCGGTACTCGACCCGCACATCCCTTTCAATTTCAGGAGCAGACCATGATTCATGTTGTATTGCACGATGCTAAAGATACGGTGGCAGTCGCTGTCGTCGAAGGGATCCGGGCCGGTTCCGAACTGACTGCGTGGATCATGGATGACGACCGCATGATGTCGCTCAAGGCCCTGCAGGACATTCCGATCGGTCACAAGATCGCGCTCAAAGACATGGCGGTCGGTGACACGGTGTTCAAGTACGGCATCGATATCGGCAAGGTGGTGGTCGCGGCCAAGGCCGGCGAGCACGCGCATGTCCACAACATCAAGACTAAGCGCTGGTAAGCGAGCATCCCGGCACGCCAGGCTTTCCGCTTCACTGCATCCACGCACCAGAGGACACACCATGATCAGCAAAGACTCCACCTTCCAGGGCTATCGCCGCGAAAACGGCCGCGTCGGCATCCGCAACCACGTCATCATCCTGCCGCTTGACGACTTGTCGAACGCCGCCTGCGAAGCCGTTGCCAACAATATCAAGGGCACGATGGCGATCCCGCATCCGTATGGCCGGTTGCAATTCGGTGCCGACCTTGACCTGCATTTTCGTACGCTCATCGGCACCGGCTCGAACCCGAATGTCGCCGCCGTCGTGGTGATCGGCATCGAGGACAGTTGGACCCGCAAGATCGTCGACGGCATCGCCGCCACCGGCAAGCCGGTCATCGGCTTTGGCATCGAAGGCTATGGCGACCATGAAACCATCCTGAAGGCCTCGAAGGCAGCCCGCGAGTTCATGCAGAAGGCCTCCGAAAAGCAGCGCGAAACCTGCCACGTCAGCGAACTGTGGGTTTCGACCAAGTGCGGCGAAAGCGACACCACCTCCGGCTGCGGTGCCAACCCGACCGTCGGCAATGCCTTCGACAAACTGCACGCGATCGGTAGCACGCTGGTGTTCGGCGAAACCACCGAACTGACCGGCGGCGAAGACATCGTCGCGGCGCGCTGCGTCAACGATGAAGTACGCAAGCAGTTCATGTTCATGTTCGACCGCTACCAGGATGTGATCAACCGCTACAAGACCTCCGACCTGTCCGACTCGCAACCGACCAAGGGCAACATCGCCGGCGGCCTGACCACGATCGAAGAAAAAGCGCTCGGCAATATCCAGAAGATCGGCAAGAAATGCACGGTCGACGGCGTCATCGACAAGGCCGAAATGCCGACCCATCCGGGGCTGTGGTTCATGGATTCGTCCTCGGCTGCGGCCGAGATGGTGACCTTGTGCGCGGCCTCCGGGTATGTCGTGCATTTCTTCCCGACCGGGCAGGGCAACATCATCGGCAACCCGATCCTGCCGGTCATCAAGTTATGCGCCAATCCGCGCACGGTGCGCTTGATGAGCGAGCACATCGACGTCGATTGTTCCGGCTTGCTGCAACGTGATATCACGCTCGACCAGGCCGGCGACAAGTTGCTCGACATGATGCTGGGCACCGCCAATGGTCGCTTGACCGATGCCGAAGTGCTGGGCCACCGCGAGTTCGTGCTCACGCGCCTGTACGAAAGCGCCTGATCCGCAGTCCCGTTGCAGGGCAGTCGCCGCACAGCGCTGCCCGTGCAAGTCGTCAAAAGGAGATCCAATGAAAATAGTCATTGCCGAATTCATGGACGAAGTCGCCGTCGCCACTTTGCGCGCGCGCTTCGACACCCGCTACGAACCGACGTTGGTCGACCGCCGTGCCGAATTGCTGCCGCTGTTGGCGGGTGCTTCGGCTCTGATCGTGCGTAACCGCACGCAGGTCGACGTGGCGCTGCTGGAGGCGGCGCCGGGCTTGCGCGTGATCGGCCGGCTTGGTGTCGGGCTCGATAATATCGACGTGCCGGCCTGCACTGCGCGCGGCATTACCGTCATCCCGGCGACCGGCGCGAATGCCGGCGCAGTGGCCGAATACGTGCTCGGTACCGCAATGGCGTTGCTGCGGATGGCCTACACGCGCAGCGCCGAAACCGCTGCCGGCGAATGGCCGCGTGCGGCCTTGTCGAGCGGACGCGAAATCGCCGGCAAGACGCTCGGGCTGATCGGTTTTGGCGGCATCGGCCAGCTCACTGCGCGGCTGGCGCAAGGCCTCGGTGTGAACGTCATAGCGCATGATCCGATGATCGATGATGCGTCACCGGTCTGGCAGCGCACCGGCGTGGTGGCGACGCCGCTTGCGGTGTTGCTGGCGCAGTCCGACATCGTCTCGCTGCATGTGCCGCTGACCACGCAGACCCGCAATCTGATCGACCATGCTGCGCTGGCGCGCATGAAGCCGGGTGCGCTGCTGATCAACAGTGCGCGCGGTGGCATCGTCGATGAAGCCGCGCTGGCGGCTGCCTTGCGTGCAGGCCATCTGGGCGGTGCGGCGATTGATGTGTATGACGAAGAACCACTGGTTGCCGGTACCGCGTTCGCCGGTCTGGCGAACCTGATCCTGACGCCGCACATCGCCGGCGTCACGCTGGAATCGAACGTCCGTGTCAGCGCGCTGATTGCCGAGCGCGTGGCCGCGCAGCTGCAGAGCGCGGCACTGAAATAACCCGCGACGGATACTCCGCGCACCCATCCCAAGGAACCCGCCATGCCCACCTGTACCCTCGATGAATTGACCCGGCTTGCCACGAAAGCGCTGCAACACGCGGGAGCCAGTCACAGTGCGGCGACTGCGGCGGCGCAGGCGCTGGTGGCGGCCGATGCGCAGGGGCTGGCGTCGCATGGCGTCTCGCGCATCCCGCAATACACGACCTTCCTGCGCAACGGCCGCACCGACACGTCGGCCGTGCCGCGCATCGTGCAATCGAAAGGCGGCAGCTGCCTGGTCGATGCGCACAGCGGCATGGCCTACGAGGCGTGTGCGCTGGCCACGCAGACCGCGATCACCCGCGCCCGCGAATTCGGCATTGCCTGCGCCGGCGTCACTAACAGCAATCACTTCGGCGCGGCAGCGGTGCATCTGGAGCGCATCGGCCAGGCCGGGCTGGTCGGTCTCGCCTTCAGCAATTCGCCGGCAGCGATGCCGGCCTGGGGCGGCAAGACCGCGCTGTTCGGGACCAATCCGGTGGCAGCAATTTTTCCGCGCCGCGATGCCGATGCCTTGCTGATCGACCTGGCGCTGAGCGAAGCGGCGCGTGGCAAGATCATGCTCGCCGCCAAAGAGGGCCGGCCGATTCCGCCGGGCTGGGCGGTCGATAAGGACGGCCAGCCAACCACCGATGCAAAAGCGGCACTGGCCGGCTCCATGCTGCCGGTGGGCGGCGTCAAGGGCGCGATGCTGGCGCTGATGGTCGAGCTGCTGGCCGTCGCGCTGACCGGCGCGGCGTTCGGTTTCGAAGCTGATTCGTTCTTCGCCGATGCCGGCAACCAGCCGCGTCTTGGTCAGCTGTTCCTGGTCATCGATCCCGGCGCGCTGGCGGGGTCCGACAGGTATTTTTCGCGCATCGAAACACTGATCGCGATGATGCTGCAGGATGAGGCAGTGCGCCTGCCCGGCGAGCGAAGGCGCGCGTTGCTGGCGGCGGCCACGCGCGACGGTGTCGTCGTGCCGGATGCGCTGTTCCGGCAGATCACGACATTGGCAGCGGGTGCAGGATAAACGGGCCGGGAGTTCCGATCAAAGCGGGTATGGATGGGGCGCTCGCGTGGGCAGGGTGGGGCTGTGCCCACCCTGCAAGTCCGGTGCTTTTGTGCCGGCGCGAAGGACGATTCAGACAGGCGCTTTAGAACTCTTCCCAGTCACCGCCGGCACCGGTTGTTGCGGCGGCAATCCGGGGTGCCGGCTTCACCCGGGCGGTGGCAGGCCGGCTGTTCGGGGGCGCCATAACGGGGATTTTTACCGGCGTTGGCGCGGACGTGGTCATTGCCGACACAATGCGGTCCCCGGATGCGTCAACACGGAAGCGGCTGACCGACTCGCTGAGGCTTGCCGTTTGATCTTGTAGCGACTGCGCCGCCGCCGCTGCTTCTTCGACCAGTGCGGCGTTTTGCTGGGTTGCTTCATCCATCTGTCCAACGGCCTGGCTGATCTGCGCGATGCCCGATGTTTGCGCCTGACTGGCAGCAGTGATTTCACTGATCACCTCGGACACGCGGCGCACGCTGCTAACGACTTGCTCCATCGTCGCACCGGCTTCGTTGACGAGCTTGCTGCCGATATCGACTTTGTCGACCGAGTCGCCGATCAATACTTTGATTTCCTTGGCGGCAGCTGCCGAACGCTGTGCCAGATTGCGTACCTCGCTGGCGACGACGGCAAAACCGCGGCCCTGTTCGCCGGCGCGGGCGGCTTCGACTGCCGCGTTTAATGCCAGGATGTTGGTTTGGAAGGCGATGCCATCAATGACGCTGATGATGTCGACAATCTTGCGTGCCGACTCGTTAATCGAACCCATCGTCTCAACGACTTGCGAGACGACCTTGCCACCTTTTTGCGCGACATCCGAAGCGGACGTCGCAAGTTCGTTGGCCTGGTGCGCACTGTCGGCGTTTTGCTTGACCGTGCTGGTCAGTTCTTCGAGCGAGGAGGCGGTTTGTTCCAGCGCGCTGGCTTGCTGTTCGGTGCGCGACGATAAATCCAGGTTGCCCGAGGCGATCTGTGCCGAGGCGGTGGCGATGGTGTTCGTTCCGGCACGCACCTGGCCGACGATGCTTGCCAGACTGTCGTTCATTTCTTTCATTGACTGCATCAATATTCCGGTTTCGTCATTGGAGGTGACCTCGATGCGCGTGGTCAAATCACCCCTGGCAACTGTTTTGGCGATGCGGATGCATTCGTTGATGGCGCGGAGGATTTTTTTCGCCAGCAGCCAACCCATGATGGTGATACCGGTCACCGCTAGCAAGGCAACGATGAGGGATAGCGTCCGGGCCAAGTCGTGCGCAGCCGCACCTTCTTCGGCACCTTTTGCGGCCACGCTGGAATTATATTTGGCATGATTGTCCAGCGCGTCCCAAAGCTTTGCCGCTACACCAGCCCCTGCATACAAGGCCTCAATGGCTTCATCGTCCTTACCCTGATTTTTTAGCAGAGGTATTTTTGCGCGCACACGCTCGTAGTCGGCGAATGCTTCCTTGTCCGCCGCCAGCAAGCTCTTGTCCTTATCGGTAACGAGACCGGTTTTTTCATAGTTATTGAAGGCTGCCATGATCCTCTCGATATCCGCCCTGGTTTGCCTCTCCAGGTCGGCACGTTTGAGAGCGTTTTTTTCCAGAACAGTCTGGTAGGTATGAATGCGCAGTTGGATGACGGCCGTCTGAATGGCGTCGAGTTTATTCAGGCTTGGTATGGTGCTGACATTGGCAAAATTGACTTTTTCATAAACCGTGTTTGACAGACTGACGTTGATGCCAGCCAGACCCGTCAGGGCCAGTGCGGCACAGCCAATGAGCAAGTACATGCGTTGAGCAATGGTCATGTTGATTTTTCTTTCTCTCGGAGGAGGCTTGAAGGTAAGCCGGGAGTTACCAAAATGAAATATATCAAACAACTCATGGTTACAAAAAATAAGATGAAAATTTCTAAAAAGAAACAACGCTTATCAAGATATTGGCAGGCTTTCAATAATCGGACCTGCGATAAGTGCGTAACCACCGGGATCCCGTCACCAGGCTGGATACGGCACTGCAACACCAGAGAAACGCATTGAAAAAAAGAAGTTAAATTCACTTTAACGCAGGTTGTTCAGAAGTCAGTCATCGCCGATCATTGCTCCCGCGATGAATCTACGAGGAGTGAACATGTTCTACACAATGATCTGGTTGCTGATGGCGCTGCTGCTGGCCCTGTGGTCCGCTGCAGCCTGGCTGCTGCATACGCTGGCGCAGTGGTCCGGCGCGCAAGCCGGTGGCATGTCCGGTCTGCCGGCGCAGTTGGGTTCGCTGCCGGCACCGGACTGGTTATCACCGTGGCTGCCGCCGGGCGCGCAGGAGTCCTGGAGCGCCGTACTGACATCCTTCAATCCGCTGTTTGAATCGATGCTGGCATTTGCACCGGCATTGTCGGGTTTGCTAGTACCGGCAATCTGGCTGGTCTGGGCGGTGGGCGCGGTGTTGCTGGTGGCGCTCGGCCTTGGATCGACGGTACTGATCCGGCTGGCCCGATCACGGATGGGGACGATAGCTGTCAATTACCGGCCGCTCGCACGGCACTAATGCCTTCACAACGCATCACACCATTTGACTTCACTACAAGACTGGAAAGGAAACCACCATGAGTGCGCAATCAATGCTGGAACAATTATTCAAATCGGGAATGTCCCTGCTGGATGGCAAGGGAATCGGAGGCGCGGCCGGTGCTGCGAGTGCGGTCAAGTCGTCGATGAACTGGGGACAGTTTGGTGGCGGTGCCGCCACCGGCGGAGCGCTCGGGCTACTGCTGGGTAGCAAGCGCGGCCGCAGTTTTGGCGGCAAGGCGCTGCAATACGGTAGCGTGGCAGCACTCGGTGTGATGGCGTTCAAGGCCTACAGCGTCTGGCAGCAGAAACAGGGCGCTGCGGCACCATCGCAGTCGCCGCAGCAGGCCGGTTTTCCGGCGGCGCTGGAGCAGGTCCGCACCGTCGATCGTTTGCCGGCACCGGAGGTCGAGCTGCATAGCCGGGCGATGCTGCTGGCGATGATCGCGGCAGCCAAGTCGGATGGCCATCTGGATGAGCGCGAGCGCGGCGTGGTCGAGGCCGAACTGGCGCGACTGGATGCCGATCCGGTCATGCGCCGCTGGTTTGAAGACCAGCTAAGCCGCCCGCTGGATCCGGCTGAAGTGGCCCTGGCGGCGACTACGCCGGAGATGGCCAGCGAAATGTACCTGGCCAGTGTGCTGGTGGTCGATGAAAGCAGTTTCATGGAGCGCGCGTATCTGGATGAATTGGCGCGGCAGTTGCGGTTGCCGGACGGGCTCAAGATCGAGCTGGAAGCACAGGCGGGGGCGCTCGGTTAGCTGCGATTGGTGTAATTGGCGGGCATCGTCGGGGGCACTCGCGGGGGCACGGTGGGGCTGTGCCCGACCTACAACTGCGCCGGTAACACAATCCGTACTGTCGTTCCGCGCACCGGATTGGCAAATACGCTGGCCGTGCCGCCGAGAAATGACGCGCGTTCGCTAAGGCCGCGGATGCCGTAGGTGGACTGGTTGTTGATCCGCTCCGGCGGAATGCCGATGCCGTCGTCGCGCACGGTCAGGACCGCCTGGTCTTCGTCGACGTCGAGGATGACGTCGACCCTGGTGGCCTGCGCATGTTTGGCGACATTGTTGAGTGCCTCCTGCAGCATCCGGTACAGCGTGATTTCCAGCTTGTGCGGTAGCGCGACCTCATCGTCGGGCAGGCTGGTCTTGCAAGTGATACCGGTACGTTGTTCGAATTCTTCGAGTTGCTCGATGATGCCGGCTTTCAGGCCGAACAGGTCGAGCATGATCGGGCGCAAGCCGATCTGGATGCGCCGCGTCGTGGCTACCAGCGACGCAACCAGCGCGCGGACACGCGTTGCTTTATCGCTCCATGCCGGCTCGTCGGGCAGCGCCTTGTAGATGCTGTCGAGGTGCATGTTCAGCGAGGTCAGCGAGGCACCCATGTCGTCGTGCAGTTCGCGCGCGATGCTGCGTTTTTCTTCTTCGCGCACCGATTCCAGATGATCACCGAGCTTGCGCAGCACAGCAGTGCGCTGGCTGACGGTGGCTTCGAGTTCGGCTTCGCGCTGCTTGAGCTGACGTTCCATTTCCTTGCGTGTGCTGATGTCGGTGCTGATGCCGATCAGGCCCAGCAACTGGCCGTCGGGATCGAACCACGGCGCCTTGGTCGAGGAGTAAGTCCGCTCGCCCTGTGGCAGATGCAGCGTTTGTTCCAGCGTGACCGAGACGCTGCCTTGCATGATGTGCTGGTCATCGCGGTCGACCTGGGCGGCTTCGTCCGGATCGGGAAGCAGCTCGCTGCTGCTGCGATATAAGGCTTCCTCGCGGCTTTTCCCGATGCTGCGCAACATCGCCGGATTGGCAAAAATCAGCTTGCCGTCGCGGTTCTTGACGAAGATCGGATCGTCCGTGTTGTCGCTCACCGCAATGAGCAGCGAGCTGGCCTGGGCGAGGTCGCTGGCGCTTTGCAGACGCGCCCGGTATGCGTCGTTGACGGTCGCGGCGGTACGCCAGAAAATCACCAGGATCACGCTGCTGTTGAGCAGTGTCAGTATCGGCGACACCAGCGCCTGGCCATACAGCTCCAGCAGTGCACCCCGGCTGATGATCCAGTTCAGCAGCACCAGCACCAGCAGGGTTTGCGGCAGCGACCGGCGCAGCATCTGGCCACCCGGCACGTTATCGGTGATGATTGCCATCAGGCTGCGGCTTGGTTGCGAGAGCAGCATGCCGGCACCCAGGCTGAAAAAAGCCAGCGCCGCCGTCGCCGGTACCGGCATCGGATTGCCCAGATCCGCCAGCGCCGGGACCTGGTAAGCCAGTCCCGCCAGCGGTACCAGATTCAGTGCTACCAGACTCAGCGCCATGAATTCGGTAGGCGCATGGCGCGCGCGCGTGCGCATGTCCTGCAGCAGCAGAGCGATGCCACTCAGTGCCAGGGCGAACGCACTCACGGGATGGATCGGCATGGCCGGACTGCCGGTGAGCGGCAGCGTCAGGCCGGCCAGGAACGCATCGAGCTCCGTCCCACCCAGGGACAAGCCATGCGCCACCGTGACCAGCCCGAGCGCCGCAACCAGCGCCGCGATGCCCAGTGCCAGCAAGCGTACCGGCAGTCGCCGGATCAGGGGCAGGCTTTGCAGCGCGAGTGTCATGCCCGCCAGCAGCAGACCCAGCGCCACATTGGCAGGCATCAGGTGGGGCAGCGGCAAGCGCCACAGCAGCAGCACACCGGCACCCGTGAGGGCGACCGCCAGCGCGATGCCGAGCGCAATCCGGCGGCACCGCAGGGCCAGCGGGGTAGCCGGATCGGATTGCATCTGGTTCAGTTCGCGCGTCAGGCTGTCATCGATACCGCTCAGGTCGGAAAGGGAGGGATTCACACGACTCCTTGTGGGGTGTCCGGCCATCGTGCAGGGAATCCGGCGAGCGTTCGCTGTGATGTATCAAGGTCGTACTTGATGTGATTGATGGTTATCACGGTTTGGCGACTATGGCAGTGGCAATGTTGCGACTCAGCTCGGCCAGTGCCCTGCTATGCGCCGCAGCCAGATCGGCATAATCCTTGCCTGGTGCCGGTTCATGCGTGCTCATGCTGCCGCTGCGGACGATGCCGGTGGCGGAGCGCAGACGCCAGCTGGCCGCCAGATCGACCGCCACGCCAAGCTGCGAATCAAAACGCACGACGTCGATATCCACCGTGGATGCGGACGTGGCGCTGTCCGCTGTGGCCAGGTTGGCAGCGACGACGCGGGCAATCGCGCTGCGCAGCGACTCGGCCCAGCGCCGCTGTTCGGCCAGGCTGACCTGGTTGGCACCGGAGCGCAGCACCATTTGCGGCCGGTCGACCAGTTCGGGCACGGTGACCTGACCGACGCGCACGGTGCCGCCACCGGTGGTCAGGCCGGCAGCGGCGAGCGGTTCAAGGGTATAGAAATACGTCGTCGGGCTGGTGGCGCAGGCACTCAACAGCAGTGTCATCGCGAGCAGGGCGGTGAAGGTGGCGGGGGAGCGGCGGGCAGGCGATGTCATGGAGCGTCCTTTTTGCCGCGCAGCAGAGCTTCCGGATGGCGGTCGAGATAATCGGTCAGCGAGCGCAACGCTTGCGCAGCCCGGCTGATATCGCTGAGCGTGGTGCGCAGGTCTTGCTGCAACGGCGCATCGCTGGCCAGGACCGCATCGGCGCTGGCGACGGTCTTGCGCACCTGTTCCAGTGTCGCGCTGGCTTGCGGTGCCAGTTCGGTATTGACCCGTCGCACCAGTGCATCGGTACTTTTGAGCGTACTGTCGAGTGATTTCAGTGCGACGCGGACGTCGGCACCGATCTGCTCCAGCGGCACTTTGTCGAGCCGGCGCGCAATGCGGCTCAGGATGGCCTGCAGTTCTTCGAGCGTGCCGGGGACGGTGGCCAGCGTGATCGGTTCCTTCTTCCAGTCGATCTGCGCCTTGGCAGCCTCCGGAAAAAAATCCAGCGCGACGAACAACTGGCCGGTCAGCAGGTTGCCGGTTTTCAGTTGCGCCCGCATGCCGCGCGCGACCAGCGCATCGATGACCTCACGTGAATCGTCGGCCACCGGGCTGCCGCTCCGATAGTGCGATTGCAGCCGTTGCGGATAAATGTTGACCTCGACCGGGAAGCGGAAGACCTTGCTCTTGCGGTCGACTTCCAGGCTGATGGCGGTCACTTCGCCGATCACGATGCCCCTGAAATCGACCGGTGCACCGGGTGCCAGTCCGCGTGTCGATTCATCGAAGTACAGCAAGGCTTTGCGCACCACGGTGTCGGCGTGCTTCATGGCGTTGTCGCGATTGCCATATAGCGTAAAGACGCTATTGATCGCGGCTTCGGGTGCCACCGCCGCATCGTCGGGGGCACCGAAACTGATACCGCCGGACAGGATAGAGGCCAGCGATTCGGTGGCGACCTTGATGCCCGAGGCATCGAGGCTCAGCTCGACGCCGCTGGCTTGCCAGAAGCGCGAACTGGTCGTGACGTACTTGTCGTAGGGCGCATTGACGAACACATGCAGGATGACGCCGGTGCCGTTTTGATCGAGTTCGTAGGCGGCGATCTGGCCGGCCTGGATATGCCGAAAAAAGACCGGCGCGCCGATGTCGAGCGAACCGATCTGTTCGGCATGCAGCACGAACTGGCGTCCGGCCAGGCCGGTCAGCACGAACGGCGGCGTGTCCAGGCCGACGAAGTCATCGCGGCTTTCTTCGGACTTGCCGGCATCGACGCCGATGTACGAGCCCGACAGCAAGGTACCCAATCCCGAAATGCCGCCGGCACCGACGCGCGGCCGCACCACCCAGAAGCGCGTGTCGTCGCGCAGAAAACTGTCGGCACTCTTGACCAGTTGCGCCGTGACGATGACTTGTTGCCGGTCCGGCGACAGCGTGATGCGATCGACGGTGCCGATTTCGACTTCCTTGTATTTGATGCGTGTCTTGCCGGCTTCCAGTCCTTCGGCGCTTTTGAAGTTGATCGTGATGGTCGGGCCGCGCGACATCAGCGTCTGGATCAGGATGGTGCCGCCGACCAGCGCGGCAATGATAGGGATCAGCCAGATCAGCCACGGTGCCCAGTGCCAGCGCGGGGCGCGCACGGCCTGTGGCAAATCGGTGTTGTTAGTGGCGTCAGTCAAGATTGGTCTCCGTGTGCTTGTTGTTCATATCCTGCCTTTCCGCGTAATCCCAGATCAGGCGCGGATCAAAACTATTGGCCGCCAGCAGTGTCAGCACGACCACTGCCCCGAAAGCAGCCGCGCCCTGGCCGGCCTCGATGCGCGCGAAGGACTGCACTTGCACCAGCGCCACCAGCAAGGCGACGACGTAAATATCGAGCATCGACCAGCGGCCGATCGCCTCGACCAGCCGGTACATCCGGGTCCGCTGGCGCGGTTGCCAGGTCGCGCGCAACTGCACCGATAGCGTCAGCAGGACCAGCGCCAGCAACTTGAACAGCGGGATCACGATGCTGGCCACAAAGACCAGTAGCGCCAGCATGCGCGAACCGCCAATCCACAGGTACACGACGCCGCTCAGGATGGTGTCGTCCCGGACCGAAAAAAACGAGCTGCTGCGCATGATCGGCAGCAAGTTAGCGGGAATGTACAGGATCATCGCCGCCAGCAGGAAAGCCCAGGTCTTGCGGATGCTGTGCGGGATGCGCTGGTGCAGCGGCGCGGCGCAGCGCGGGCAATTGCCGGCGCCGCTGTCAGCACCGGCACCGGCGAGGGGTTGGCAGAGCAGGTCGCAGGCATGACAGCGCAGCAGCCCGCGTGCTGCGGCCGTGACGGGCGAGAGCGGGCGTGGCTCACTCATGGAGAGGCAGCCCTTGCCACAGGTCACGCGGATTGAAAAAATGCGCCGCCGCTGCCAGCGTCAGCATCAGTGCGCCGAACGACCACAGCGCAACGCCCGGCACCACGCTGGCAAAGGTCGCCATTTTTACTACCGACACCAGCACGCCCAGCATGAACACTTCGATCATGCCCCAGGGTCGCAGCCACTCGATGAGCCGGAATGTTCGGGCCCTGCCCGGGACCGTGACGCCGAGGCGTCGAGGCAGTAGCAGGTACAGCATCGCCGCCATCTCGATGGCCGGCACCAGAATCGTGGTGCCAAAGACCAGCAGCGCCACCGATAGCAGGTCTTGCGAGGCCAGCGTCGTGACTGCACCGAACAGCGTCGACGAGGTTTGATTACCTTGCAGTTCCAGTCGCACCAGCGGGAAAAAATTCGCCAGCAGGAACAGCAGCACGCTGGCCAGCGTGAAGGCCAGCGTCGTATCCGGGCCATGCAGCGTTTGCCGGTAGAGCTGCGCACCGCAGCGCAGGCACAAGGCTTCGGCATGCGGCGGCAGCGCGATCTCGTGCTGCAGCAAATCGCATTCGCGGCAGGCAGTCAGGGGCAGTGCGGTGGCAGCACGGTCGTTGGACATGGGAACGGTGTTGGGAAGAGACGGCCGGGCAACAGCCGGAACGCCAAATTATACGGCGCTGGCGATGCCGTGACGGGGATGCTTTCGAATGCCCGAAAAAGAGCTGGTACCGGATCTGTGGACGATCCGCTAAGGATGAACGCTACCGGTGCGTGATCAGCGTGCGCGGCGCTTGCCTTTTGCCGTCGCCGTTGCCGTATCTGTATCGATTGCCAGCAAGCCCTGTCTGGGCACCTCATCGCTGCTATCGCTGTCGTTGCGACCGACATTATGAATGCCGAGGGTTTTCAGCTTGTAGTACAGGACATGGGGTTCGACGCCGAGCTCCTTGGCGGCGCGCGAGACATTGCGCTTGCAGCGGTCCAGCGTGGCGATCAGCAAAGTGCGCTCGAACTGATGCAGCAAGTCCTTGAGCGAGCCACTGTGCTGCCTGCTGGCATCACTGCCGATGGCGGGGAATCCCAGCGCATAGCGCTGCGCGGCGGCGCGCAATTCGCGGATATTGCCTTCCCAGCCATGCGACAGAATCTGGGCCTCGACAAACGGATTAACATCGGCTCCGGGAGGCAACTTGAACTGCCGTGCTGCGTGGTCGACATAGCGCCAGAACAAGTCCAATGCGCGCGCCGGCTGGGAGCGCAGCACCGGCAAGGCCAGTTCGACCACGCTTAGCCGGTAGTACAGGTCGGTGCGGAATTTGCCTTCCTCGACCAGTTTTGCCAGCGGCACCTTGGTCGATACGATGACCCGGAAACTGAGCTGCCTGAAGACCGTCGAGCCGACCCGCTCGACGCCGCGATCCTGCAGTACCCGCAGCAATTTGGCTTGCAAGGTCAGCGCCATGCTATCGATTTCATCGAGATACAGCGTGCCGCCGTTGGCCGATTCGATGCGTCCCGCGCGACTCTTGGTGGCACCCGTGTAGGCACCGGCGTCGACGCCGAACAGTTCCGCTTCGGCCAGGGTTTCGGGAATCGCCGGACAATTGACCGCCACGAACGGTCCACGCACACCGGAGTAGTCATGAATGTAATGGGCCAGCCAATCCTTGCCGGTGCCGGTTTCGCCGACCAGCACGATATCGACATCGGTGGCCGCGATGCGGCGCGCGACGGCATAGATTTCATGGTTCACATCGGCGATGACGGGGGCACCGGATGCGCCTGCGGATGGGACAGGCAGGCTGGCATTGCTCTGCAGCGGTGTGCCGGGAGTGATTGCCTCCGGACCGGGATGGTCGTCGGTGTTGTCGTCGTCCGGGTGGACTTTGTGCTCCAGCAATTGCTGCAGGATTTCCTGTAAGCGGCTATCGAGCTCCGGAATATTGATGGCCTTGCAGACACAGGCAGTTGCGACACAGGTGGCGTAATCGCTGCCATCGACGAAGCGCACCAGCCTTTCCTGCGTGGATGCACCAATCCGGTGGCATTGCTCGATAACTTTATCGAAGTGCCGATCGTCCTGGCAGACCAGAATCCGGGCTCCCGGGTGCAACGCGATCTCCTGTGCGATCTCACTGATCGGGATCTGTTTTAGCCGTATCGACATCATTTCGGCTGCGCGCAATACGCGTTCCCGCAGCGGGGCGGGGGCGATGCATAGCAACAAGGAAGGATGAAAAAGCGCCATGAAGGAGTCTCTCGAAAACAATTCCGTAATTGCTGTCAACCAGGAAGAACAATCGCGATCAAACTTCCCGGTCAGCTATTACGATAGATGGTTTCGTTAGATTAACTTATGGTTGTCGGTCGGCAAAGTACAATGCGGAAAGGCGCGGGTATCTGTTGGTTTGCAGGTTTTTCAGCAGATCCCGGATTACCCGGCGTAGCCGTTTAGCATCACGGTTTCGTGGACCTTCTCGGTGGTCGAATAGCTGCCGACCAGAGTGATCGCGTGTCCCTCATCGGCCACCTTGGTCTCGATGGTGAACAGGAAGCGCGGCACGTAGCTGTCCGGATTCCGTAGCAAGCTTTCGGCGGCTTCTATCAAAAATTCTTGTTCTTCCTTACCGGTAGGACCCGACAGTTCAGCCATTTTCGCCAGGTGTCGATAGCGGTTAATTTCGACCGTGGTCGCTTCTGCGAGTTCGAGATACTCGATATATTCCGTGTTCGAATGGGCATTTTCGTGCACGTTGAGAATCAAGTCTCGCACTACTCCGGCCTGTTCGATCGTGGCGTTCATTCTCCTTTCTAGCTTTGTGGTGTCATCCACATCCTGGTGGAAATAGTTGTCAGGGTCCTTGATTTCAGCGAAGCGCTGTCCCCATTCCTGGATATTTCCTTCTACCTTGCCGGCGAATGCTTCGGCGTTCGCATGGATGATGAGCTTATAGGTGCGCGGCTGCAATTCGCCATGAAGTTCTATCGTGCGTATTTCTTCCCTGGTGCCGTTGCGATAAATTTCTGCGTCAGCGCCCATGACATCGGCAATGCCGGCATTTTCCGAGACAGCGGTAGGTTGCCCGGCGCTCAATGGCAGCGTTCCCAGTACGGCTGCGCCCAGCTGTCCATTCACCGTCGATCGTGTGGCGCTGCCGATGACGCGTGACTGTAGTGCCCCGGTTTCTTCTTGATAGCGCTGTTTCTGGTATTTTTTGGTCCACGCTAGCGATGCGCTGACGCCGAGACCAATATTGCCCGCATAAGCACCAAGTACGGCACCGACTTGCTCGATATGTCCCATGTCTCGCTTGGTACTGGCGCCTTCATCCAGCCAGGAGACGGAGAGTTCAGGGAGTTCTTCAAGTAACTGAGAGAGCAGGTCGCTTTCCTGTGGCCCCCCATCCGGACCGTTGATAACTTTGTTGATCGCTTTTCCCAGTCGCTCGGTCATGTCCGCGTCGCCGGCCACCCCGGCAATCTGGCCGTCTCGTCCGGTAACATCCTGGCCCAGGCGATCCATGCGTAGCGTGACGCCGGTAAATTTATCCGGATCGTAGAACAATTTGCTGTCGGCATTGACACTGATACCCGCCGACAGGGTTTTGTTTTTTGCCAACGACCACCCCAGCGAGCGACCGAAGCCGATGCGATTGGTGCGGTTGGTTTCAGTGCCAAACCGGGCGAATCCACCGGCGGCGTTCACGCCAAATTCTGCCGTCGCAACGCGCGAGCGTCGATGACTTAAATTGAAGCGAATACCCGCCACGAAGCCAAAAATAGTACGGCCGAGAATGGCAACGGTGTTTTGCACCCCGAAACCGATGCTGTCGCCATCGCTGAATTTGATCGAAGAGCCCAAGCGCATCCGCTGCGCCTGCTGGTCAAGATAATTACCAATCCCTTGCCGACTGACGTTGGGGTCTAGTGTTACCCGGTCCGCTTCTTCCTCTTCTCCATTTTGGAGAAGATTCATTGCCTTTTCAAATACCTCTTGATATTGATCTGGTTGCATCCGGTCAATATCAGCCTTGGTCGGAATTTGTTTGAACGCAATTTCAGGAGGAGGGGTTTGTTCAGGATTATTTACTTCTACTTTCTTAAATAAACCCTCAAGCACGCCTGGAGTTAATGGTGCTGCTGCGAGTGCACTAAACTTTAATTTAATTACCTCCAGACAGTCTGTAATTTTTTTTGGTACGCCAGCATTACCAAACTCTAATCCCAATAACTTATGCAGATAATCAGGTTCCGTCAGTTTTTTAATGATGTCATCCGCAAGTGGTCTGCCATCCAGTACTTCTGCCTGAGAGACTGATGCCCAAGCACGGACATACATGATTGTGGCGATTTTTTTCAGGTTAGGCGTGATATCTTCAAGCTCTCCGTCTAAAAATCTTCCTCCTGTAAAAACTGGTGCATTAGATGCCTTATCTAAATACTCCTCTGGTAGACTTGTACGAAATGCTTTATCGAGTAAGCGTAATACCATCGTCATTTTTTCTCGTTGTAATAACGAGCCATTTGTCGACATCTGAATGGGAAAATTGCCATTGAAAGGCGTCTTTCCGCCGTTGCGTTTAAGTTTGTGCCACCAGAGTGAACTGGTTTCTGCGACGCGTCTTAATCCGTCATGATTCTTGAGATCCTGGGATTCAATGATGTTCCTGTTTCTCAGTCCACGGGTAACTTGTAGCGATACCTTTTCTAGTCGCGCATTGGCTTTTTGAAATTGGCTACCCGGTGCATTACTAAAAAAACCATTGCGCAGTGCATTGGCAGCCCACATTTTTCGATTGGCCACATGCTGGGGTATTGAACCTATTTCATTTTTAAGTAATGCAGCTTCCAATGCCGGAAGCGCGTTCACCAGAAGCGTATTATTCCGATTTTCTTGCGTTCGTGCATCGTCGGTGCAATAGGCCAGCAGAGACCTCGGATCGGTTTTTAGCCTGACTCCGGGCGCTTCTTCTTTTAGCAGCTTTTCTGCTCCTTGCATAAACAAGCGCACATGCTCATCGCGACGGAGATTGCGGCGTTTGAGGGCTGCCGCTGCGGCTTTTTCGGCGGCAGTAGCGGGGTTATTCAAGACAGGCGGGTTGGTGTAATCCGAGTTTTTATCGTGAGTGTTAATTTTTTTCAGGAGATCAAAGCCCGTTGATGTCTCAGCCATTTTATAGGCAATACGCCATGCTAAATTCGTTGCATCATCGCCAGTATTAACCACCAGTGTCGGGTCTATGACCGATCCGAGTAGTGGTAGTGTTATCAACTTTTTCAGGGCCTCAACAATAATCGTTTCGGTAATTTCGTCACTTTTATTTCTTTTCGTAATAGAAAAAGTATCTCGGCAGGCACCTTGGATCGCATAGGATAACATCAGCATGTAATTATCTGAAGTGGGACGTTTATCTATTACATCGGGCGAAATTTTATTTTGAGTGACATCAGTTACGGCTATTTCTTTCAATTTTATGTTCAGCTGTTCACTGATGCCAGACATTGTATTTGTAAATTCGGAGTCATTACCAGAAGTGGTAGAGAGGCTTATATAGTGCTGTGATTCCTTTTGTATGTTTATTCGATATGTTGTGCCGTTATTATTGTTTAGTTTATCGATCTTGCCTGCCACAGATGGTGGCAAGTCGGCTAGCTTTCTACTTATATGTTCCTGCTTGAAATCCTTTCCTGGCAATGCCCTTGAATGGTTATCTCGTTCACCTGTCAAGTTAAGTTTATTCCTACCTTTTGAGGCAGCTGCCCCAATTTTTTGATTGATTGTGCGGTAATTAAAATAAAAAAATTTCCATTTTCCGGTAATTTCCGACTTTTGAATCAGGTTATAAGTACGAATGTTGGCGATACCCCAACCATGGCGTACAAAATGTTTTTTTCAGCTGCTGGTGTCAGCTTGTTTTTTCTATATTCTGCTTTCTTGTGATCTGCCAGTTCCTGTTTCTTACTTTTATAATATTTTATTGCTACACTTCTCGATGATTTTTGGTTCTTGATATTTTCTTCGTAATTCTTTTTTTGGGCGTCCGTGCTGTTCTTGTCAATCAGCGGTGTCGTTAAAAGGTCAGGAGTGAACTTCTTGAAGCGATCAAAAAGAGAAGGCGGAAATGGATTTTTAAAATTAGAAAACGGCATAGTCAACTCCTGCAAATTTGTTTTGAAATAAACTTCAAGAAACGCAGTCCTGCGCCACCTGAAGCTCGAATGGAGGATGAGTAGCGAATCCGTCAACGTAGTTCCATGCAGGCGCAGTCGTTGTATCGTGTTGGTTTGCGCGCGTTGTCAGCCGCTATCCCGTCATCAAGGTTCCCCATCCATGCCAGAAACCGATCCACTCGCCCCCCTCAACAAAATCCGTCGTATCGCCACCGGCTTGCTGCTGCTAATGGCGGTGGTGTTCGTGCTGGCGCGCAAGTTCGAGGCACTGCATCCGGTGCTGGGTTTTGTGCGGGCTTTTGCCGAAGCAGCATTGGTGGGCGCGCTGGCCGACTGGTTTGCGGTGTCGGCACTGTTCCGCCATCCGCTCGGTTTGCCGATCCCGCACACCGCGATCATCCAGAAGAACAAGGACCGGATCGGGGCCAGCATTGCGGCTTTCCTTGAAAACAATTTCATGACGCAGGCGGTCATCAGCGCGGAGTTCGGCCGTATCGATTTTGCCGGAGCCGCGTCTCGCTGGCTGGCGGTGCCGGCCAATAGCGAGGTCGTGGCGCGGCAATTGGCGGGTGGTTTGCCGACTGTGTTGCGACTGGTCGAGGATGACGATATCCGCCGCTTCCTGCATGGCCGGATTGACCGCATGGTCGAGCACGTCCGCTTTGCGCCCTTGCTGGCCGACATGCTGACGATACTGGTGGCGGACCGGCGGCATCAGGAATTGTTCGATCACCTGCTGGTGATGGTGGCGGGCGCGCTCGAAAAGAACCAGGATTTCATCCGTCAGAAAATTCACGACAACAGCCCGCGCTGGATGCCGCGCACCTTCGACGACAAGTTTTTCGAGCGCTTGCTCGACGGCTTGCAACAGGTGCTCGAAGAAATGAAGCAGCCCGACAGCCAGTGGCGCGCGCGCTTCCAGGAATCGGTCGAAGACCTGGTCGCGCAGCTGCGCAGCTCCGGTGAGTACGAGCTGCGGATTGCGGCGCTGGTGCGCAGCGGCTTGCAGCATCCGGTGTTTCGCGACTATGTCGATCAGGTCTGGCAGGACTTGCGGCAGCGTTTGCTGGATGACGTCGCTGCATCGGATTCGCGGATTACGGCCGGGCTGGCGCAAGCGCTGCAGTCAGTCAGCACGGCGCTGGTGGCCGACCAGGCGGTGCGCGACAAGCTCAACGGCTGGCTGCGTACGTTCGCGACCGATGCACTGGTCAAGCGCCGCGGCGCGATTGCCAGCCTGGTCGAGCGCGTGATCCGGCAATGGGATGGCGAGACCGTCTCGCGCAAGTTCGAGCAATACGTCGGCCGGGACCTGCAATTCATCCGCATCAATGGCACGGTGGTCGGCGGGCTGGTCGGGCTGATTTTGCATTCGGTGGCGCTGATGCTGTGATCGGGCTGTGATCGGACTGTAATCGGGTTGCAATCCGGCCGCACGGAAGCGCGTCTATCACTTACCATGAGCGCCGTCCTCTTCACCGGCTACCTCCATGTCTAACCGCAACACCTCCAATCCCCTCTGGAACGCCGATCTCGAACCGACCACGACCGCACAGCGGACCTGGACGGCCACCCATTACGCCGCACTGTGGGTCTCGATGGCGGTCTCCGTGCCGGCCTACATGCTGGCTTCCGGTCTGATGAGCGAGGGCATGAACTGGTGGCAGGCGGTGCTGACGGTATTCCTGGGTAACCTGATCGTGCTGGTGCCGATGGTGCTGGTCGGTCATGCCGGTGCCAAGCACGGGATTCCGTATCCGGTGCTGGCGCGCTCGGCGTTCGGCGTGCGCGGCGCGCAGTTGCCGGCAATATTGCGGGCCATCGTCGCCTGCGGCTGGTTCGGGATCCAGACCTGGCTGGGCGGGCAGGCGATTTATACGATCCTCAATGTCATCACCGGCAATGCCTTGCAGGGCAGTGCGCTGCCACTGCTGGGCATTAGCGGCGGCCAGCTGTTTTGCTTTCTGCTGTTCTGGGCGCTGCATATCTACTTCATTACCAAGGGCACCGACTCGATCCGCTGGATGGAAACCGCCGCCGCGCCCTTGCTGCTACTGTCCGGTATTGCGCTGGTCTGGTGGGCTTATGCCAAGGCCGGCGGTTTCGGGCCGATGCTGTCGGCGCCGTCGCAGTTTGCCGACGGCGGCAAGCGCGCCGGCCAGTTCTGGCTGGTGTTCTGGCCGTCGCTGACGGCGATGGTCGGCTACTGGGCCACGCTGGCGCTGAACATTCCGGACTTCACGCGCTTCGCGCGCAGCCAGCGCGATCAGGCGCTCGGGCAGGCGATCGGCCTGCCGGTCCCGATGGGTTTGCTGGCGCTGGTGGCGGTGCTGGTGACATCGGCCACCGTGGTGATTTATGGCGAGGCGATCTGGGACCCGGTAGTCCTGACCGGCAAGATGGGCGGCATCTCGGTTGTGCTGGCGCTGATCGCGCTGATCATTGCGACCATCACGACCAACCTGGCGGCCAACGTGGTGTCGCCGGCGTATGACTTTTCCAATCTGGCACCGAGCAAGATCTCGTTCAAGATGGGCGGCTACATCACGGCGGCGATCGGACTGGCGATGTTCCCGTGGAAGATACTCGAGACCACCAAGGGCTATATTTTCACCTGGCTGATCGGCTATGGCGCGCTGCTGGGGCCGGTGGCCGGCATCATGCTGGTCGATTATTTCGTGATCCGCAAGACCGAACTGGACCATGATGCGCTGTTCGATGCCAAGGGTATCTACAGCTACCGGAGTGGCTGGAACTGGCGCGCAGTGGTCGCGTTGGTGGTCGGCGTGCTGCCGAATTTGCCGGGATTTCTGGGCGCTGCCGGTTTCATTACCGGTATCGCACCGCTCTTCGAGACGCTCTACACCTATGCCTGGTTTGTCGGCCTGGGAATTTCTGCGGTGGTGTATTTCGTGCTGATGCGCATGAGCCCGCCTGTCGTCACCATGACACCTGTACGTTGAACGGAGCATGACCATGCATATCCAGGACCCGCGTTTTCCGAACCTGTTCGTACTGACCCATCCGCTGATCCAGCACAAGCTGAGCCACATGCGCGAAAAGGACACCTCGACCCGCACCTTCCGCGAACTGCTGCGCGAAATCACGCTGCTGATGGGCTATGAAATCACCCGCGACCTGCCGCTGACCACGCGCACCATCGAGACGCCGATGCAGACGATGGATGCGCCGGTGATCGCCGGGCGCAAGCTGGCGGTGGTGCCGGTACTGCGCGCCGGCATCGGCATGAGCGATGGCTTGCTTGATCTGATTCCATCGGCGCGGGTCGGGCATATCGGCGTCTATCGTGACCCTGCAACGCACCTGCCCGTCGAGTATCTGGTGCGCCTGCCGGATCTGGCCGAGCGTACTTTCATCCTGTGTGATCCGATGGTGGCGACCGGGAATTCGGCGGTGCATGCCGTGGATGTGCTGAAGCGGCGCGGGGTGTCGGATGCGCAGATTATTTTTCTGGCGCTGGTGGCTGCGCCCGAGGGTGTGGCGGTGTTTCAGGCGGCGCATCCGGATGTGAAATTGTATGTCGCTTCGCTTGATGACCGGCTTGATGAGCATGCGTATATCTTGCCTGGGCTGGGCGATGCTGGTGACCGGATTTTTGGTACGCGGTGATGGGGGAGGGTGGGTGCAAATGGCCTTGGCCACACTGTTGACTG
This sequence comes from Actimicrobium sp. CCC2.4, assembly GCF_034347385.1. Classification (NCBI taxonomy): domain Bacteria; kingdom Pseudomonadati; phylum Pseudomonadota; class Betaproteobacteria; order Burkholderiales; family Oxalobacteraceae; genus Actimicrobium; species Actimicrobium sp. CCC2.4. The sequence continues at coordinate 3,244,958 of NZ_CP133777.1, read as the reverse complement.
AAAAAACTGTTTGGCCTGAGTTTGTCTAGGGCGCGCCACATTAACAGCTGTTTGGTCTGACCTCGACAAAGGCGCACCACAAACTAAAAACCGTTCGTCCTGAGCCTGTCGAAGGAAGCCTGTCGAAGGAAACCTATCGAAGCAAGCTTGTCGAAGGCGCACCGTCAAGCGCGCCTTCGACAGGCTCAGGCCGAACGGGAGTCGCGAGGTTTTGCGTTCCTACGACAAGCTTCCTTCGACAGGCTAAGGACGAACGGTTTACTAGTGCACTTGCTTCGCTGAATGCTCGCTTCAAGCACCAATTATTTAACCAGCAAATCCGGCGTCATCACCGCCCGCAAAAAAGGCGTAGTGATGTCGTCGCGTTCCCGCTGAGCGATCCACCAGACATTGCCTTTGCGAATAGTCCAGTCCTGTTCAGTCCCGGATACCAGCAGCGCCGCCAGTTGCCCGAGCGCCGGCTGATGCCCGACCAGCACCACGGGTTCGCGGCTATCGGGCCAGTTCGCCGCTGCCAGCAAACTGGCGGTGGTCGCGTCCTGCGCCAGACCCGGATGAATCTTGAATTTGCGATCCAGTGCTTGCGCAGTCTGACGCGTCCGCATTGAGGGGCTGACGAGTATCTTGCAGCCGCTGGGCAAGACGTGATCGAGCCAGTCGGCCATCCTCGCCGCCTGCTTGTGACCCTTGCTGGTCAGCCGGCGGTCATCATCCGGTTCGCCGATCTCGGCTTCTGCATGGCGCCACAGGATCAGGTCCATCGTGCTTACTCGCTTTCCGGTTTGGCGACCAGATTCATCAGGTAAGCCTGCGCCCCGAACCTGGCCTGCTTCGCGCGTTGCTTGCGCTTGTGATAGACGCCATCGCCATCGAGTTCCCAGCTATGCGTGTTGTCCTTCAGGTAGGGATTGAGACCTTCGGCGATGACGCGCTTTTTCATGGCGCGGTCGAGGATGGGGAAGGCTACTTCGATGCGCCGGAACAGGTTGCGGTTCATCCAGTCGGCACTCGACAGGAACACGTCGTGGGCCAGATCGTTGCGGAAATAATAGATCCGGCTGTGCTCCAGGAAGCGACCGATGATGGAGCGCACCCGGATATTCTCGGACAGGCCCGCGACACCGGGACGCAGCGCACAGGCTCCGCGTATCAGCAGGTCGATTTTCACGCCATCGGCCGAGGCGGCATACAGGGCCTTGATGACGGATTCATCGAGCAGGGCATTCATCTTGGCGATGATGCGACCGGGCCGGCCGGCGCGGGCGATCGCGGCTTCATTGCGGATCGCGCGGATGAATTCTTTTTGCAAGGCGAACGGTGCGAGCCACAGGTGCGTCAGTTTTTTCGGTTTGGTCAGGCTGGTCAGGTGGATGAAGATTTCATTGACCTCGGTGGCCAGCGCCGTGTTGGCCGTCAGCAGGCCGAAATCGGTATAGATCTTGGTCGTGGTCGGATGGTAGTTGCCGGTGCCAAGGTGGGCGTAATAGCGCAGCTGGCCTTCTTCACGGCGCAGCACCAGCGCCAGCTTGGCGTGGGTCTTCAGCCCGACAATGCCATACACCACTTGCGCGCCGGCGCGCTCGAGCTTGTCGGCCCAGTTGATATTGGCTTCTTCGTCGAAGCGCGCCATCAGTTCGACAATGACGGTGACTTCCTTGCCGCGCAGGGCTGCCAGGATCAGCGACTCCATCAGGTCGGAATTCATGCCGGTCCGGTAAATGGTCTGCTTGATCGCCAGCACGTTCGGATCGAGCGCGGCGCTGCGAACAAAGTCGACGACCGGCTGGAATGACTGGAACGGATGATGCAGCAGCACGTCCTGTTTTTTCAGGATCGCGAAGATGTCGCCATTGACCAGGTGCGGCGGGTATTGCGGCGTGAACGACGGGAAGCGCAGTTCGGGCCGCTCGACCAGGTTGATCAGTTCCGACAGGCGCACCATGTTGACCGGGCCTTCGACCGCATACAGCCGGTTGCGCGAAATCATGAACTGGTCAAGTAGTAGCTGTGCCAGATGATCCGGACAGTTCTTCGCCACTTCCAGCCGCACCGCAACACCGAACTGGCGCACCTGCAATTCGCCCTGCAAGGCCTGGCGCAGGTTCTTGACTTCGTCTTCATCGACCCACAGATCGCTGTCGCGCGTCACGCGAAACTGTGAGTACGCGATCACCTGACGGCCGGTGAACAGGTCGGTGATGTGTGCATGGATCACCGATGACAGCAGGCAAAATGACACGCCGCCGTTGGTCGACAATTCATCGGGCAGGCGGATCACGCGCGGCAGTACGCGCGGCGCCCGCAGGATCGCGATCGCGGTGCCGCGGCCAAACGCATCCTTGCCGGATAGCTCGACAATGAAATTGAGGCTCTTGTTGACGACTTGCGGAAACGGATGGGCCGGATCGAGTCCGATCGGGGTTAGCAGCGGCCGCACTTCACGGTCGAAATACGCCTTGACCCACGCTCGCTGTGCTTCGTTGCGGTCCTGATCGCGCAGCAAATGGATGCCCTGCGCTGACAGCTCAGGCAGGACTTGGTTATTGAGGACGTGGTACTGGCGCTCGACGATGGCGTGGCATTCGGTGCTGGTCAGTGCCAGCGCGGCGCTTAGCGCGGCGGGCTCCTTGATATCGCCATCGAGCCGGCTCTTGGCCAGCAGGCTGGCAATGCGCACTTCAAAAAACTCATCGAGGTTGCTGCTGGCGATGCACAGATAGCGCAGCCGTTCGAGTAGCGGCACGCTCTTGTCTTCGGCCTGGGCCAGGACGCGACGGTTAAAAGCCAGCTGGGATAATTCGCGGTTCAGCAGGAGCGGACCGGTCACGACGACCGGCGGGACGACGGCTGCGGACTTCGGAGTGCTCGTCTTGTTTTCTGGCTTGGGTAGCGTGGTCATGGTTACTTGTCGGTAGGCTTTTCTAGTGGTCGCGAGTATAGGGGTGCTACATGACAAGTTAATGACACGCCCATGGCCTGTCAATTTTCTTATGACATGATTTTTGGTGCCGTCATAAACCTGTCATATTTGGTAGTTACAGTTCGGCTGGTCAACCAATGCCAATCCAAGGAGTGATCCATGCAATTGAATAAAATCATTAAATCGCTGTTACTTGCCGCTGGTTCGGCGATGGCCATGTCGAGCGCCGTGGCCGTCGATATGACTGGTGCCGGTGCAACGTTTCCATATCCGATCTATTCGAAATGGGCCGAGTCTTACAAAAAGACGACAGGCAATGGATTGAACTATCAGTCCATCGGTTCCGGCGGTGGTATCAAGCAGATCAAGGCCAAGACCGTCGACTTCGGTGCATCGGACATGCCGCTTGATGCGGCCGAGCTCGAGGCAGCCGGACTGGTCCAGTTCCCGGCAATCATGGGCGGCGTGGTTCCTATCGTCAACCTCGAAGGCGTCACTCCTGGTCAAATGAAAATGACCGGTGATGTCGTCGCCGGCATTTACCTCGGTAAGATCACCAAGTGGAACGCAGCTGAAATCGTCGCACTGAACCCGGGTGTGAAGTTGCCTGATGCCGAGATCACCGTCGTGCATCGTGCTGATGGTTCGGGCACCTCGTTCCTGTTCACCGATTTCCTGTCCAAAGTCAATGCTGACTGGAAGACCACCGTCGGTGCCGGTACCGCGGTCAAGTGGCCGGTCGGTGTGGGCGGCAAAGGTAACGAAGGCGTTGCTGCCAACGTCCAGCGCATCAAGAACTCGATCGGTTATGTCGAGTACGCGTATGCCAAGAAAAACAAGATGTCTCATACCCAGCTCAAGAACAAGGATGGCCAGTTCGTCCAGCCGGATGATGACAACTTCAAGGCCGCCGCAGCCGGTGCCGAGTGGGCCAAGACACCAGGCTTTGGCGTGGTGCTGACCAACCAGGCCGGCAAAGCCAGCTGGCCAATCACGGGTGCATCATTCATCCTGATGCACAAGGCTCAGGCTGACGCCGCCAAGGGTGCCGAAGTCCTCAAATTCTTTGACTGGGCCTACAAAAACGGTGGCGAAATGGCTGCTGAACTGGACTACGTCGCGATGCCTGCATCGGTTGTAAAGCTGGTTGAAGATGCGTGGAAAGTGCAATTGAAAGACACCGCAGGCAAGGCAATCTGGTAACCGCCAACTGACTTTGGCGTAACAAGCGCTGCTCCCGGCTGGCATATTGCCTCCCGGGAGCAGTGCACATTCACTACTGCACCTATGAGCGTACACACTCCCTCCCTGTCCTTGCCGGTTTCCGAGGCGGATCAGGACAGCGCACAAGCAGCGCTGGATGCCAAAAAAATGGCGTCGACGATGCGCATGCAACGTCTGCAAGACTTCTTGTTTCACAAAATTACCTTCGGCTTTGCATTCAGCGTTCTGCTGGTGCTGGTCGGTATCATCGCGTCGCTGGCCATTGGTGCCTGGCCGGCGTTTCACGAGTTTGGTCTCGGCTTTATCACCACTGTCGAGTGGGATCCGGTCAATGACAAATATGGCGCACTGATTGCCATCGTCGGCACGCTGTCGACGTCGTTCATTGCACTGCTGATCGCTTTTCCGATCAGTTTCGGGATAGCGCTGTTCCTCACTGAAATCTGCCCGGCGTGGTTGCGCGGTCCGCTCGGTTCTGCAGTCGAACTGCTGGCCGGTGTACCCAGCATCATTTATGGCATGTGGGGCCTGTTCATTTTTGCCCCGCTGTTTGCTGACTACGTGCAACCGGCACTCGCCGCCACGCTTGGCAACGTGCCGGTGATCGGTGAGTTGTTCCAGGGCCCGCAAATGGGTATCGGTATCCTTACCGCCGGTCTTATTCTGGCGGTGATGATCATTCCGTTCATCGCTTCGGTGATGCGCGATGTGTTTGAAGTCGTGCCGGAAGTGCTGAAGGAATCGGCGTATGCCCTCGGTTGCACCAAGTGGGAAGTCGTCCGCAAGGTGGTGCTGCCGTACACCAAAGCCGGTGTGGTCGGCGGCGTGATGCTGGGCCTGGGACGCGCCCTCGGCGAAACCATGGCGGTCACGTTCGTGATCGGCAATGCACACAAGTTGTCGTGGTCCTTGTTCGCTGCAGGCAATAGTATCGCCTCGACACTGGCCAACGAATTCGCCGAAGCCGAATCGACGCTGCATGTGTCGTCGCTGTACGCGCTCGGCCTGATCCTGTTTGCGATCACGTTCTTCGTGCTCGGTGCAGCCAAGATCATGCTGGCCAGTATGGAACGCAAGGAAGGTGTCAAATAATGAATAGCCCAATGAACCCGATTTACCGCAAGCGCCTGTGGGTGCACCGTATCGGCATCACGCTGTCTTTCCTGGCCATGGCGGTGGGTCTGTTTTTCCTGATGTGGATTCTGTTCACGCTGATCATCAAGGGTTTCGGTGCCCTGAGCTTGTCGATGTTTACGCAGACCACGCCGGCACCAGGCAGCGAAGGTGGCGGCTTGATGAATCCGATTGTCGGCAGCCTGATGATGGTGGGTATTGCCACGCTGATCAGCACGCCAATTGGCATACTGGCCGGTATCTATCTGTCGGAATACGGGGATCGCAGCTGGTTTGCGCAGGTCACGCGCTTCGTTACCGACATCATGCTGTCGGCACCATCGATCGTGATCGGCCTGTTCATTTACGCAATCTACGTCGCCAACGTGCGCCATTTCTCCGGTTGGGCAGGGACATTCGCCATCTCGCTGATTGCGATACCGGTGGTCGTGCGGACCACCGACAACATGCTCAAGCTGGTGCCGAGCAGTCTGCTCGAAGCTGCCTTCGCGCTCGGCGCGCCGCGCTGGAAAGTCGCCACGTTTGTGCGTCTGCGTGCGGTCAGAGCCGGCGTGATGACGGGTGCCTTGCTGGCACTGGCGCGCATCTCCGGCGAAACCGCGCCGTTGCTGTTCACCGCGCTCAACAATCAGTTTTTCAGCGCGAACATGAATGCACCGATGGCCAATTTGCCGGTGGTGATTTATCAGTTTGCGATGAGCCCGTATGACAATTGGCGCTCGCTGGCATGGGGCGGGGCATTGCTGGTGACCTTCACCGTGCTTGGCCTGAACATCCTGTCGCGCACTATCTTCAATCAAAAAATCAAGAGCTGACTTCCATGACCACTATCAACGCTGCGGAAAAGAAGCCGATCATCGCGATCTCCGACCTGAACTTTTTTTATGGCACTTTTCAGGGCCTGAAAAACATCAACCTCAATATCCACGAGAAAAAAGTCACGGCTTTTATCGGCCCGTCCGGCTGCGGCAAATCGACGCTGCTGCGCACGCTCAACCGGATGTACGACCTGTATCCCGGCCAGCGTGCCGAAGGCCAGATCATTTATCGCGGCAAAAACATCCTTGACACGGACCAGGACGTCAATGCCTTGCGTGCCAAGGTCGGCATGGTGTTCCAGAAGCCGACACCGTTCCCGATGTCGATCTACGACAACATCGCTTTCGGTGTGCGTCTCTATGAAAACCTGCCGAAGGGCGAGATGGATGAGCGGGTTGAATGGGCGTTGAACAAAGCGGCGCTGTGGACCGAAGTCAAAGATAAACTCAACAAGAGCGGCCTGAGCCTGTCCGGCGGACAGCAGCAGCGCCTGTGCATTGCGCGCGGCGTTGCGGTCAAGCCTGACGTATTGCTGCTCGATGAACCGACGTCGGCGCTGGACCCGATCTCGACTGCAAAGATCGAAGAACTGATCAGCGAACTCAAACTCGATTACACGATTACCATTGTCACGCACAACATGCAGCAAGCCGCGCGCTGCTCGGACTTCACCGCCTACATGTACCTGGGCGAGTTGGTCGAGTATGGCGAGACGGACCAGATTTTCATGAATCCGGCCAAAAAAGAAACCCAGGATTACATCACCGGCCGTTTCGGCTGATGCGTGTGCAGTGCGCTGGCACTGCACTGATCCTCTACTAACAACCTAGCGAAACAGACCAGGAGAATACCGATGACCGGCGAACATTCGTCCAAACAATACGATCTCGATCTCGAATCGATTCGTTCGAAAGTGCTGCTGATGGGCGGACTGGTGGAAAGCCAGTTGCGCGATGCGATGGTGTCTTTCCGCACTGGCAATATTGAACTGTCTTTTGCCGTGATCAAGTCCGATGAAAGCGTCAACAAGCTTGAAGTCCAGCTCGACGAAACCTGCAGCCACCTGATCGTGCGTCGTCAGCCCACCGCTAACGACTTGCGTACCGTGATGGCCACCGTCAAGGTCATTACCGACCTCGAACGCATTGGCGACGAAGCCACCAAAATCGCGCGTACCGCGGCCAATTTGCACGAGCGCGGCACGATGTCGATCAATCATTTCGAAACCGTGCGGGTGATTGCCACCAGCGCAGCCGACATGCTGCACGATGCCCTCGACGCGTTTGCCCGCCTTGATGCCAAGCAGGCCGTGCGCCTGATCGCGCAGGATGCGGTAATCGATCATGAATTCCGTTCGATCATGCGTAGCCTGATCACCTTCATGATGGAAGACCCGCGCACGATCTCATCGGCACTCGATACATTGTGGGTAGCCAAGGCGATCGAACGCATCGGTGACCATGCAAAGAACATTGCCGAGTACGTGATCTACATTGTCGAAGGCAAGGACATCCGACATACGGATTACGTGGCTTCGGTCAAACTGGACGACTAAGCAAACCCCATGGCTGTCGATAAAACCACCATCCTGATCGTCGAAGATGAACCCTCCATCGTCGAACTGGTCAGCTACACATTGCGCGAAGCCGGCTGGAACACGATGGCGGTCAACACGACAGCGGAGGCCTGGGAATTCATCCAGCGCCGCACGCCGCACCTGATCCTGCTCGACTGGATGCTGCCGGACCAGAGCGGATTGCGGCTGTTGTCGCGCATCCGCGCTGACCGTCAATTGCAAGCTATCCCGGTGATCATGCTGACGGCCAAGACCATGGAAGAAGACAAGATCGCCGGCCTCGACAACGGGGCCGACGATTACGTGACCAAGCCGTTTTCACCGCGCGAACTGACTGCACGGATCAAGGCGCTATTGCGGCGCAAGAGTCCCGAGCATGCGCAAAGCATGATGCGGGCAGGGGTGGTAACCCTCGATCCGATCAGCTGCAGCGTGAGTTTGTCGGACCAGAAAATCGAGATCGGTCATGCCGAATTCAAGCTGCTGAAATTTTTTCTGGCGCATCCGGACCGGGTCTTTAGCCGCACCCAGTTGCTCGACAAGGTCTGGGGTGACCATGCTGTCATCGAGGAACGTACCGTGGATGTGCATGTGCTTCGGCTGCGCAAGGCGCTCAAGGAAGCCGAGCATCTGATCCGGACCGTGCGAAGTGTAGGCTACATGCTTTCCGAAAAATAAAGCCCCCCATGAATCCTCAGCTGTTGTTCTGGGTGCCGGCATTGCTGCGTATCGCCGGCGTGTTTCTGGTGTCTGCGGTGCTGGGTTATTTTTTCGGTGCCATTGCCGGACTGGTCACCAGCATCTTCGCCTTGTGCGTGATCCTGACCATCCAACTCGGCTATCTGCAGCATCTCAATGCCTGGCTGGATCATCCCGACAGTGCCAAGCTGCCGGATGGCTGGGGTGCGTGGACTGATGTGTTTTCGCGCTTGTACCGGCTGCGGCGCAGCGATGAAAAGCACCAGGTCGAACTGACCGAGTGGCTGGCGCGGTTCCGGCAGGCCATGACGCTGCTGCCGGATGGCGTCGTGATCATGGACGACGTGCTGTTCCTCGAATGGTGCAATCCGGCTGCCGAACGCCACCTCGGCTTGCAGAACGAGCGCGACAAGGGCATGCGCGTGACCAACCTGATCCGCAATCCGGACTTCATGGATTACATCATCCTCGGTCGCTACGAGCAGCCGCTGACGCTGGCGCTGAAGGACCGCAAGCTGATCATGCAGATCATCCCGTTCGAGAACCGCCGCCAGATTCTGGTGACGCACGATGCCACCGAATCGGAGCGGATCGAAATGATGCGGCGCGATTTCATTGCCAATGCCTCGCATGAGCTGCGCACGCCGCTGACGGTGATCAACGGCTTTCTTGAAATCGCGCTGATGCAGCCCAACCTCGATGCCCGTACCCGTAGTTCGCATCTGACGCTGATGACCGAACAGGGTCAGCGCATGCAAAATCTGGTCGAGGACATGCTGACGCTGACCCGACTCGAATCGATCGATTTTCCGATGCGACCCGAGCGCGTCAACATCCCTACTTTGCTGGAACAGATTCGCCAGGAAGTCGAAGCACTATCGGCAGGCAAGCATGTGATTACGCTCGACATTGACGGGCCGGACATCCGTGGCAGTACCGATGAATTGCGTAGTGCCTTCAGCAACCTGGCGTCGAATGCGGTGCGCTACACGCCTGCCGGCGGCACCATTGCCATCGGCTGGCGTGTCGGCATCGCAGGTCCGGTATTTGCCGTGCAGGACAGCGGTATCGGTATTCAGCCGGAACATATTTCGCGCCTGACCGAGCGCTTCTATCGGGTCGACAAGAGCCGCTCGCGCGAGACCAAGGGCACAGGATTGGGCCTGGCGATTGTCAAGCATGTGCTGCTGCGCCATGCCGCCGTGCTGGCCATCGAATCAGCGCCGGGGCAGGGCAGTCTGTTCAAGGTCAAGTTCCCGGCGACGGCGGTGTGGTTGTAGCAGCGTCCTGGTCGTGGTCGAGTTGCAGCGCTTCCAGGAAGCGCGACACCATGTTGTACGCGCCAATTGTCGCCGTCAGTTCGACCATTTCACGATCGCTGAAGTGGGCCTTGACGGCATCGAAGACCGCTTGCGGCACGCGGATCGATGTCGTCATCGCATCGGTGTAATCGATCACTTGCAAGTCCAGTCCAGTGAAGTGATCACGGTAGCCGGCGGTTTTCAGTGCGGCAAGCTGGGCTTCGGTGTAGCCCTCTTGCAAGGCAAACGGCAGGTGCTGGGCGAATTCGTAATCGGCTTCATTGAGTACCGCGATGCGCATGATGGCCAGTTCACGATAGCGCGCCGACAACAGGCATTGATGGCGGATCGCAGTCAGCAACTGGCGCCAGCCGTCGGCCACCGGCGGGCTTTGCAGCAGCATCTTGTACAAGTTGATGACCTTGCCGCCGCGCTCGGCAGCAATTTGTGCGGCTTGGACTGCGTGATCAGGATGGGTCGGGTCTGCGTAGGGAAGGCGTGCCATGGTCGGAGTTCCGGGTGGATGAAGAGGAGGCAGATTGTGACATTGTTTGCGCACCGAAATAAGCGGACTGCTTTCGCAGTATGATCCGCGCCTGCCCATCCATCGCCTCCGCCCATTTCATGTCTTGTGTTCCGTCGATCCGCCTTGCCCTGCTTGCCACCCTTCTACTCGGTGGATGCATGTCCGTTCCGTTTATGTCTTCGGCTCCCGTACCGCCGGTGGCCCAGCCGAAACCGCCGCGTCCGCTGCGCATCGGGCTGGCGCTTGGCGGTGGCGCGGCACGTGGCTTCGCGCATATCGGCGTCATCAAGGTGCTGGAAGCGCAAGGCATTTTTCCCGATATCGTCGTCGGCACCAGTGCCGGCAGCCTGGTCGGTGCGCTCTACGCAGCCGGCAATAATGGGTATGCACTGCAAAAAATGGCGCTTGATATGGACGAAGCCGCCATCTCCGACTGGAGCGTGCCGCTTTTTGCCAAGGCCAGTGGCGTCTTCAAGGGCGAGGCGCTGCAGAACTATGTCAACAAGTCGGTCGGGAACCTGCCGATCGAAAAATTCAAGCTGCCGTTCGGTGCGGTCGCGGCCGACCTCAATAGCGGTTTACCTATCCTGTTCCGCAGAGGCAATGCCGGACTGGCGGTGCGTGCTTCGTCCGCCGTGCCGGGCGTGTTCCAGCCGGTACGCATCGGTGATCACTCGTATGTCGACGGTGGTCTGGTGTCGCCGGTGCCGGTGCGCTTCGCGCGCGACATGGGGGCTGACTTTGTCATCGCGGTCAATATTTCTACCCAGCCGGATGTGCAGGCTGCGCTGAGTTCGGTCGATGTGGTGCTGCAGACGTTTGCGATCATGGGGCAGAGCATCAACCGGGTTGAGCTCAAGGATGCCGATCTGGTCATTGCCCCCAAACTCGGCACCATGAAAGGCAATGATTTTGCAGGGCGCAATCTGGCCATTCTGGCCGGTGAGCAAGCGATGACTTTGATGCTGCCGGAGCTGCGCGATAAGCTGCGGGCCAGGCGCGAGCAATAAAAAAGCCGCCCGGATACCGGGGCGGCTTGATCATGATTGTGGCGATGATTTAAGGATGTTCGGGGTCGCTGATGCGACGTGCGCCATTGAAGCGGCTTTTCCAGTAACCAAGATCCATGCTCTCGACACGGACCTGCCCGCCCGAAGATGGCGAGTGAATAAACTTGTTATCGCCGAGGTAGATGCCGACATGCGAGAAGCCGCGACGCAGCGTGTTGTAGAACACGAGGTCGCCGGGTTGCATGTCATGGCTATCGACTTTCTCGCCAACCCGGCTGATTTCTTCGGACGTGCGTGGCAGGGTCTCGCCCCATGCTTCCTGAAATACCAGGCGTACCAAGCCGCTGCAATCGAGTCCGCTCTCTGCGGTGTTTCCACCCATCCGGTACCGGATACCGATCAGGCCGAGCGCACTGAGCGCCAGCTCCGAAGCTCGGTTGCTCAGGGTTTGCAGTCGGGCCAGTGCGATATTTTTTGGCGGTTCGGAAATGTCGGCGGCGAAGCCGGTCGCGGACGTGGCGCACGTGGCGACCAGCACAATACTGGCGACAATATGGCGGAAGACTCGGCGGGGAGGGCGGCTTATCGTCAAAATAGGAGGCGGTTTTTTTGCGAAGGTCCAAGGTAACCGAATCATCAAAACCTGTCAAAAGTTATTCGGCTTCGATCTGATTCGCTCGAGCTGCCTATCGTACAATCGGGATTCTTTTTTTCCTTCCGGAGTTGTGATGCAATCCAAGCAAATATTGTCCCTCGTTGATGTTAAAAAAATTGCTGCGGCTGCTGAAGCTGAAGCGCTCGCCAATAACTGGGCTGTGGCCATTGCGATCGTCGATGACGGCGGTCACTTGCTGTCGTTCCAGCGTCTTGATGGCACCGCGCCGATTTCGGCTGACATCGCTCCTGCCAAGGCGCGCACTGCCGCACTCGGTCGTCGTGAGTCGAAGATCTACGAAGACATGATCAACAATGGCCGCATGTCGTTCATCACCGCACCGAAGCTTGAAGGCATGCTCGAAGGCGGCGTCCCGATTATGATCGACGGCCAGTGCCTCGGTGCAGTGGGTGTCTCCGGCGTCAAGTCGTCGGAAGATGCGCAAGTTGCCAAGGCAGGTATTGCTGCACTGCTGGGCTGATACGGTAGGGATTGTCCGGTCATCATGACCGGCCCGGCGGGAAAATCTTTACCGCCGGCGTTTTTCCGGTTTGCCCTGGCCTCCTTGTAGGCTATACTCCGGCGGTTTAGCCCATTTTATTCCGCCGTAGCGCACACCTCTTTTACGCCCCTGAATATTCACGCCAATTTTCCGCGCGCCCTGCCGCGGAAAGACGCGCGCGGACACTCCGGCACGATGCAGCGCGGCGGTAACCACATCAGGAGTTACCCCTTGCCGCCATTCTTTTCTGGCCCCGCCGTTCCAGCCATCCTCGCACTTGCAGACGGGTCGATCTTCCAGGGTTTTTCCATAGGTGCTGCCGGCCACACGATCGGTGAGGTCGTCTTCAACACCGCAATGACCGGATACCAGGAAATCCTGACCGACCCGAGCTATAGCCGTCAAATCGTCACGCTCACTTATCCGCACATCGGTAACACCGGGATCAATGCCGAAGATGTCGAATCGTCGCGGGTCCATGCGGCCGGTCTCGTCATTCGGGACTTGCCACTGATGGCGTCGAACTTCCGTTCCACGCAAAGCCTGACCGATTATCTGCAAGCGGAAAACATCGTCGCCATTGCCGGCATCGATACCCGCAAACTGACCCGTATCCTGCGCGAAAAAGGTGCCCAGAGCGGCGCCATCGTCGCCGGTACCGATGCGACCGTCGAGCAGGCGCTGGCGCTGGCGAAGTCGTTTGCCGGCATTAATGGCATGGATCTGGCCAAGGTCGTATCGACCAAGGCCGCCTACGAATGGACTGAGACCGAATGGCAGCTGGGTGTCGGCTACGGCCAGCAACAGACGCCGAAATTCCACGTGGTTGCGTTTGACTATGGCGTCAAGTTCAACATCCTGCGGATGCTGGCGCAGCGTGGTTGCAAGGTCACCGTGCTGCCGGCACAGGCGACTGCAGCCGATGCACTGGCGCTTAAGCCGGATGGCATCTTCCTGTCGAATGGTCCCGGCGATCCGCAGCCTTGCGATTACGCGATCGCGGCTTCGCGCGAACTGATCGAACTCGGTATTCCGACCTTCGGCATCTGCCTCGGTCACCAGATCATGGCGCTGGCCTCCGGCGCTACGACCCTGAAGATGAAGTTCGGCCATCACGGTGCCAACCATCCCGTGCAGGATCTCGATACCAGGCAAGTGCTGATCACGTCCCAGAATCACGGCTTTGCGGTTGATCCGGATTCGCTGCCGGCCAATTGCCGTGTCACACACGTGTCGCTGTTCGATGGTTCGCTGCAAGGATTCGCCCGTACCGACAAACCGGCTTTTTGCTTTCAGGGTCACCCTGAAGCATCACCCGGCCCGCATGACATTGCGCCCCTGTTTGATCGCTTCGTCGACCTGATGAAAAGCGCCCGGGCTACCGCAAGAATGGAAAAACAATAATGGCAAAGCGTACTGACATCAAAAGCATCCTGATCATCGGTGCTGGTCCGATCATCATCGGCCAGGCCTGTGAATTCGATTACTCCGGCGCGCAAGCCTGCAAGGCATTGCGCGAAGAAGGCTATCGCGTGATCCTGGTCAACAGCAATCCGGCCACCATCATGACCGACCCCGAGATGGCCGATGTGACCTACATCGAACCGATCACCTGGCAAGTCGTCGAGAGCATCATCGCCAAGGAACGTCCTGACGCGATCCTGCCGACGATGGGCGGACAGACCGCGCTCAATTGCGCGCTCGACCTGCATCACAACGGCGTGCTGACCAAGTACAACTGCGAGCTGATCGGTGCGTCGCCGGAAGCCATCGACATGGCCGAAGACCGCTCCAAGTTCAAGGAAGCAATGACCCGCATCGGCCTTGGTTCGGCCCGTTCCGGCATTGCCCACACGCTCGATGAAGCGTGGACCGTGCAAAAGACGCTCGGCTTCCCGATCGTTATCCGGCCCTCGTTCACGATGGGCGGCAGCGGCGGCGGCATCGCCTACAACTCCGAAGAATTCGAAACCATCTGCAAGCGCGGCCTCGAAGCTTCGCCGACCACCGAACTGCTGATCGAAGAATCGCTGCTCGGCTGGAAAGAGTTCGAGATGGAAGTCGTGCGCGACAAGATGGATAACTGCATCATCGTCTGCTCCATTGAAAATCTCGACCCGATGGGCGTGCATACCGGTGACTCGATTACGGTCGCGCCGGCGCAAACGCTGACCGACAAGGAATACCAGATCATGCGTAATGCGTCGCTCGCGGTGCTGCGTGAAATCGGTGTCGATACCGGTGGTTCGAACGTGCAGTTCTCGATCAATCCGGTCGACGGTCGCATGATCGTCATCGAAATGAATCCGCGCGTTTCGCGTTCGTCCGCACTGGCCTCGAAAGCAACCGGCTTCCCGATCGCCAAGATCGCAGCCAAGCTGGCAGTCGGTTTTACGCTCGACGAACTGCGCAACGACATCACCGGCGGCGCGACCCCGGCCTCGTTCGAGCCAAGCATCGATTACGTCGTGACCAAGATCCCGCGCTTCACGTTCGAGAAATTCCCGACCGCCGACAATCACCTGACGACTCAGATGAAATCGGTCGGCGAAGTGATGGCTATCGGCCGCACTTTTCAGGAATCGTTCCAGAAAGCCTTGCGCGGACTTGAGGTCGGCGTCGATGGCATGAATGAAAAAACCACCGATCGCGAAACCATCGAAGAAGAACTCGGCGAGCCGGGTCCGGACCGGATCTGGTATGTCGGCGATGCGTTCGCACAGGGTTTCACGATGGAAGAAGTGCATCAGCTGACGCACATCGATCCGTGGTTCCTGATCCAGATTAAGGAGATCGTCGACCTCGAACTGTGGCTTGAAACGAAGTCGCTTGATGACCTCGACAAGGCCACGCTGTTCAAGCTCAAGCAAAAGGGTTTTGCCGATCGCCGTTTGGCCAAGCTGCTCAAGACTACCGACAAGGTCGTGCGTGAAAAGCGTCATGCGTTGAATATCCGCCCGGTCTACAAGCGCGTCGATACCTGCGCCGGCGAGTTCTCGACCGACACGGCCTACATGTATTCGACGTACGAGGAAGAGTGCGAATCGGCCCCGACCAACAAGAAAAAAATCATGGTGCTGGGTGGCGGTCCGAACCGTATCGGTCAGGGTATCGAATTCGATTATTGCTGCGTGCATGCGGCACTGGCGATGCGCGAAGACGGCTATGAAACCATCATGGTCAACTGCAATCCCGAAACCGTATCGACCGATTACGACACGTCCGACCGGCTGTATTTCGAGCCGCTGACGCTGGAAGACGTGCTCGAAATCGTCGACAAGGAAAAGCCTTACGGCGTTATCGTCCAGTACGGCGGACAGACCCCGTTGAAGCTGGCACTGGACCTCGAAGCCAATGGCGTGCCTATTGTCGGCACCTCGCCGGACATGATCGATGCGGCCGAAGACCGCGAGCGGTTCTCGCAATTGCTGAAGGACCTTGGCTTGCGCCAGCCGCCTAACCGGACCGCCCGCACCGAAGCGGATGCTTTGCAACTGGCACAGGAAATCGGTTATCCGCTGGTCGTGCGCCCCTCGTATGTACTTGGCGGACGCGCGATGGAAATCGTTCACGAGCAACGCGATCTCGAGCGCTACATGCGCGAAGCGGTCAAAGTCTCACATGATTCGCCGGTGCTGCTGGATCGCTTCCTTAATGACGCGATCGAAGTCGATGTCGATTGCCTCTCCGACGGAACGCGTACCTTCATCGGTGGCGTGATGGAGCACATCGAGCAGGCTGGCGTGCATTCGGGCGATTCAGCCTGTTCGCTGCCGCCGTATTCGCTGTCGCAACCGACGATCGACGAGATCAAGCGCCAGACCTCGCTGATGGCCAAGGGGCTCAATGTGGTTGGTCTGATGAATGTGCAGTTCGCGATTCAGCAGCAAGTTATCGATGGCCTTTCGCAAGACGTCGTGTTCGTGCTCGAAGTCAATCCGCGCGCTTCGCGTACGGTGCCGTTCGTCTCAAAAGCAACCGGTCTGCAACTGGCCAAGATTGCCGCGCGCTGCATGGTCGGACAGTCGCTTGATAGCCAGGGTATTTATGATGAAGTCGTGCCCGGTTATTTCAGCGTCAAGGAAGCCGTGTTCCCGTTCGTTAAATTCCCTGGCGTCGATACCATCCTCGGGCCCGAAATGAAGTCGACCGGTGAAGTCATGGGTGTCGGCAAGACCTTTGGTGAGGCGTTCGTCAAATCGCAGCTTGGTGCCGGTGTCAAGCTGCCCTCGTCGGGACAGGTTTTCCTGAGCGTCAAGGGTAGTGACAAGCCCCGCGCGGTGAAGATCGCCGCTGCACTGGTCAACATCGGATTTTCGGTGGTGGCCACCAAGGGTACGGCAGCGGCAATCCGCGAAGCCGGTATTGTCGTGACGACCGTCAACAAGGTGGTCGAAGGCCGCCCGCACGTGGTTGACATGATCAAGAATAACGAGATTGCGCTGGTCATCAATACGGTCGAAGAAAAGCGCAATGCGATCACCGATTCGCGCGCCATCCGGACGTCGGCATTAGCTGCACGGGTGACGACTTACACGACCATCGCAGGTGCCGAAGCAGCCGTCGCCGGCATGGCCCA
The DNA here is from genome assembly GCF_034347385.1 of Actimicrobium sp. CCC2.4. Lineage (NCBI taxonomy): Bacteria > Pseudomonadati > Pseudomonadota > Betaproteobacteria > Burkholderiales > Oxalobacteraceae > Actimicrobium > Actimicrobium sp. CCC2.4. Next base: position 3,228,013 of record NZ_CP133777.1, on the reverse strand, counting down.
TCTGGATCAGTTGCATGTCTATGATTTACAGGGACTGCATAAGACCTTACACTGAGGCCGAAGCACGACCGACCTGAACACTATTGCAGAGGTCACAGAAGGTGCCCGGATCTTCCGGCTCCATTTGTGGCCTCTGTAGTTTTTAACTGATTAATAAAGAGACTTATGAGTACCGTACCCATCACAAAATTTGGCGCGCAGCTTTTGAAAGAAGAATTGCATCGCCTGAAAACGAAAGAACGTCCTTCCATCATCAACGCGATTTCTGAAGCGCGTGCCCAGGGCGACTTGTCCGAAAATGCCGAGTACGACGCCGCCAAGGAGCGACAGAGCTTCATCGAAGGCCGCATCTCTGACCTCGAAGGCAAGCTCGGTTCCTCGCAGATCATCGACCCGCTAATGCTGGAAGCCGATGGTCGGATTGTATTCGGCTCAACGGTCTACCTCGAAGATCTTGAGACCGGCGACAAGGTCACCTACCAGATCGTTGGTACCGATGAAGCTGACCTCAAGCAATTGAAAGTGTCGGTGACTTCCCCGATCGCCCGCGCACTGATCGGCAAGATTGCCGGTGATGTGGTGGGTGTGCAAGCGCCGGCCGGCGTGCGCGAATACGAAGTGCTGGAAGTACGTTACATCTAACGATGATCATTGCCACGCGCTTGCGCTTGCTGGTCATTGCCCTGTGGGTCGGTAGTCTGTGGACTATTGGCTATCTCGTTGCACCGACGCTGTTCATGACGCTGGCAGACCGGGTCCTGGCGGGCACCATTGCCGGCAAGTTGTTCCGGGTCGAAGCCTGGTTGTCTGTGGTGATGTCGTTGCTGACGTTTGGGTTGATTGCCTGGAGCGTTACGACATCACGTGCGCGCACGTGGATGCTTAGGCTGACGGGCATGATGCTGGCTTGTACCTTGATTGGGTATTTTGGCTTGCAGCCGATGATGGCGGCATTGCGCGAAGCGGCATCAGGTGGCGTGTTTTCACCTGACGCACGCATGCAGTTCGGCATACTGCATGGCGTGGCAAGCGGGTTGTATTTGATTCAGAGCGTGCTGGGAATTGTCCTGATCCTGAAAAATGACCAGGTGGGGATAAGAGCGTAATGCAGACGACGGGAGGCTACTTTTCAGGCCATCCCGTCCGCTATGATGATTACTGGCCGAGAGATGATTTCTTGGCGCTGGTCTGACGGGGCTTGGCACGTTTGATAGAACCGCCTTGCGTGACTCGTTCATTGCCTTTGACCATGACCTTGGTGACTGACGGACGTTTCGTACCACTAGGACTCGGTTTGACGATGGTGACTTCACGCATGCCACGACCTTTTTTACTGTCATTGCGTAATTCTTTGACGGCATCTTTTTTAGCGCGATACACCACCAGGAGTTTCCCGATATGCTGTACGGGCGCGGCACCGAGTTTGTCGCAAATCGTCTCATACATGCCGATGCGCGCTTCGCGATCATCGCCAAAAACGCGGACCTTGATCAGACCATGCGCATCAAGGCCGTTGTCAATTTCCTTGAGTACCGGTTCAGTTAGTCCCGCCTCACCGATGATGACAATCGGGTTCAGCGCATGCGCTTCGGCACGAAGCGCACTACGCTCCGATGGTGTGAGTTTCAACATAAAAAAATCCCTTAAAAACAGTATTCTACGCGAATGGCAAAGAACAAATTAAACAAAAACTGGCTGCATGATCACATCAATGATCCCTATGTCAAGCTGGCGCAGAAAGAAGGCTATCGGGCGCGGGCGGTCTACAAGCTCAAGGAGATCGATGAGGGTGACAAGCTGATCAAGGCTGGTCAGATCATTGTCGACCTCGGGTGTACCCCCGGCAGCTGGTCGCAGTACGTGCGCAACAAATTGTCCGGAAAGGCGGGGGGTGGTATCGACGGCATCATCATCGGACTCGACATGCTGCCGATGGATCCGATTGCTGATGTCCATTTCATTCTGGGTGACTTCCGCGATCACAAGGTCTTGCGCCAGCTCGAAGTCATTCTGGCCGGTCGCAAAGTCGATGTGGTGTTGTCTGACATGGCGCCGAATTTGTCCGGCATCGCGAGTGCCGATGCAGCGCGGATGGAGCACATCATTGATTTGGCGATCGAATTCTCGCAAGCGCACCTGAAACCTTCGGGCGCCTTGCTCGTCAAATGTTTTAATGGATCAGGGTATAGTCAGATTGTTGAAAAATTCCGCAGTGAATTCAAAACTGTCTCACCCAAGAAGCCTAAAGCGAGCAAAGATAAATCTTCAGAGATATTTTTACTTGGTAAAGGCGTAAAAAATCCGGTTTCATTACAAAAGTTGCCATTGGACCCTTGATTTTGAAGGGCTTTATCCCAATGTCGTGCGTAGCGGGCACTCTTTATTACGGGTAAGATCGCATCTCAGGCATATGGCGCTACGCGCGTCCAAGGAGTTCTAGTGAATAATATGTTTTCCAAGGCCGCCATTTGGGTGGTTATCGCCATGGTACTTTTCATGGTGTTCAAACAGTTCGATAGCCGTACGGCATCGAGCGGTGCAACAGTTGTTCCTTACTCCGACTTTCTGGATGAGGTCAAATCCAAGCGCATCAAAGATGCCACCATTGAAGATCGCACACTCACCGCGACGACAACGGACGGCAAAAAAATCAGAACGGCGATTACTTATCTCGATCGTGGGTTGATCGGCGATCTAGTCAATAACGGCGTCAAGTTCGATGTCAAGCAACCTGAAGAGCAGTCATTCCTTTCGCAGATCTTCATCTCGTGGTTCCCGATGTTGCTGCTGATCGGTGTCTGGGTATTCTTCATGCGGCAGATGCAGGGCGGCGGCAAAGGCGGCGCATTCTCTTTCGGTAAATCGAAAGCGCGCATGCTGGATGAAACCACCAATGCCGTTACGTTTGCTGATGTCGCCGGTTGCGACGAGGCCAAAGAGGAAGTTCAGGAGTTGGTCGACTTTCTGCGCGATCCGACCAAGTTTCAAAAACTGGGCGGCCGGATTCCCCGCGGTGTCCTGATGGTTGGTCCTCCGGGTACGGGTAAGACTTTGCTGGCACGGGCGATCGCCGGTGAAGCCAAGGTACCTTTCTTCACCATTTCGGGTTCCGACTTTGTTGAAATGTTCGTCGGTGTCGGTGCATCCCGTGTTCGCGACATGTTCGAAAACGCGAAAAAGCAATCTCCTTGCATCATCTTCATTGATGAAATTGATGCGGTCGGTCGCCATCGCGGTGCCGGCATGGGCGGTGGTAATGACGAACGTGAGCAGACGCTTAACCAGTTGCTGGTCGAGATGGATGGTTTCGAGGCGAACGCTGGTGTGATCGTAATCGCAGCAACCAACCGTGCCGACGTTCTTGATAAGGCGCTATTGCGGCCGGGTCGCTTCGACCGCCAGGTTGTCGTCGGTTTGCCGGACATCCGTGGTCGCGAACAGATCTTGTACGTTCACATGCGCAAGGTTCCGATTGGAACCGATGTCAAAGCTGACATCCTTGCTCGTGGTACACCTGGTTTTTCGGGCGCTGACCTGGCTAACCTCGTCAACGAAGCAGCATTGTTTGCGGCACGTCGCAACAAGCGACTGGTGGAAATGCAGGACTTCGAAGATGCCAAGGACAAAATTGTTATGGGGCCGGAGCGCAAGTCGGCAGTCATGCGCGAAGAAGAACGCCGCAATACCGCGTTCCATGAATCGGGACACGCCGTGGTCGCGAAGCTGCTGCCTAAGGCTGATCCAGTCCACAAGGTCACCATCATGCCGCGTGGGTTTGCACTTGGCTTGACATGGCAGTTACCGGAACACGATCGCGTCAACTTGTACAAAGACAAGATGCTCGAAGAAATCGCGATTCTGTTTGGCGGTCGTATTGCCGAAGAAATTTTCATGCATCAGATGTCGACAGGCGCGTCGAATGACTTTGAGCGGGCCACGAAACTGGCGCGCGCAATGGTGACGCGTTATGGTATGTCCGAAAGCCTGGGCACGATGGTCTACGAAGATACCGAGCAGGATGCTTACTTCGGCCGGATGTCAGCCAAGACCGTATCGGAAGCCACGCAGCAAAAAGTCGATCTTGAAATTCGCAGCATCCTCGATGGCCAGTACGCTTTGTCGCGTCGCTTGCTGGAAGAGAACCGCGAAAAAGTCGAACTGATGGCCAAGACGCTGCTCGAGTGGGAAACCATCGATGCAGACCAGATCAACGACATCATGGAAGGCCGCGAGCCACGCTTGCCAAAAGCAGGTGTGCCACCGAGGCGTCAGACTTCTGATGGCCCGAATGGTCCCGGTGGTGTGACACCGACGGCCACCGCGCCAGCCTGATTCATTCGCTGTTAGTCAACAAGGGTGAGGAGTAATCCTCACCCTTTTATTTTGTCTGGAATGATGAATACATCGATGCTGCACTGCGGGCGCTATCGCTTCCCGCTGAGGGAAGGGGCGATGCCGCTGATCATGGGCGTCCTGAATGTGACGCCCGATTCGTTTTCTGATGGCGGTCAATTTCAGTCTCTCGACACCGTTGTGTCGCGTGCCGAGCAAATGATCGATGAGGGTGTCGACATCATTGATATCGGCGGCGAGTCAAGTCGCCCCGGCGCGACACCACTGCCAATTGATGAAGAACTGCGCCGCATTTTGCCGGTCGTCTTTGCCTTGCGTGATTGCGGCAAGCCCTTGTCCATCGATACTTACAAACCGGCGGTGATGGTTGAGGTGCTGGCGGCAGGCGCGGACATGATCAATGACATTAGTGGTTTTCGGGATATGGCAGCGTTGACTGCAGTCAAGGAAAGCGATTGCGGACTTTGTATCATGCACATGGCGAGTGACCCTCAACACATGCAGCGGGATCCGGTCTATCAGGATGTGGTGCAGCAGGTCAGTGATTTCTTGAGCGAGCGCGTCCGGCAAATGGAAGCCTGCGGCATTGCGCGCGAGCGCTTGAGTATTGATCCCGGTTTTGGTTTTGGGAAAACACTGGAGCATAATCTGGCGCTGTTGAAACATATTCGTTACATTGCGACCAGTTTGGATCTGCCGTTGCTCGCAGGGATGTCCCGTAAATCGATGATAGGCAATCTGACCGGCCAGCCAGTCCAGCAACGGCTGGCCGGCAGCCTTGCTGCTGCCATAGTTGCAGCGGTCAACGGCGCAGCAATTTTACGGGTGCACGATGTGGCTGAAACTATCGATGCCTTGAAGGTATGGCGGGCAGCGACATAATAAAAATGAACAATTAGGATAACGATGGCACGTAAATATTTTGGTACTGACGGAGTGCGCGGCAAAGTTGGCATCGCACCGATTACTCCTGATTTTGTGATGCGACTTGGTTATGCCGCCGGCAAAGTACTGACCGCATCCGATAGCGGCAAACCGACGGTGTTAATTGGTAAGGACACACGGATTTCCGGCTACATGCTGGAGGCAGCACTCGAAGCCGGGTTTGCCGCTGCCGGTGTCGACGTGATGCTGGCCGGACCGATGCCGACGCCGGCGGTGGCTTATCTGACGCGCGCTTTGCGTCTATCGGCGGGTGTCGTGATCTCGGCATCGCACAATCCTTACGATGACAACGGCATCAAGTTTTTTTCCTCACAGGGCAACAAGCTGCCTGATTCGGTCGAGGAGGCCATCGAGGCGCAACTGGAAGAGCCGCTCGGCTGCGTGTCATCCGACAAGCTCGGCAAGGCGCAACGTCTCGATGATGCCCAGGGTCGATACATTGAATTCTGCAAAAGCACGTTTCCAAACGCACTCGATCTGCGCGGCATGCGTATCGTCGTCGATTGCGCCCACGGAGCGGCTTATCATATTGCGCCGCATGTCCTGCATGAGCTCGGTGCAGAGGTCATCGCGATCGGCAATCAGCCCAACGGTATCAACATTAACGATCAGGTCGGCGCAACTGCGCCCGATGCCTTGTCGCGCGCAGTACGTGCCAACCGTGCGGACCTCGGGATTGCACTGGATGGCGATGCCGACCGCCTGGTCATGGTCGATGGCAGCGGACGGATTTATAACGGCGACGAGCTGCTCTACATCATGGCCAAAGACCGGATGCTGACGCAGGTCGTGCCCGGCGTGGTCGGTACCTTGATGACCAACATGGCGCTTGAAGTCGCATTCCGGGAGCTTGGCGTCGGATTTGCCCGTGCCAAGGTGGGCGATCGCTATGTGCTTGAAGTCTTGCAGGAACGCGGCTGGACATTGGGTGGCGAAGGATCGGGACATTTGCTGTTTCTTGACAAGCACACTACGGGTGACGGCATCGTGTCCGCATTGCAGGTACTGTCGGCGCTCAAGCGCAGCAACAAGACACTGGCCCAGTGCACCGAGGATATCGTGATGTACCCGCAGGCTCTCATCAACGTCCGTGTCGCGGCAGGATTCAACTGGCTCAACAATGCTGCGATGGTTGCCGAAAAGGAGGCTGTCGAGCTTGAACTTGGTGATGCAGGCCGTGTGCTGATCCGTGCCTCGGGTACCGAGCCGCTGATTCGCGTGATGGTGGAAGCAAAGACCGCCGGCCTGGCGGATGCGATGGCACGCCGGATTGCCGACAAAGTAGTTCCGGCCTGAATGGCTCGTGGTAAGTTGCTCACGATGATCCCGCCAAGCAAGGCGGGTCTTTTTTGCTGCGGCTGATTCTCTCCAGGATTGTCGTCGACGATCCTGGACTACACTGATACCCCTTCGGCTAAGGCCGTGCAACGCAGGCAAGAATGGAAAATCCACGTTATCAAATCCTGCTCGTTGAAGACGAACCCGGTATCGCCGAGCTGTTGCAGTTCACACTCGCGGATGCCGGTTTTTCTTCGCACAATGCGATGACCATGCAGGAGGCGCGCCTTGCTATTGCCGAACAACTGCCGGATATCGTATTGCTGGACTGGATGTTGCCGGATGGCTCAGGTCTGACCTTGCTCAGGGAGTGGCGCAATACGGCGGTAACGTCGGTATTGCCGGTGATTATGCTCACGGCAAACGGCATGGACGAAGACAAGGTGCTCGGCCTCAATGCCGGTGCCGATGACTACATTACCAAACCGTTTTCTCCACGTGAGCTGGTGGCTCGTATTCACTCGCTGTTACGTCGCAATCGCGCTGATGCCTCCAGGCCCGGAAATATCTACGGCACGATCACGATCGATACCGAGCGTCATCTGGTCACGGTTGCCGACGTGCCTGTCAAACTCGATCAATCCGAATTTCGTTTGCTCAAATTTCTTGTTGCCCATCCGGCGCGGGTATTTTCACGTTCCCAGTTGCTCGACAAGGTATGGGGCGATGAGGCGTTTCTCGAAGAACGTACCGTCGATGTCCACATCATGCGCTTGCGAAAATCGCTCGGGGTGGCCGCTGGTTACATCAAGACGGTGCGCAGTATCGGCTACCTGATGGACGCCAAACCGGATTGAATTGTTTTGGCAGGGACGGGCGATAACGCTGCATGCAAATTTAAGCCCTCCAGCCATTGACCAAAAGAGGCTCGCCCGCTATGATTCTGTCTATCGGAGTGTAGCGCAGCCCGGTAGCGCACCTGGTTTGGGACCAGGGGGTCCAAGGTTCGAATCCTTGTACTCCGACCAGAAATTTAAAGCGGGTTGTTTAACGACAACCCGCTTTTTTTCGTTTACGTTAAGCTCATTCTCGCAAGCAAGTCATAGTCAGTGCAGCGACCGCCAGGTAGCAGGTCACGGTCTGGCGACAAACACTTGCATCACGCACCCATCCGCTTTTACCTTCTGCCCTTAGCTCAACTGGATAGAGCAATGCCCTTCTAAGGCATAGGTTACTGGTTCGATTCCAGTAGGGCAGACCAGTCAGATACTGCTTCCATTTCCCTTCCTGAAGTTCATCAATGATGATTCGTCGTGTCTGCGCATGACGCTGGCAATCGACTACCCGCTTGTCATCTGCGCTGAAAATAGCCACCTACCCGCTGGTAACATTTAATTCGGATAATCGCTGCTGTCACCGGCGCGATTGTCGTCGAGTCGTGAAGACACGAATAAAGTGCTTGCATATTTGTCGGAATGAAATTATTTTCGATGTTACTGGAAAGTATCACTGCACGATAAATAGTGAGCGCCAGGGACAGCGCCTCGATGCGCTGCCTACAAAAATGAAGGAGACGGTAGTGGCGGCTATGGGGCGATCCATTCTGGACGTTAGCGCAGTCACGCTCGCGTTTGGCGGCGTGAAGGCGTTGAACGATGTGAGTTTTTCCGTTCAGGAAGGCTCGATTACTTCCATCATCGGTCCCAACGGGGCCGGAAAAACTTCCGTTTTCAACACCATCTCGGGCTTCTACAAGCCGGCTTCCGGCGATATCCGTTTTAACGATTTCAGTCTGGCTGGCGTCGCGCCACCCCGGCGTGCCGCATTGGGCATGGCGCGCAGCTTCCAGAATATCGCGCTGTTTCGCGGCATGAGCGTGCTCGACAATATCAAGCTCGGTCGTCATTGCCATCTCAATACCGGTCCGTTAGCCGCACTGTTCTACACCCGCGCTGCGCGCCGCGAAGAAGAAGCGCTGCGCCAGGAAATCGAAGAACGCATCATCGACTTCCTCGAGATCGATCACATCCGTAACGCTCCCGTCGCATCGCTATCGTATGGCTTGCAAAAGCGCGTCGAGCTGGCCCGGGCACTGGCCATGAAACCGAAGATCCTGTTACTCGACGAACCGGTCGCCGGCATGAACCGCGAAGAAACCGAAGACATGGCGCGCTTCATTCTCGAAGTCCGACGCGAGTGGGGTGTCACCATCCTGATGGTCGAGCATGACATGGGCATGGTAATGGACCTGTCGGACCACGTCATCGTCCTCAATTTTGGCCAGGTGATTGCCGACGGCAAACCAGCCGAGGTACAGGCCAATCCCGAAGTCATCAAGGCGTACCTCGGTTCGGGCGACGTGATGGCGCTGCGGGCGCGCTACAAGGATGCCGCGATCTTGCGGGCCAGGAGCGCTGCATGAATGTCGACTGGTTGTTCTTTTTCGAAATTTCGCTTGCCGGCCTCGGTACCGGCGGCCTGTATGCACTGACTGGCCTGGCCTTCGTGATCATTTACAAAGCCACCCGCGTGGTGAATCTGGCCATCGGCGACATGCTGATGATAGGCGCCTACCTGTTCTTCGCTTTCTCTGCGGGCATGGGCTTGCCGCTATGGATCGCGATCCCGGCGGCCTTGCTGTCGATGGGCGCGATCGGCGCACTGGTCGAGCGCACCATCATCCGGCCGATGCTGGGCGAATCACCGATCTCTTCGTTCATGGTGACGGTGGGCCTGTCGTCGATCCTGGTCGGCCTGGTCGAACTGATCTGGACAGCCGACCAGCGCCGCTTGCCCGACTTCATGCCGACCAAGCCGATCCAGATCGGCGAAGCGTTCCTCGCCCCGAAAACTTTTTACGGCTTCTGGGTTGCGGTGGTGCTGATCGTGATCGTGTTGCTGGTGTTCCGCTTCTGGCGCGGCGGTGTCGCGTTGCGCGCGACCGCCTCCGACCAGGGTGCCGCGTACTCGATGGGCATCAATGTGCCGCGCGTGTTTTCGTTGTCCTGGTCGCTGGCGGCGGTGATTGCCGGGGTCGCCGGGATCGTGGTCGGGGCGATCGGCGGCATCTCGTCGTCGATGGGCATCTTCGGTTTATCGGTGCTGGTGGTGGTGATCTTTGGTGGGCTCGACAGCGTGCTCGGCGCGTTGGTCGGCGGTTTGCTGATCGGTCTGATCGAAGCATGGACCGGCACCTATCTCGGCGGCGAATACAAGCTGCTCGCCACCTTCAGCCTGCTGGTGCTGATCCTGCTGATCCGGCCGTACGGCCTGTTCGGCACCCATGACATAGAGAGGCTGTAATGCGCATCGGCTCCGCAAAACAAAGTTACCTGGCCGATCAGGCGCTGTTCGACAGCACGCCGCAGCGCGCCTGGTTCGGCGTGCTGTTGCTGGCGCTGGTCGCCTTCCCGTTCATGGCCAACGAATACTGGCTCTATCTGGCCTGCCTGGTCGGTCTCAATATCGTCAGCACGACGGGCCTCAATTTGCTGACCGGCTACACCGGCCTGGTCAGTCTCGGCCAGGCTGCCTTCATGGGATTAGGCGCCTACACGGTCGCCATTTTGCAAGTGCGCTACGGCTCGCCATTCCTGCTGAACCTGCTGGCCGGCGGCATCGTCGCGATGCTGGGTGGCATCCTGGTCGGCTTGCCATCGTTGCGGGTCAAGGGCCTATACCTGGCGATTGCGACGATCGCGGCCGGCTTCATGACGCATTTTTTATTCGCGCACTGGGCCGGCATCACCGGTGGTAATGGTGGCATGACAGTACCGCCGGCACGCCTGTTCGGTGCCGAACTCGATACCTCGTTCCGCCTGTACTGGGTCATCGCGCCGATCATGATCCTGATGGTGTTCGGTGCCGCCAACCTGTTCCGTACCCGCATCGGCCGCGCCTTCATCGCGATCCGCGACCGCGATATTTCGGCCGCCGTGCTCGGCATTCCGCTGATGCCGTACAAGCTGATGTCGTTCGCGATCTCGTCGTTCTATGCCGGTGTCGCCGGTGGCCTGTTCGCCTATTTCTTTCGCGTCGTCACGCCGGAAAGTTTTCCGCTGCTGATGTCGATTTTCTTTCTGGCCGCCGTCATCGTCGGCGGCATGGGCACCATCAGCGGCAGCATTTTCGGCGCGATCTTCATGACGCTGGTGCCGGAATTGCTCAAGCTGATCGTCGGCTGGTTGCCGCTCGGCGATAACGCGACGCTGGTGCTGTCACCGGTGCGCACGATAGTTTTCGGTTCGATGATCGTGCTGTTCCTGATCTTCGAACCGCATGGTCTGGCGGAGATCTGGCGTCGCATCCGCCGTCTGTTTCACCTGTGGCCGTTCCGGACATAGCACTCATAAAAAAATGGAGACAACATGTTGCGCACTCACCTGAAAAAATGGATCACCTCGCTGGCCGTCACCAGCGTGCTGGCTGCGGCGTCGTCGGCCTGGGCGCAGGAAGACATCGTGCTCGGCGGTTCGATTCCGCTGACCGGCGTGTTCGCCTTTGCCGGCATCGGCATCGACGCCGGCATCAAGGATTACCTGAAGATCGTCAACGATGCCGGTGGCGTCAAGGGCCGCAAACTGCGCTACGTGCCCGAAGACACCGGCTACAAGGTCGACGCCTCAATGGCGGCCTTCAAGAAAATCACCAGCCAGAACAAGGTCAGCCTGTATTACGCCGACTCGACCGGATTCTCGAAGACGGTCAATCCGGAACTCGAGCGCTCGGGCGCGATGCTGATGACTGGCGCGTCGTTCGGCAAGGAACTCAACGATCCGAAAAAATATCCGCTGCAATTCATGGTCGGCCCCGACTACAGTGAAATGGTCGGCATCCTACTGAATTACATCGCCAAGGCCAAGCCGGGCGCGAAAGTCGCCATCGTCTATTCCGACACCGAATTCGGCCGCGATCCGATCGAGGCGGCGCGCACCAGCATCAAGAAGCTGGGCCTGAACCTGGTCACCGAAATCGTCACCGCACCGGGCAGCGTCGATGTCTCGTCGGAAGTCATCAAGCTGCGTCGGGCCGATCCGGACTACACGATTTTCCACGGCTACATCCTCGCGCCGATACCCGAGTTCGTCACGCAGGCCAAGGCGCTCGGCATGAAGACCGCCTTCATGGGCACGTTCTGGAGCATGGATAACTCGACCGTAATGAAGATGGGCGACAGCGCCGACGGCTTCATGGGCGTCATGCCGTATCGCTACTACTACGACACCGACGGCAAGTCACCGATGCTGGAAAAAATCCGCCAGCTGCATCCCGAGTACCAGAGCACCGCCTACACGCAGGGCTTTCTGTCGGCGATGCTGATGACCGAAGCGGTCAAGCGCACGCTCGATGCCGGCAAGCCGCTCGATGGCAAGAACATGAAGGCCGCGCTGAACTCGATTGCCAACTTCGACACCGGCGGCCTGATCGGCACACCGATCACGATCAAGGGCAATTCGATCCCGGTCGGTCGTATCTACAAGGCCGACATGAAGCAGAAGAAAATGCTGCCGGTGTCCGACTGGATCACGCTGGAACAATAAGGAAATCATCGTGAGCACCAGCGCCGACATGGTCCTCGAAGTCAACAATATCGAGGTGGTCTACAACAAGACCGTGCAAGTCCTGCGCGGCCTGTCGCTGGCCGTGCCGCGCGGGAAAATCGTCGCGCTGCTCGGCAGTAACGGCGCCGGCAAGTCGACCATGCTGAAAGCCGTGTCGCGCTTGCTGGCCCTCGAAGACGGCGCGATGACGCGCGGCGAAGTGCGCTTCGACGGGCACGACATCAGCCGCAGCGAGCCGCATGAACTGGTGCGCGCCGGCCTGTTCCATGTGATGGAAGGACGACGGGTTTTCGAAGACCTGACCGTCGAAGAAAACCTGGTCGCCGCGACCTATGCGCTGTCCGGCAGGGGTGCGATCAAGCCGGCGTTCGAGCTGGTCTATGAATACTTTCCGCGCCTGTTCGAACGCCGTACCGGACTGGCCGGTTACCTGTCCGGTGGCGAGCAGCAAATGCTGGCCATCGGTCGTGCACTGATCGCGCAACCGAAGCTGATCCTGCTCGATGAACCGTCGCTCGGGTTGTCGCCGGTGCTGGTGGAAACGATATTTGAAATCATCGCGCGCATCAATGCCGAGCGCGGCGTATCGATGCTACTGGTCGAGCAAAATGCCTCGGTCGCGCTGGCCGTGGCCGACTACGGCTACATCATGGAGACCGGCAAGGTCGTCATCGATGGCAGCGCAGAAAAGCTGGCAACCGACCCCGACGTGCGCGAGTTTTATCTTGGCATCGGCGCCGAAGGTGGCACCAAGGGCTTCCGTGAACTCAAACATTACAAGCGCCGCAAGCGCTGGCTGTCCTGAGATGACCTATCAAAAAACCCAGGCGCAAATGCTGCGCCAGCAGGCGCAACAGCGTCCCGATGCACTGGCGATCCGGCAAAAAAAATTCGGCATCTGGCAACCGGTCTCGTGGGCCGCGTATTACCGGCGTGCGTGCGATGTCGGACTCGGGTTCCGTGCACTCGGCCTCGGGCAGGGCGCGCACATTGCGATCCTGTCCGAGAACCGTCTGGAGTGGGTGCTCACGCAGCTCGGTGCCGGCGTGGTCGGGGCGATTACCGTTGGCGTCTATTCGACCAGTCCGTCGAATGAAATCGCCTACGTGCTCAATGACTCGGATGCCGAAGTCATCATTTGCGAGGACCAGGAACAGGCCGACAAGGTGCTGGCTGCGATCGACCAGTTGCCGCTGCTAAAAAAAATCATCGTGCTCGAAAAGAAGGGCTACGACGAAACGCATGCGCTCGATCCGCAGCGCGTGATGCGTTTCAGCGAACTCGAAGCGATGGGCGCGCAATACGGCCAGCAGCATCCGGCCCAGGTCGATGCCTGCCTCGATGCACAGCAACCGGACGACACCGCGCTGCTGATCTACACGTCCGGTTCCACCGGCAAGCCCAAGGGCGCGATGATCAGCTACGCCAATATTGCGGCGATGGCCGCCGGCGTGGCCGACCGGCTCGATCTCGATGGCACGTCCACGCATTTGTCCTACCTGCCGCTGTGCCATGTGGCCGAGCAAATGCTGACGGCGTTCGTGCCGCTGTACCTCGGCTCGCGCGTCGATTTCGGCGAATCGATCCGCACGGTGCAGGAAGACCTGCGCGAAGTCGGGCCGTCGATGTTCCTCGGCGTGCCGCGCATCTGGGAAAAATTGCACTCGTCGATCTCGATCAAGATGCACGAGTCCGGTCCCGTGCGGCGCTGGCTATTCGGCACCGCGATGCGCACCTGCGCACCGTTCGCGGAGAAGGCCGCGCACCAGCGCAGCCCGCTGCAGCAGCTCTCGTTCGCGCTCTGCTACCTGCTGATTTTCCGCGCGCTGCAAAACTTCATCGGCCTGCGCCGGGTGAAGATTGCACTGACCGGCGCAGCACCGATTTCCCCGGCGATCGTGCAGTTTTTCCGCACGCTCGGCGTGCCGCTGGTGGAGGTCTACGGCATGACCGAATCGAGCGGCATGGTACTCGGGCAGCGGCTCGATGACGTGCGCATCGGCCGGGTCGGCCTGCCGACGCTCGGTGTCGAGCACCGGTTGTCCGAACAGGGTGAATTGCAGATACGTGGCGGCGTCGTCTTCCAGGGCTATTACAAGAATCCGGAAGCCACTGCCGCCACCATCATCGATGGCTGGCTGCACACCGGCGATGTGGTCAGTGCCGGCGAAGGCGGACTGAAGATCGTCGATCGCCTGAAGGACATCATGATCACCGCCGGCGGCAAGAACCTGACGCCATCCGAGATCGAAAACACGATGAAGTCCAGCCACTTCATCAAGGAATGCATCGTCATCGCCGATGCCCGCAAATACGTCGCCGCGCTGATCCAGATCGATTACGACGCGGTCGCGCAATGGGCCGAGGCACGCAACATCGCGTTCACGCATTACCGCTCGCTGATCGACACCCCGGCCGTGCGGGAGCTGGTGCAGGCCGAGATCGATGTCGGCAATGCGCGGCTGGCGCAGGTCTCGCACATTCGCAAATTCCATCTGCTGGCCAAGGAGTTGGACCACGACGATGGCGAAGTCACGGCGACGATGAAGGTCCGGCGCAGCAGCATCACCAAGACCTATGCCGGCGACATCGAAGCGATGTATCGCTAATCGACATGGCCATCAAACCTGTGTCATCGACCCCGTCACCGTGGCACCGCAAGCGCGATCCCGACCAGGAGCGCGAGGCCAAGCGCGCGGCGGTGCTGCATGCCGCCGCGCAGCTGTTCAATGAAAAAGGCTTCCACGCGACCTCGCTCGATGAAGTCGCCGAGCGCTTGCAAATCACCAAGCCGACGCTGTACTACTACATCAAGAACAAGGACGACATCCTGTTCCAGTGCGTCAGCCGCGGACTCGCCATGATGCAGGACGCGATCCGCGTGGTCACTCTGTCCGGTGGTAGCGCGCACGACAAGCTGGTCGCAGCGATGCGGCAGTACGCCGAAATCACAACGATGGATTTCGGCATGTGCGTGATCCGGGTCGGCGAAGATCCGCTGCCGCCCGACAGCCGCAAGGCGCTGCGTCGCATCAAGGGCGGCATCGACCTCGAGTTCCGCGAGCTGATCCGGCAGGGCATCGCCGAAGGCTCGATGGTCGATTGCGATCCGAAGCTGGCGGCGTTCGCCATTGCCGGTGCACTGAGCTGGATCGGGCGCTGGTACCGGCCGGACGGACCGGATTCGCCGGCCGAGATTGCCGACCGGATGATCGCCTTGTTCACTGCCGGCCTGAGCACCAGGACCGACGCCACGACCGTGAGCGCCGTAAAAAAGATCACCCGCAAGACGCCGGTTGCGCCGGCACGCAAGAAACATCCGCCGCCGCTGTAGCGCGGCGCCCGGACTCGACACAGACCACATTAAGGATCCCCATGCCCACCACCGAACCCCTCGTCATCCTGCAACGTGACGGCGCCATCGCCACGCTGATTCTCAATCGACCGGGCAGCCTGAACGCGCTCGACCTGCCGACCGCACAGGCTTTTCTGGCCTGCTGTAACGAACTGGCCGCCGATGACAGCGTGCGCGCGGTCTTGCTCAAGGGGGCCGGCAAGGCCTTCGGTGTCGGTGGCGATTTGGCGTCGCTGCGTACCGATCCCACGGCAACGGCGATGGCGCTGATCCCGCCTTTACATGCCTCGATCCTGCTGCTGACGTCGATGAATGCACCGGTCATCGCCTGCCTGCATGGCACCGTCGCCGGCGGCAGCCTGAGCCTGGCGATGGCGTGCGACCTGGCGATCGCCGCCGATAACACGCGCTTCAATCTGGCCTACGTCAATGTCGCCGCCAACTGCGATCTGTCCGGCTCATGGCACTTGCCGCGCCTGGTCGGACTGCGCAATGCGATGGCGATCGCGCTGCTTGGTGACACCTTTGATGCGCCCGAAGCCTTGCGACTCGGTCTGCTCAACAGGATCGTACCGGCAGCCGAGCTGGAGTCGACTGCGTTGGCGCTGGTGCAGCGATTGGGGAACGGTCCGACGCAGGCGATCGGAAGACTGAAGCGTTTGCTGCGTCAGTCGCTCGACAATGACTTGCCGACGCAGCTTGATCTGGAGCGGGATAATTTTCGGGACAGCACGAAGACGGCGGATTTCGCCGAAGCGATTGATGCTTTTTTCAGCAAGCGCAAGCCGGTGTTTGTCGGGCGCTGAAGCAGCGCCCGCGTATCAGCCTAATCCGGCCTTCGCCAACCAGCCGAGTCCGTCTTCGGTACGTCCGCGCGGCCGGTACTCGCAACCGATCCAGCCCTCGTACCCCAGTTCGTCCAGCAAGCGGAACAGATACGGATAGTTGATCTCGCCATCGTCCGGTTCATTGCGTCCCGGCACGCTGGCGATCTGCACATGGCCGATGTCCGCGATGTGTTTTTTGAATGTGGTGGCCAGGTCACCTTCGACGATTTGCGCATGATAAAAATCCATCTGCACCTTGACGTTAGCCGCACCGGATTCTTCCCGCAGTGCGTGCGCCTGCGCTTGCGTGTTCAGAAAATAGCCGGGGATATCGCGCGGGTTGATCGGTTCGATCAGCAGTGTCAGACCATGCCGGCCGACGGCATGCGCCGCATCGCGCAAGTTGGCCAGGAAGGTGGCGCGATACGCAGCCGCATCGGCACCGGCAGGCATCAGCCCGGCCATCATGTGCAGACGCGTCGTGCCGGTCGCCAGCGCGTACTCGATGGCGCGGGCGACACCGGCACGGCATTCGTCCTCACGACCGGGCAGGGCAGCCAGACCGCGTTCGCCGGCAGCCCAGTCACCGGTTGGCAAGTTGAAGAGGACGCATTCGAGATGATTTTCCTGCAGCCACGTGGCTACTTGCGCAGGCGGATAGTCATACGGAGACAGGAATTCGACGGCACTGAAACCCGCAGCAGCGGCGGCAGCAAAGCGCTGCGGAAAAGCGACCTCGGTGAACATCATCGTGAGGTTGGCGGCAAATTTTGGCATGGTCGTCCTGATGGCAGAAAGCGTACCCGATGAGGGCTAAAGAGTGATCTGTCTACCTGTCAGGCCTGACAGTCGAGGGTGTATTGTTCGGCGATCCGGCGCGCCTTGCGCCTGGCCTTCTCGGCGTTGCGGCTTGAGGCGGTGGCCACATCGTCATCTGCCCATTTGCGTCGCTGCGCCAGGGTCTCGCATTTGCGGCGCTGGGCACTGGCCACAGCGCTGGCGTGCAAGCGCTCCTTGCGTTCGGTGCGCTCGGCCTTGCTACGGTCTGCTTCGAGCCGCTGCAACCGGACCTTGTCGGCGGCAGCCCGGCGCAGGGCGTCATCCTGCTCCGCCTTGATCGTGGCGGGCGCGCGCAGGTCAGTGGTCGGCACGGTGGCACCCCCGGCACAAGCGATATCGCTGTAGGTGACCTTGCCATTGTCGTCGCACCGGAAAGCCGCGTGAACCGACATCGAAGCAGTCAGCATCAGCACGGCCAAGGCGCCACGCCGGATCAGAAAGGCATGCGCCATGTTCACACTACCTTCCCTGGATTCATCAGGTTCAGTGGATCAAGCGCGGTCTTGATGCTTTCCATCAGGCGCATTTCGACCGGTGATTTATAGCGCCGGATTTCATCGCGCTTCATCGCACCGAGTCCGTGCTCGGCCGAGATCGAGCCACCGAAATGGTCGACGCTGTCATGCACGACACGGTTGATGTCGTCCTGACGCGCAATGAGTGCATCGCCGGCTTCGCCGGTCGGCGGCGAGACGTTGTAGTGCAAATTGCCGTCGCCGAGATGACCGAAGGTGACCAGCCGGCAGCCCGGAAACGCTGTGGCCAACAGCGCGTCGGTGCGCGTGATGAAGGCGCCGATATCCGAGATCGGTACCGACACGTCGTGCTTGATGTTCTTGCCTTCGTCGGCTTGCGCGAGCGGGATGTGTTCGCGCAACTGCCACAAGGCTTTCGACTGCGCGATCGACGACGCGACGACCGCATCGTGGATCACTTCCTGTTCCAGTGCATCAGCCATCAGGCGTTCCAGCAGCGCTTCGGCATGCTCGACCGACTCGTTGTCGGACAATTCGAGCAACACGTATTGCGGTGACGATTGCGCGAACGGCAGCTTCATTTGCGGGTAATGCGTGGCCACCAGTTGCAGGCAGAAATCCGACATCAGTTCAAAACCGGTCAGCGTCGCGCCGCAATGAGCTTGCGCCAGCGTGAGCAGGCGCAGCGCATCTTCCGGCGTGTTCATCGCCGCCAGTGCGGTCAGGCGGGCTTTCGGTTGCGGATACAGCTTGAGGACCGCTGCCGTGATGATCCCCAGCGTGCCTTCGGCACCGATGAACAAATCGCGCAGATCGAAGCCGGTATTGTCCTTGCGCAGACCGCGCAAGCCGCTCCAGACTTCGCCTTGTGCGGTGACGACTTCAAGTCCCAGGCACAGGTCACGCATGTTGCCGTAACGCAGAACCGCAGTGCCGCCGGCATTCGTGGCGAGGTTGCCGCCTATCGTGCAGCTGCCTTCGGCGGCCAGCGATAGCGGGAACAGGCGGTCGGCTGCGCTGGCAGCCTCCTGGACGTGCTGCAGGATGCAGCCGGCTTCAACCGTCATCGTGTTGTTGATCAGATCGGTGGCGCGGATCGCATTGAGCCGCGTCAGCGACAGCACGACGGCCGTGCCGCTGTCGTCGGGAACGCTGCCCAGCACGAGGCCGGTATTGCCGCCTTGCGGTACCAGTGGCACGCGATGCGCGTTACACAGACGCACCAGCGCGGCGACTTCATCGGTGTTGCCAGGCTTGAGTACGGCCAGCGCCTTGCCGGTAAAGCGGCGACGCCAGTCGGTCAGATAAGCGGCCATGTCGGTGGCGTCGGCGATCACGTATTGCGCGCCGATCACGGTGCGGCATTGTTCGAGGAATTCAGTCATTTGGCAGCTTTTTCAGTGGCTTTGGCGATCACTTCGCGGGTGATTTTCTTGGCGGCTTTCTTGTACGGTTTGAGGTAATAGATCACCGAGAAAAAATAAATGCAGACCAGCGCGACTTCGATCCAGCCGAGTGTCGCAGAAAGCGGTACGCGATCGCTGGTGGCGCGCACGATGCCTTCAGTGAAATAGATCAGGATCAACATTGACGACCATTGGAGAGTGTAAATGTCACGCTTGATCACGCCGCGCAAAGGCAGCAGTAGCGGGATCACTTTCAGTACCATCCATGAACCGCCCGGCCGCAGCGGTGCCAGCCACAGTTCCCAGGCGATACCGAGCACGATCAGGCCGACCAGGCTGGAGACGGCTGCGTGGTAGCAGGATTTTTGAAATAGGGTTTGCATCAGCGGGATCGTAGTTTTTGTGCAGTTTCGGCCAGTCGCCGGCCCAGCGCGATGGTGAGGGTCCGGCTGTCGTCGGAGATCGGATGGTTACCATTGAGACCGGACCAATGACTGGCACCGTAGGGTGTTCCGCCGGAGGAAGTGGTCATCAGTTCAGGATGGGTGTAGGGCAGGCCAAGGATCATCATGCCGTGATGCAGCAGCGGCATCATCATCGTCAGTAAGGTACTTTCCTGGCCACCATGCAGGCTACCGGTCGAGGTGAACACGCAGGCCGGTTTGCCGGCCAGTGTGCCGGCTAGCCATTGCGCGCTGGTGCCGTCCCAGAAATACTTGAGCGGCGAGGCCATGTTGCCGAAGCGGGTCGGTGACCCGAAGGCCAGACCGGCGCAATCGGCCAGGTCTTGCAATTCGACATACGGCGCGCCCTGTGCGGGGATCTCGGGTTCGGTCGCTTCGGTGACGGTAGAAATCGCCGGCACGGTACGCAGCAGCGCATCGCAACCGGCGACGCTTTCGATGCCTTGCGCCAGCAATTCCGCCATCTTGCGGGTCGAGCCGTGACGGGAGTAGTACAAAACCAGAATGGACAAGTTAGGTGAGTTCATCCGCGATATTATAGGGTGCTTTGCATTCCGCTCTGCATCTCGCTTTGCATCCGCTTTTGCATCCCGAATATGCCGCTTTCAGCCACCTCTGCGCCACCCACGACCGAGTCTTTTGCATGCTACGAGCTCCCCGTTTTTCCTTGATCCGCGGCCTGACCTGGGTACAAGCGCGTGACCTGTTCCGCTTTGCAGCCCGCCGCCTCGACGAAGAACATTTGCCGCAGGTTGCCGGCAGCCTCACCTTCACTTCGGTGCTGGCGCTGGTGCCATTGCTGACAATCGCGCTGGCGATCTTTACGGCCTTCCCGTTGTTCAATACTTTTCGCACCTCGCTGGAGGCGTATTTCGTCCAGAACCTGATGCCGAAGGCGATCGCCAATACCGTGCTCGAATACCTGACCCAGTTTGCCGCCAAGTCGACCGGCCTGTCGGCCATCGGCGGCGGCGTGCTGATCGTCACCGCCGTGGCGATGATGTCGACGATAGACCGTGTCTTCAACCGTATCTGGGGTGTACGCGTGAGCCGGCCGTTCCTGCAGCGGGTGCTGGTCTACTGGGCCATCGTCACGCTCGGGCCGCTGCTGATCGGCGTGTCGATTTCGCTGACCTCTTACCTGTTCAAGGCCACCAATGGCGCGGTACTGGCGATCCCGCTGATTGGTGCAGTGGCGTACACGATCATTTCGGTGGCACTGACGACCGGAGCGTTTGCGTTGCTCTATGTGTCCGTACCGAACCGTACTATCGACTGGCCTGATGCGTTGTGGGGCGGCTTGCTGGCCGGCGTCGCTTTCGAAATTGCAAAGCGTGTGTTCGCCACCTACGTGGTCCGGTTTCCAACCTACACAATGGTGTACGGCTCGGTGGCGGCAGTGCCGATTTTCCTGCTGTGGATCTACATGTTCTGGATGATCACGCTAGGCGGCGCGTTACTGGCAGCGGCCTTGCCGGTCGTCAAATACGAACGCTGGTGGCATGTCGCGCGGCCCGGCAGTGCCTTCGTCGATGCGATCGATATCCTGCGCATGCTGTACCGGGCGCGCAGCGTGGCCAGTTCCGCCGAAGTCAATGCCACGATGATCCGCAACGGGACCCGGCTGGGTTTTGATGAGTCAGAGCAGTTGCTCGAGCAGATGCTGGACGCCGGCTGGGTGGGACGCATCCGCAACGAGACGCCCAAGCGGCGACTGCGCTGGGCCAAATCCGACAATGGCAGCCTGGATCGCTGGACCTTGCTGGTCAATCCGCAGCAACTCAAGCTGGCCGATATCTACCAGCTGTTCGTGTTCGATGCGTTCAGTGCGTCACCGCTGGCAACGCACGTCGAAAGCGCGATCGAGCGGGGTCTCGACCAGAGCCTGGCCGCGTACTTTGATCACGAGCCGGTGCGGCCGTTCAAGCTGAGTGCGACGTCAGCGTGATCGTCGCCATCGCAAACCCGAACAAGCTGGCCAGCACCGCATCCGGCTGTTCAGCCATCAACGCATGGCCACAACCGGCTAGTCTTTCGACCCGTGCCGCCGGTATTGCCGCGATCAGTGCGGCACTGGCACGCGGCGGTGTCATCTGGTCCTGCTGCGCCAGCAAAAAGAGCGTCGGACATGTCACGGCAGCCGCCGCCTCCATGCCCTGCGCATAGCTGTTGCAGGCAACGAAATCAGTGTGGAAGAGGGCGGCCGTATTGCCGGCGGCCAGTCGCTGCATCAGCCGCTGGTTGCCACCGGTGACCGAAAATCCCGGCCCCGGTGACGATGGTTTTTGCGCGATGCCCGAATGCGACCAGATGTTGACCATGTCGATGGCACGCGGCTCGTCGTGGAGCGCCGCGTCGAGCAATGCCTCCGACACTTTCATCGGATACGCGCATGCCAGCAGCGCCAGCTTGTCGACCCGTGCCGGCGCGCGGTGTGCGGTTTCCAGCGCGATCAGCGAGCCCATACTGTGGCCGACCAGCATCGCGTGCGTGACGCCGGCCGCATCGAGCACGGCCAGCAGCCAGTCGGCCATTGCCTCGATCGAGTCCAGCGGCGCACCTTTGCTGCGGCCGTGGCCGGGCAGGTCGATGGCCAGCACGCCAAAGCCATGATGGGCAAAGTAACGCGTCTGCAGGATCCAGACCGAGTGGTCGTGCTGCGCGCCGTGGAGGAACACAGCGGTCGGCAAGGCGGCATCGAACGGCTTGCCGCCGGTGTAGCAATAGGCATCATGGCCGGCAACATTGAGCAGCATGTCAGGCTCCTTTCGGGATGCGTTGCGAGGCCTTCAGGCCGATGGCCAGATCCTCGATCAGGTCGTCGATATCTTCGAGCCCGACCGACAGCCGCATCGTACCTTCGGTAATCCCGGAGGCCAGCAGTTGGCCGGTCGGTACCCGAAAATGCGTGGTCGAAGCCGGATGGATGACCAGCGATTTCGCATCGCCGACATTGGCCAGGTGCGAGAATATTTTCAGTGCCTCGACGAAGCGCTGGCCGGCTGCGCGGTCGCCCTTGATGCTGAACGTGAAGACCGCACCGCAGCCTTTGGGCAACAGTTTTTTGGCCAGTGCATGATCCGGATGCGACGGCAGTTCCGGATACGAAACCGATTCCACGGCCGGATGCGCGACCAGGAAGTCGACCACCTTGCGGGTATTGGCAACATGCCGGTCCATGCGCAGGCCCAGGGTTTCGATGCCCTGCAAAATCGCGAATGCATTGTGCGGACTCATCACCGCACCGAAGTCGCGCAAGCCTTCGCGACGTGCCCGCAGCGCGAACGCCGCGACCGTCGATTCTTCCGAAAACACCATGCCGTGGAAGCCCTCATAGGGTTCGCACAGCTCGGCAAAGCGGCCGGTTTTTTCGTAGGCCAGTTGCCAGTCGAAGGTGCCGCCATCGACCAGCAGGCCGCCGATGGCAGTGCCGTGACCGCACAGGAATTTGGTGGCCGAATGAAAAATCAGGTCCGCGCCATGATCGAACGGACGCAGCAGGTAGGGCGTTGTGAAGGTCGCATCGACCATCAGCGGCAGGTAGTGTTCATGCGCCAGCGCCGCGACGCGATCGATGTCGAGCACGTCGAGGCCGGGATTGCCCAGGGTTTCGGCGAACAGGACCTTGGTGTTCGGACGGATCGCGGCGCGCCAGGCATCGAGGTCGCGCGGATCGACGAAGGTGGTCTCGATGCCGAAGCGTTTGAGCGTATAGCCGAGCAGATTTTGCGAGCCGCCGTACAGCGCGCGCGACGCGACGATGTGCGAACCGGCGCCGGCAATCGTCACCAGCCCGAGGTGCATTGCGGCCTGGCCGCTGGCAGTGGCCAGGCCGGCGACGCCGCCTTCGAGCGCGGCGATGCGTTCTTCCAGCACCGCGTTGGTCGGGTTCGAGATACGCGAATACACATGGCCGGAACGCTCCATGTTGAACAGTGACGCTGCATGGTCCGAGTCCTTGAAGACGAACGAACTGGTCAGGTAGATCGGTGTGGCGCGCGCGCCGGTGGCAGGATCGGGGGCGGCACCGGCGTGCAGCGCAAGGGTATCGAATCCGGGGTACTGGGGTCCGCTCATGGGGCTGTGTCTCCTGTCTGGAATGGCTGAATCCTAGCACTTGCGGCAGAGCATGCCGGCAGTGGCCGGAAGCGCGCTAGATTTTTCGACCTGCTTGCGCTACATTGCAAACGATAGAACAACAACGAGCCAGGACGCGAAAAATGAAAGTATCTGAAATCCTGCAAGTCAAGGGCAATATCCTCTACACCGTCACACCCGAAACACCGATGCTCGAAGCCGTCATCACGATGGCCGAAAAAGATATCGGCTCGCTGGTTGTCATGGAGTTCGGCGAACTGGTCGGCATGCTGAGCTTTCGTGAAGTCATGAAAACACTGCACGAAAACGGCGGTGAAATCGGTAAGACCCTGGTACGCAAGCACATGGATGACCATCCGATCACGGTCACGCCGGAAACCGAAATCAATGAAGTGCGCCGCCTGATGCTGGAGCGCCATGCACGCTACGTGCCGGTCCTCGATGCCAAGATGCTGCTGGGCGTGATTTCGTTTTACGACGTCGCCCGCGCTGTCGTCGAAGCGCAGAGTTTCGAAAACAAAATGCTGAAAGCCTATATCCGCGACTGGCCTGCCGAAGGCGACGAATAACTTGTCCGGACTAACCATCACTGCGACCATCACTGCGCCGTTACTGCTTGCCTGAACAAAGGCAGTCTGTAACGGCATTTTCATTTGTACGAGGACGTCCGGAAGCGGTCGTTTTTTCAGGGAGCTAGCATCATGCATATCGCCATCATCGGCGCCGGTCTGTCCGGCCTGACTTGTGCCCGTCGTTTGCACGAGCAGGGACACAGCGTTATCGTCTACGAAAAAAGCCATGCGGTTAGCGGGCGCATGAGTACCCGCCAGACCGACTTCGGTGGCTTCGATCACGGCGCGCAGTACTTTACGGCCAGCAGTGACACCTTTAAGGAAGATGTCGCCAGCTGGACCAAAGCCGGCTGGGTCGCGCCTTGGCAAGGCAAGTTTGTCGCACTCGACCACGGCACCGCGACCGAGGCCGGCAAGGCGGGTAGCCGCCATGTCGGTGTGCCGGGCATGCGCTCGGTTGGCGTGCATCTGGCACAAGGGCTGGACGTACGAACCGGACAACGGGTCGACCATATCGAAGCCCACGGAGAGCAGTGGCTGCTGGCCGTGCACTGCGACACGGTACCGGTCGCGGCCAGCGCCGGGCCGTTCGATGCCGTCATCGTGGCCGTACCGGCCGATCAGGCGACTGCGTTGCTGGAGGTCGTACCGGCCTTCGCAAAGGCCGCCAAAAAAGTCTTTCTGGTGCCGTGCTGGACCTTGATGGCCGCGTTCCAGGATTCGCTGGAGCTGGGCTACGACGGTGCCTGGGTCAACAATTCGCGGTTGTCATGGCTGGCGCACGATGCGTCCAAACCGGGCCGTCGTCCGGGCGAACACTGGATCGGCCAGGCCTCGGCGGCATGGAGCATCGAGCATCTGGAAGACGAGCCGGACCGGGTCCGCGAAAAACTATTGAAGGCATTCCATGAAGCCACCGGCAGCCAGGTGCAGCCGGTATTTTCGACCGTGCATCGCTGGCGCTACGCGCAGGCCGCGACCACCCTGAAAGACGATTGCCTGTGGAATAAAAAATTGCGCATCGGTGCCTGTGGCGACTGGTTCGCCGCCGGACTCGACGGCGCCGGAAAAATTGAAAATGCCTACCTGAGTGGAGCCGCGCTGGCTGCGGTGATCGCCTGAGTTCCAGAGAGCCGGTAGGGCCTGCGCGAAGCCAGTTCGCGTTGCTGACTGAGCGGCGCTTTGCGCCGTTTTTCTGGACGCAATTTTTGGGCGCGCTCAACGATAACGTCTTCAAGACGGCGTTGCTGACGATCCTGACTTACGACGCGCTGAGCTGGACCACGCTCGATCCGGTCCTGCTGACCAACCTGATTCCGGGCCTGTTCATTCTGCCATTCGTGCTGTTCTCGGCCACGGCCGGTCAACTGGCTGACAAGTTTGACAAGGGCCGCGTCGCACGATTGGTGAAGCTGCTCGAGATCGCCATCATGGCGCTGGCCGGCTTCGGCTGGATGACGCACAACCTGCCCTTGCTGGTGCTGGCCATTGTCGGCATGGGTTTGCACTCGACACTGTTCGGGCCGGTCAAATATGCATACCTGCCGCAGCACCTGCGGCGCACCGAGCTGGTCGGTGGCAACGGACTGGTCGAGAGCGGTACCTTCGTCGGCATCCTGCTCGGCGAAATTCTGGGCGCGCTGCTGATCGTGCATAAGCCGTGGGGTGTCGAACTGATCGCTGCAGGGACGCTGGTGCTAGCCGTGCTGGGCTGGCTGTTAAGTCGCGCGATCCCGCCATCGCCAGCGCCGGTGCCGGACCTGAAAGTGAACTGGAATCCGTTCACCGAGACCTTGCGCAACCTGAATTATTCGCGCCAGAACCGGACGGTGTTTTTATCCCTGCTGGGCAATTCCTGGTTCTGGTTTTATGGCGCGATCGTCCTTGCGCAATTTCCGCTGTATGCCAAAAATTATCTGCACGGCGATCACGGCGTGTTCGTGTTGCTGCTGACGGTATTTTCGCTCGGAATCGGTGCCGGCTCGCTGCTGTGCGAACGGCTGTCCGGTCATCGTATCGAGATCGGGCTGGTGCCATTCGGCTCGATCGGGCTGTCGGTGTTCGGTGTCGAACTGTTCCTGTCCAGCCTCGCTTACACCAACACGTTACCGGTCGACGTGGCCGGCTTTCTGGCGCAAACCGGGAGCCTGCGCATCCTGTTTTCCTGCCTGATGATCGGTGTTTCGGGCGGACTGTACATCGTGCCGCTGTTTGCGCTGATCCAGACCCGCTGCGATCCCCGCCACCTGTCGCGCACGATTGCCGGCATGAATATCCTCAATGCGTTGTTCATGGTGGTGGCGGCCCTGCTGGCGATGCTGCTGCTCAAGAACGGCGTGACGATTCCGCAATTGTTCCTGATCACCGCACTGCTCAATGCGCTGGTGGCGCTCTATATTTATTCGCTGGTGCCGGAGTTCCTGATCCGCTTCCTCGCCTGGTTATTGATCCACACGATTCATCGGGTGCGCAGTATCGACGCCGCGCATATTCCGGCGCAGGGGGCTGCGGTACTGGTTTGCAATCACGTCAGCTATGTCGATGCGTTCGTGATCCTGGCGGCCAGTCCGCGGCCTATCCGCTTCGTGATGGACCACCGCATCTTTCAGATTCCACTGCTGTCCCGGGTGTTCAGGAGCGCCCGCGCGATTCCGATCGCTCCCGCCAGCGAAGATCCGGTGGTGATGGAAAACGCCTACACCGCCATCGCGCAGGCGCTGGACAATGGCGAGCTGATCTGCATTTTTCCGGAAGGGAAACTGACCGTGACGGGTGAAATCAATGTCTTCCGTGGCGGCATCATGAAAATCCTGCAGCGTTCGCCGGTGCCGGTGATCCCGCTGGCCTTGTGCGGTCTGTGGGGAAGCCTGTTTTCACGGGCAAAGAGCAACCCGTTTGATCGCGTATTCCGGCGCGGCTTGCGGTCGCGACTGATGCTGGTTGCGGGTGCAGCCTTGCCGCCGGGCGAGGTCACGCCCGATTTGCTGCGCGAGCGCGTGCAGACATTGCGTGGCCAGACCCGATAAGAGCTTGGTCAGTGGATGACCAGGATGTCGTTGCTGCAGCAATCGACCAGCTTGCGGTAGACCTCGGGCATCACGTTGATGCAGCCTTGCGTGACGCTGCGGCGTTGCTCGGTCCGCTGATCATTGAGCCGCTCGATCCGGTGTTCCGAGGCGTTGCGTGTGTAGACCCGATGGATGGCCCACAGGTTTTGCCGGTCTTCATGATAGACCAGCACGTCGCCGCCATAGCCGGGCTCCGGAGTCCGTTGCAGTGACAGCGAAAACGTGCCGGCCGGCGTCGTCTTGCCGACCAGTGCCGGATAACAGGCTCCCAAAAAACAGATCGATGCCGTCGCGAGGCTGACGAGGACCATCTCAGCCGCGCGGTTTCTTGTGCGTGACCTCGATGGGGGCCGGCGCTGGTGCTGGTGCTGGAACAGTGACGATCACCGGCAGGAGTTTTCTTTCCGGCCGGACGAAAATGTACTCGCCACGACCCAGCGCAGGAATCACCTGGAAGCCGTCGCAGGTCAGTTTGTCCTCCGCCGATTCCGGTTCGCACGACAGCGATAGCGCGCGCGGCCAGATGGTCGCTGCGGTCGGAAAGCCGGGTAGATAGTTCGGCACGTGATACAGGCCATCGCCGACCAGCCGGGCTGTTTCGGTGCCGCTGGTCGACATCGCCGGCGTGCCCGAGCCGAGCGCCATTTTCGTGACCTCGATACCGTTGGCGGCATCGGACACGCTATCCGCAGAAGCCGGTCCGGTGATGGACAGGAGGGCCAGCGCGAGACTGGCAAAAGTGTGGTTCACGGTACGTCCTTCCAGAACAGGGGTGTCGTCGAGCGCGTCATTAATAGCGATAGTTCGCATCGGCTCCATGGAGACCGGCGGTGGGATTTCCGGGTAGCGTCGCGGCTTCCCGGTCAGGACAATGCACGCCGGTGACTTCGAACGCTTCCCGGTTCAGCTTGTCCATGCACAGCCGTGCCAGCGCCGCACCCTTGAAGCCCATGTTCCAGATTTCGCGGGCATTTTTCAGCATCAGGCAGTTGCTGTCAGTCCAGCTGCTGCCGACGCTGAAGCCGAACGAGACCGCGCTGGCACCGACCGAGGTCGATCCCATACAGGTGTCGTTGCTGCTGGTCAGTGCCGGTGCCATCGCGGTGGCAACGGGACTACGTGCCTGGGCTTCGTACCTGGCGTGGCTGTCAATCGAGAGCGATTGACCCTGACTGCCGACGCCTTGTGCTGCGCCACCGCTACTCGATGAATTGGCTGCGGCTTCTGCCCTCGCATTGGCCCGGGCAGTCACTGCTGCTGATTTTTTAGTGCCGGGTGTGGCTACCGGCCCGGACAGTGCCCAGGCCGGCTGGAGCGGAATACCGTCGGCGCAGGCATTGTTGCCCGTCATTGCTATCGTGGAAAGGCTTGCCAGCAGGATGCATGTCTTGATCGTCATGATTTCTCCTTGGATGCAGTGGGCGCTTCGGTCACGGAGCGCTGGTGCTGCCGGTGGATCCGGCCAGATTGGCGCGGACAAAGAACTGGCCGGCAGAGCCGATGCTGGCGACACCGGCGGCATTCATGTCTTTCAGCGCACCGCTGCTATTGGCGGCGCTCACAAAACCGGACTTGTCATCGCTGATGCTCACCGATGAAGGGCCGGCGTTGCGGGTGTAATGCAGTTGCAGGTCGAAGCCGGACTTGGTTTGTCCTTCTGCATAGCTGCCCTGGTTGGTGCCGGCGACGATGCGGTTATCGGTCTGTACGCTTGCGCTGCCGCCATTGAGGCCTTGTGTGACGCCGTGTATCGCGGTGCTGCCGGCGATTAGCGTGCGGGCGCTGCCCATTGAGCTGGCCGTTCCGTAACCTGAGCCGGTGCTGGTGTTGTAGGCCATGCCGGCGCTGTCGGTACTTGCCTGGCCAGCGGTGCTGGCGTTGACTTCGCGGAAATGGGGTTGGTAATTTGCGCTGGTGCCGACTTTGGCCGTGGCGGCTTCGGCGTTGCGTGCAAAAGAGGTGGAGCTGCCGTTGGTACCGAGGCTGATGTTGCCCTTGATGGTGTTTTGAATTGCCACGTTGCCACTGGCGCTGGCGCTTGGTTCGGTGGCATGGACACTTGCCGAAGCAAGCAGGCTGGCGGTTGTAATCAGCAGTACGAGTGAGGAGATATTCATGGATTTCCTATTTAAAGTAGTTTTATGACAACTAAAATTGTTGTAGCGATCAGTGGCACTGACAAACAGACAAGTTCGGTGACCACAGAAAAAATGCATAGAAAAGCAATGCACGCCTATTCCGCGCAAGGCATGACGGATGCCTGCTGATTTGATCGAAGCAGGTCCGTGCGCCGGTAGCGGCAAGGGCTTGCTACAATCCGGTGTCCCGTTTTTAATTTCCCGCCATGACCTCTTCACGCTTTTTTCGATCGACGTTTTCCTTGCTGTTTGGACTGCTGCTTTGTGTCGGTCAGGCGCAGGCGAAGCCTGCTCTGCAGATCGCCGCGGCGGCCGATCTGGCACAGTGCATCGATGAATTGAACGCAGGGTTTTCTGTTGCGCACGGGGATGTCGCGGTGACGGCCAGCATTGGTTCATCGGGAAATTTTTATGCGCAGATCACCAATGGCGCGCCGTTTGACGTCTTTCTGTCGGCCGATCTGGCTTATCCGGTTGCACTGGCCAAGGCCGGGCACGCCGACCTGTCTTCGCTGATCACGTATGCCCATGGCCAACTGGTGCTGTGGACGGCCGACATGGCGCTCGATCCGGCGGCAGGATTCAAGCTGTTCGACGATGCGCGGGTGAAGCGGATTGCGATTGCCAACCCCGATTTCGCGCCATACGGTCGTGCTGCGCGCGATGCCTTGCAGCATGCTGGTGTATGGGAGGCGATTCAGCCGCGTCTGGTATTTGGCGATAACGTCGCCCAGACCGGGCAATTCATCGCGACCGGCAACGCGCAGGTCGGCTTGATCAGCGCGGCCCATTTCAAGCCCGGCGTGGCGCGGCCCGGCCGCAGCTGGACGGTGCCCCAGAGCTGGTATCCGCTCATCGAGCAGGGCGCGATCGTGACGGACCGGGGGCGCAGCAATCCGCTGGCCCGGCAATATGTGGACTTCCTGCGCAGTGAAAGTGGCCGGGCGATTTTGCTCAAGTACGGCTTCGTGTTGCCCGGGTTGCGGCGGTGATCACACCGGTCTGGCTATTGCCGGATGAGTTGTGGGTGGCGCTCGGGCTGACCCTTCAGCTTGCGGCTGTCTCGACCGTGATCCTGATGCTGATCGTGCTGCCGCTGGGCTGGTGGCTGGCAACGACCCGGCACCGCGCCGCCTTGCTGCTGGAAATCCTGATGTCGCTGCCGCTGGTGTTGCCGCCTACCGTGATCGGTTTCTATCTGCTGACGCTGCTGTCGCCACAGCATGCGCTCGGGCAGTGGTGGCAACAGTTGTTCGGGCAGACCTTGCCGTTTTCCTTTGCCGGACTGGTGATCGGCTCGTGCGTCTACAGTTTGCCGTTTGCGTTGCAACCGGTGATGGCGGCATTCCGGATGTTGCGTCCGGAGATCGCCCAGGCGGCTTATTCGCTGGGCATGACCCGCTGGCAGGCTTTTCTGCACGTGTTGCTTCCGCTATCAAAAGCCGGTGTCTACTCGGGCGCGATCCTGGCCTTCGCCCACACGATCGGCGAGTTCGGCGTCGTGCTGATGCTGGGCGGCGGCATTCCGGGCGTGACGCGGGTGGCCTCGATTGCGTTGTACGACGAGGCGCAAAAATTGAACTATCCGGATGCCCACGGCTTCGCACTATTGCTATTGGCGCTATCGTTCATTTTGCTGTGCGCTACGACCGCGCTGCAAAAACGCCAGGAGCGCTGGCGTCAGCTCGGGCACTTTTCGTTGCGCTGATTGCAGTGCAATTACTTGTTGCGGTCGGGACTTGTTAAAATGCGTCATTCACAGGATTGCCGCAGCCAGCCGCGCCTCCTTTCATCCCCTTACCAAGATCGATCCAAGTTATGTTGAGTTACCGCCATGCCTTCCATGCGGGCAATCATGCCGACGTCCTCAAGCACGTCGTGACGATGCAGCTGCTGCGTTACCTCAATCAAAAAGACACGCCCTACATGTACATCGATACCCATGCCGGTGCCGGTGTGTATGCCCTCGATGGCGGTTACGCGGCCAAGAATGCCGAATTCGAAAGCGGTGTTGCGCCGCTGTGGAGCCGCAAGGACTTGCCTCCGGTCCTGCATGAATACATACAGATGATCAAGAAAATGAATCCGAGCGGGAAGCTGCGCTATTACCCGGGTTCGCCGTATGTGGCCGACAAGGTCATGCGCGAAGCCGACCGCTTGCGCCTGTTTGAACTGCATCCGTCGGACGCCCGTATCCTGCAGGATAATTTCCGCAAGGTCGAAGCCCATGCGGCGGAGCAGGGCGTACGCGCCACGGTGCGCGGCAAGCGCATCATGATCCAGAAGGGTGACGGCTTCCTCGGCCTGAAGGCGCTGCTGCCACCACCATCGCGGCGCGGACTGGTATTGATCGATCCTCCTTACGAAGACAAGTCCGATTACAAGCGCGTCAAGGACACGCTGCAGGATGCGTTGGGGCGCTTCGCCACCGGTACGTATGCGGTCTGGTATCCGGTGCTGCACCGGATGGAGTCGCGCCAGTTGCCCGACAAGCTCAAGCGTCTGCAGGCCAACGGCTGGCTCAATGTCACCTTGTCGATCGCCGAAGCCTCACCGGATGGATTCGGTTTGCATAGCAGCGGTATGTTCGTGATCAATCCGCCGTTCGGACTCGAGGCTATGCTAAAAGAATTGATGCCATTTCTGGTCAAGACACTTGGCCGCGACAGCGGTGCCGGCTTCACCCTCGAAACCGGTACGACGGCCGTTCCTTATACTGGCACCCGGCGGGTCTGAAGCGAATCACGATGAACAAGGCATTTGTCAAGGAATCCGATGACGACGACGATGACGATGCGCTCGCGTTGCCGGACATTCCGGCCGGTACCCGCAACTACATGACGCCTGCCGGCTTCCAGCGCATGCGCTCAGAGTTGCTACACCTGATCGATGTCGATAGGCCGGAGGTCGTGCACATCGTCCATTGGGCGGCCTCGAATGGTGACCGGTCCGAAAATGGTGACTACATTTACGGCAAGCGGCGCCTGCGCGAAATCGACAGGCGCATCCGCTTCCTGACCAAGCGCCTCGACCTTGCCGAGGTGGTCGACCCGACCCTCCATCATGGCAATGAACAAGTGTTTTTTGGCGCGACGGTGCGCTACGAGAATAGCGCCGGAGAGCAGCATGTGATCACCATTGTCGGGATCGATGAGCTTGATCCTTTGCATGGCAAGATCAGCTGGATTTCACCGGTGGCGCGGGCCATCACGAAGTCGCGCGAAGGCGATACGATTACGCTGAAGACGCCGTCGGGGATTGAAGAATTACAGATACTCGAGGTGACCTACCCGGCGCCGGCAGCGCACTGATGCCGGTCGCCAGCGGTCAGTTGGCTGAATTGCTCCACTGGCCGCGCTCGCGCAAGATACGCGTCACGCCAGGCGTACTGCGGACGTTGCGCATCATGCGCGCCAGATGAACGCGGTCTTCGACCTGCACCGTAAAACGCAATTGCGTCATGATCGAATCGTGGTCTTCATCCATCCCGACGAATGTGATATTGGCATCGGATTCACCGATCTCTGCGGCGACTCTTGCCAGCACACCGCGTTCGTTGGTGATCAGCACGACCACCCGGCAATCGAAGCGCCGGTTCAGGTCATCGCCCCACACCACATCGATCCAGCGTTCCGGCTCCTTGTCACGACTGCGTCGTGCGACATCACATTCCTGGCTGTGCACGACCAGACCCTGGTCGCGTTTGAGCTGGCCGGTGATTTTGTCGCCGGGGATGGGCAGGCAGCATTGTGCCAATTGCACTGCCACGCCGTCACTGCCGTAAATGATGACGGGGTCGAGCTTGGTGGGGACGTCATTTGCCTTGCCGGTGATTCGCGCCTGCAACGGTTGGCCCATCGTGTCATTGAGGCCCATGATGTGGCGCGCCACCAGTGCCGCCATGCGCTTGCCGATGCCGATGTCGGCATGCAGTTCATCGAGTGAGCGGGCGCTCGATTCGTTGAGCAGTCGCTCTACCGCCGGGGCAGGGATAGTCGAATCGAGGTTCAGCGCCGCCAGTGCCTGACCGAGTAGCAGTGCGCCCAGTTCGACCGATTCCGACAGGTTGATCGTGCGCAGATGATGCCGGATCGCCGAACGGGCCTTGCCGGTCCGCACGAAGGTCAGCCAGGTCGGGCTCGGGCGTGAACTGGCTGATGTGATGATTTCGACGATATCGCCGTTGCGCAGTTCGGTGCGCAGCGGTGCATGTTCGTGGTTGATGCGTGTGGCGACGGTTTGATCACCGATATCGGTATGGATCGAGTACGCAAAGTCGAGTGCGGTTGCTCCACGCGGCAGCGCGATGATTTTCGATTTCGGCGTGAACACATAAACTGAATCCGGGAACAGGTCGACCTTCACATGCTCGAGGAATTCGGCCGAATCACCGGTCTGTTTCTGGATGTCGAGCAGCGATTGCAGCCACGCATGGGTGCGTTGCTGCAGGTCAGTCAGGCTGTTCTCGTCATCTTTGTAAAGCCAGTGCGCGGCGACGCCGGATTCGGCGACACGGTGCATTTCCTGGGTGCGAATCTGGAATTCGACTGGCGTGCCGTACGGGCCGATCAGTGTCGTGTGCAGCGACTGATAGCCATTGAGCTTGGGGATCGCGATGTAATCCTTGAACTTGCCCGGCATTGGCTTGTACAGCGCATGCAGTGTTCCGAGCGCGACATAGCAGTGGGCGAAGTTGTCGACGACGATACGAAAGCCGTAGACATCCAGCACCTGGGAAAACGACAGGCGCTTGCTGCGCATCTTGCGATAAATGCCGTACAGCGTTTTTTCGCGACCGTAGACCTGGGCCTGCATGTCAGCCGACAGCAGCGTGTTCTTGACCGACTCCATGATCTTGCTGACGACTTCGCGGCGGTTGCCACGGGCCGCTTTGACGGCCTTGGCGAGCGTGCGGTAGCGCAGCGGATGCAGGTGCGAGAACGACAGGTCTTGCAGTTCGCGGTAAATATTGTTCAAGCCAAGACGGTGTGCAATCGGCACGTAGACTTCCATCGTCTCGCCGGCGATACGCCGCTTTTTTTCGGGCTTCATCGAGCCGAGCGTACGCATGTTGTGCAGGCGAT
This sequence comes from Actimicrobium sp. CCC2.4, assembly GCF_034347385.1. Lineage (NCBI taxonomy): Bacteria > Pseudomonadati > Pseudomonadota > Betaproteobacteria > Burkholderiales > Oxalobacteraceae > Actimicrobium > Actimicrobium sp. CCC2.4. The sequence goes on along the minus strand of NZ_CP133777.1, from coordinate 3,193,548 downwards.
CAGCCAGCTTGATCAGGATCACGCGCACATCGCGCGCCATTGCCAGCAGCATCTTGCGGAAGTTCTCGGCCTGGGCTTCGATCTGGCTTTGGAATTCGATTTTTTCGAGCTTGGACAAGCCGTCGACCAGCGCCGCAACCGGCGCACCGAAGCGCTCGATCAGTTCCTCTTTCTTGACGTCCTGGTCTTCCATCACGTCATGCAGCAATGCCGCCATGATCGCTTGCGCATCGAGCTTCCAGTCAGCGCAGATTTCGGCCACGGCAATCGGATGCGAAATGTACGGTTCGCCGGACACGCGCATCTGGCCCAGGTGCATTTCATCCGAAAAGCGATAGGCTTCCTTGACCTTTTTCAGGTCCGAGGGCGACAGGTATTCAGAGAGTTTGGCGTTGAGCTGGCTGACCGACGCCACGCCAGGCGTGACCGGGTTGCCCGGGTCGGGAGAAAAGAAAGCGCCTGGCGTTTTCGGCGTCAGGCGCTCAGGCGCAATGCGGCTGGTCAAAGCCGATATCAGGGAGTCTGCAGGAGTCAGGTTCATACCGGTCCATTCACTGCGCCAGGGTCATTCGAATTACGGGGGACGTTGCTCAGTTCGGGACTTTCTTGAGCATCTCAATGCCGACTTTGCCTGCAGCGATTTCACGCAGCGCGACGACGGTAGGCTTGTCCTTGGCATCGACTTTTGGTGT